>CAIVSE010000001.1 GCA_903908535.1 Candidatus Doudnabacteria bacterium
AAATAAACAGCTTGAAAACATTGATATTAGGATAGTATAATAGTAAAATGATAAAAAATAATATTACGATAATTGGTACAAAAAATAAAAATGATGCTATGAATTTAAAACAAAACTAAAGTCTAAACGATGGATAGATAATACAGTCATAGAATAATATAGAAAAAATAATAAATAACAAAGTGGCTAAGAAAATACACATGAATAAAAAATAAACAGCTTGAAAACATTGATATTAGGATAGTATAATAGTAAAATGATAAAAAATAATATTACGATAATTGGCACAAAAAATAAAAATGATGCTATGAATTGAAAACAAAACTAAAGTCGAAACGATGCATAGATAATACAGCCCTAAGATATAATTAAAACATAAAAAGGTAAAGTGGCGAAGAAAAATGAAAGTCCGGTAACTCCGATTAACTGCAGTGGAACCCCACCGGAGGGTAGCACCTGAAACTAAAAACTTGGCTAAGTTCCTATTATATAACATAATGTATATTATATAACAAGTCACCCCTCCCAATATCCTCCCCACAAAAAAAACGCCTACCCTACTGCCCATCTCATTTAACGCGCCCCAACACACAGGGCAAGCGTGTGAAAAAAAAGTGAATGGCCGGCCTTCCAAAAAATCTAGTCGCACGTCCGGCCATGGGTGTGGGCAGCTTTCAACTTCTCATATAATAGACATTATGTTAAATAAAAGTCTCAAAGCCAAGTTTTTAGTTTCAGGTGCTACCCTCCGGTGGGGTGCGGTCGTTCGGCATTTCATATTGACGACCGACCGCTCGTTTGACGAACTTCTGACGGGCGACCTTGTGGACACCTTCCAGATTGTCGAACTGCTCGCCCGTCTAAATCGCTTTTGATGATTGCGCAAATTTACCGATGAATTATTCCGTCTCCTTAGCATTTTTTAACTATCTTTGTCATGGCAACATCTTTATCCAAGTTGGTTAAGTTCGTTGAAATTTGCCCTATTTCCTGCAACCAGTTTATAATTTAAACCGTATTTTTATGAAAACACTTATCAATCGAATGGCTTCAAACACTCCTAAATGGTTTCAAGTAATCCGAAATATTGGGTTAATTCTCACAGCTGTCGGTACTACCATAGTGTCCATTCCTATTGCATTGCCCGCTATAATCGTAACCGTAGGAGGCTATTTAATTGTCGGGGGTGCCGTAGCCGCTGCCGTTTCACAATCTGCCACAGTAGCCGGAAGCGAATAAAATGAAATTTGTCCTAAGTGCTTTAATCTCTGACGCTCAGGGCAAGTGCGGCGACATAGTCGCCAGTCACAATCGCTATGGTCTTTTTTTCAGGGAACGCCGAGACACGCCGGCTAACAACTCTCCTTACTGGCACACTATCAGAAATCAGTCAGAATTATTATCGGCTCAATGGAGCGCCTTACTCGAATCTGAGCGTAAAGCATGGAACGAAGGCTGTCGTTTGTTTATTCGCCGTGATTCCATGGGACAACAATACTACCAGTCTGGTATGAACTTTTTTTGCGGTACCAACATGAACCGGTTCTTATGTGGCGACCCAACTATCACTACCCCACCACTTCCAACATATGTGCCACTTTTTGAAAGTCTTTCTATTATTGCAACAACTGCACCGGATAGTAAAATTTTAAACTTTACACCGGCTATTTCACCGGCACATAAAGTAAAATTATGGCTAACCACCGGTCTCAGTGCTGGCATTACTCGTGCCTTTCATCAATTCCGTTTATTAACGTTACTCGATGATAGTTTTCTTTCAGGTGATGATATTGAGCCTATTTACTCGGCCAGAACCTGGACGCCAGGTCCCACCGGAAATAAACTTTTCGTCAAAGCCATATTCATTGATAGAGCCTCCGGCCTTGCCGGTCAACCTATATTTTCATCAACAATTATTGTTTAACTAAAAAATTTTCAATCATGACAAAAATCGTTCCTAGTGCATTTATTGGAAGTATCTCCGGCAAGTCAAACGGCAGCGTATTTCGTAGAGGTCAGTATGGTTTAAACCTTGCACGCAAAGCAAAACCACCACAATCACCGAGTAACGCAAGAAACAACTGTAAAGCTCGTTTCACCAATGTTATGTCACTTTGGGCTACGCTAAGCGCAGCTCAAGTTCTAGGCTGGAATACTCTCGCAAGCCACATGAAGGGTTCCAACGTTTTCGGTGATAAATTCACTTATTCCGGGATAGCTATTTTCCAGCGGTTGAATAACCATTTAATCAATGCTGGAATCGCTCCCATACTTGATGCTCCGATCCTTGCCGGTTCAGGTATTTGGACTGCCTTTTCCGCAACCGGTGTTCATGACGGTGCAATCTCCATCGCTTTTGCAGCTTCGCCAATTCCCGCAGGAAGCGCAGTCGTCATGGAAGCCACCGCTCCGGTACCAGTGTCACGCAAGGTCAAAGAATCTGATTTTCGTCAGGTTGCTGTACTTGCTGCGGCTGATACCACACCGCACGTTTTAACCACTGCGTACCAAGCAAAGTTTGGGACAAAATATGCAGCCGGAAAAACCATTTATTTCAGGGCTTACTTCATTAACACCGTAACAGGTGAAGCAGGTCAGCCTCTGCAGTGTTCAGCTTTATTAAGCTAAATACCTTAAATAAAGTGGGCTATTGTAGAGTTTAGCCCTCTTTATTTTTTTTTTAATCACTTAAATTCACCAATCATGAAATACACAACTAGCGGTTTATTTTTAGAGTTTAAAGGCAGGCTCGGCAATGCCGTTGCATCTTCTAACGCAGTATCGCCCTTTTTACGAAACTTTGTTTATCCTATAAATTCTTTTACAGCAAAAAAACAAACGTATAAAACACGCTGGTTATCTTGTGTGGACTATTGGCGAAGTGCTTCATCAATTATTAAGAATCTTTATACCTCAAAAGCAGTAACCTATACTTGGACTGACAATATGGGTAATACTTATCATCCAAATGCTTTTCAGTTGTTCATGTATTTAAATATGAATATTTTTCCAGCCAGTTCCTTGTTTATAGCTTCACCACAGAATTATGCCCTTTTATCCGACCCATGGACAGCTGGGTCACCATATACATACGGCGTTAGTTGGCCTGAGCCTATTACATGGACACAGGACAATGCCAACGAATTTTTAAAATATTTCGTTGCAGCTCCTTATTATCAATCTTCCAAAAAAACAAATGTACCTTGGCGTTTCCTTACAATTGTCACGTCAAACGCTGCCCCTTACGATATGAAACCGGAATTTGATACCCTTATCGGAGGATTAATATCTGTTGGTCTAAAAATTTACTTTCGTGCTTTAAAAGTCAACAAATTAACAGGTCTTTGCGCAGTGCCTAAGGACAGTTGGACATATGTTGAACCGCATCCATAATATTTCTTTTATGTCAAAATTTACCGTTAGCGCTCTTTTGTC
>CAIVSE010000002.1 GCA_903908535.1 Candidatus Doudnabacteria bacterium
AACCGACGGCACCATACCCGGAGGTGAAGCGTTTGACATTGCCGCCCACATTTTGGTTGACCACTTTACCATGGTTTTTAGCGGCGAGGCCGCTATGCCGGCTATGGAAAGCGCCGCGGGGGAAATGGCCATGGAAGAAGCGGCTGGACCGCAGGAAGGCGGCGAAAATGAAATTGAGGCCACCGCGCTTTCCACGCGCGCCAAGAACGCCTTAAACAAGAACGGTATTATCACGCTGGTGGCTTTGCAAAATTTATCCACGGAGGCCATTGGCAATTTAGACGGTCTGGGTGACAAAACTATTAAAGAGATTTTAGAATTTTTAGGGAGAAATTAATATGAGGCATCAGAAGAAGAAGAAAATTGGCAAAGGTATGGACAGCCGCAGGAAGCTATTGAGAACGGTAGCGTCTTCGGTGGTGCTTTACGAGCGCATTGAAACCGGCTACGCCAATGCCCGCGCCGCCAAATCTTACGTGGAAAAAGCCATTACCCAGGCCAAAGACAGCTCTCTGCATTCCCGCCGCCTGCTGCTTTCCAAATTGAGTCCCATGGCCGCCAAAAAGGCCATAGAAGTTTTAGGCCCCAAGTACAAAGAACGCAAAGGCGGCTATACCCGTTTAATTAAATTGAATAACCCCAAAGCCGGAAACAGCAAAGCTGTTTTGGAGCTTGTTGAATAATACCATGAAACCGCAATCCTCAACCTTACCGTTACAAAAAGATATTAAGCGCCAGTGGTTCGAAGTCGACGCTTCCCAAAAAGCCATGGGCCGCGTGGCCAGCGATATTGCCAACGTCCTTCGCGGCAAGCACAAGCGCAGCTTCACCCCGCATATGGACCTGGGTGACTTTGTGGTGGCCACTAACGTGGAAAAGTTAAAATTCAGCGGCCGGAAAATGGAACAAAAAAAATATTACCGCCACAGCGGTTATTTGGGCGGCCTTAAATCCACCACTTTAAAAACCGAGATGCAAAAGCATCCGGACCAGGTTTTAAAGCGCGCGGTCTTAAATATGCTGGATGACGTTAAATTCAGAAAAACTTTAATTTCCCGCCTGAAACTGGTGACGGGGGCCGTCCATAATTATAAGATAGATAAGAAGCTTTAAATATGCCTACTACCACAAAAAAACCCGCTGCAGCTAAGGCGCCAAGAAAACCACGCGCTACTCCTATAAAAAAGAAGGAGCCTGTTGTTCACCATGCCGTTAAGGAACATAAAGAACCCAAAGAACAAAAAGTGGTTCAGCCCGCCGAAGTCGCCGCGGAGGTTATGGTTACCACCTTAAAGCCGGAAATTAAACAAGGCAGATATGTCTTTGCCACCGGCCGCCGTAAAACCGCCATTGCCAATGTGCGTTTGTTCATGGGCCAGGAAAAATCCCAGGTCAACAAAAAGCCGTTTGAACAGTATTTTTCTTACAGCTACCATCAGGATGAAGCGCTTAAACCGTTAAACTTAACTGGCCTGAATAAAGATTATTATTTTGTGGCCCACATTAACGGCGGAGGAGTAAATTCCCAAGCCGGCGCTCTGCGCCACGGTATTGCCACGGCACTGGGTACGCTTTCCGAAGACATCCGCAAAGTTTTAAAAAAGAACGGCATGTTAACCCGCGACGACCGCAAGAAAGAACGCAAGAAGCCGGGCCTTAAGAGAGCCCGCCGTTCACCCCAGTGGGCGAAACGCTAGTCACGCACGTTTAGGACACAACTTAAACTTACATCAAAACACTCATTTCATGAGTGTTTTTTTGTTGTTATGCACATGCAACTTTGGCAAAAATTTCGAAAAAACCTGTGGATAACTTAATTAACCTACTAGTGGGGTTGGGCTGGTAACGGTGAACTGCCGGCCCTCCTATGAAAAAATTTATGGATTTATTAACTACAACTTCAACGGCAACTTCTACCCTTTTCTTACTTACTGATAATGGCGTTAGGGTGCTCAACGAGTATTTTAGATTACAGACTTTCCTTTCCGGTGCCATATTATTCTTTTTAGTTTTAATTGCCGCATTATTAATTTTTGACCGATGAATATTTTAATTTCTTACATTTACCAATATTACGCCGTGCCGCTGATGTTCTATTTGGCCATATACATATTTATGGCCTGGATGTTTGACGAGGTAATTTAATTTTAAAAAACTATGTGTCCATCTCTACCAGACCTCACCTGCTATATCGGAAACTATACGTTGATTTTCAACGTACTGTCCTACGCTATAACATTTGGTACTATCTTGGGCTTTATGGTCGGCATAGTCAAATTAGTAATTAAAAAAAGGAAATAACAAAATGAACAAGATTAAAACCAAACTTGTCGTTATTGGTTCCGCTGTTTCCGCTCTTGGTATGAGCCTGTTTGCAGGCATTGCCCGGGCGGCCGCGGATCCCGCTGTGGCTTCCACCACGCAGGCTGTGGGCCAGTCTACCCAGGATAACCTCCTGGCCACCTTGGCTGCCTCCATTCCCTACATTGTGGTTGTAGGCGCGGCTTTCCTGGCTTTCCGCTTCGTGTGGAAAAAGGTCAAAGGCCAGGCTCACTAAGTTAGCGGGGGAGCAGGCTAACAACCCTGCTCCCTCCTCTCCGATTATGAAAAAAACTTTCTTCACAATTTTATTTGTATCCGCTACTTTCCTTATTACGTGTAAAGCCCAGGCTGTGGTCATCCAACAGACGGACAGTTCCGTTATGAGCGGACCAATAAGCGGTACGTCCGTAAAAATCCAAAAATTAGGTTCCGGCCTGACAGGAACATTAACAAGTTATTCCGTTTATTTTGCAACCAGTCCCACAGGTCTTGGTGGTACGCGACCGGCAATGCAAATACGCTGTTACGACGATGCTGCTTATGCGGTATATAACTCTTCTTGTTCCGGTACGGAAACACAATTCGGTTTAGTTAATTCCAATGTTAAGACTTTATATACTTCCGCGAATGGCGTAACTTTTAATCCGACTAAGTATTATGCCGTAAGCGTCCGCTGTTACACCAATTGCGCCAGTGAGCCGCCCGTAGGCTCTAATGCGGTTTTAAAAACTTACGGTTCAAGTTCTGATACTTACTCCGGCGGAAATTTTAGTTCAGGTTATGGAATAACAGATTTGTATTTTGTTTTAAACATTACAGGCGGCAATTACCCGGTACCGCACGCCGCAGACCCAGCCATAGCCTCCACCACTCAGGCCGCCGGCCAGTCGGCAAAAGATAATTTATTTTCAGTTATGGGTAATGGACTGCCATATATCATATTAATTTTGTGCGCTTTCGTCGGTTACGGTTTCGTATTAAAAAAAGTTCGTGGCCAGGGTCGCTAAGTAAGTGTTATATGAAAAACTTTGTTGCTAAATTTTTATTCTTGTTCCTCATATTGGTTGGGTTTTATTTTCCCAAGACTTCTTTTGCTTCTGTGATAATGCAGCAGACTGACGGCAGTTCGCAAGATACCACTTACCGTACATTATATGGGTCGGGCCCATATATTTACCAATCTTTAGGTACGGGAATATCCGGGAATCTGTCAACTTTGCAGATGATGTTAAATTTTAATTATCCTGCCGATCCAGTGGATAGGAACAATATTGAGGGCGTTGAAGTAATCCAGTGTGACGATGCTTCCATGAGGCCCTTTGAGCCTTGCCCTGGCCACACTAATTGGGCGAGCGATTACCTTGATGTCGGCCAGTATGTTGGTTACCCGGCTTTAATAACATTTCATTTTTCAGGCAACCACGTTTTTAATCCTTCAAAATATTATTGGATCGTTCTGCCGCAACCATATGCAAGTGTAATGGTTTTTGGATCAGCAAGTAACACGTACCCTAATGGCCAATGTTTTTATTACAGTTATGGTGATCACCCATGTACCAATATTGCTGACCTGTATTTTGTTTTCGACAATGGCGTTGTTGCCCCAAGTGGGATGATAATCGACACCCCGGCTAATAGTTCTTTTTTAAGTACGGCAAGTAAAACGACGATAAGCGGAAAATGTTTAAATCCAGGTTCCGGCCAATTGGAACTTTCGTACTCGCCATTTTTAGCAAGACTTGACCCTAGCTCGGCATTTAATATAGATTGCAGCTCTTCATACACATTTAGCACAACCTTTACTCCAAAGGACGGAAATAACACCGTGTGGATTATAGACAAAAGCGTGCAGGGTGAAAACCCGCCAAATATTTTTAACACCCAAAGGTATGTAAGTGTTCAGTATACCGGCTATGCTGGTTCATCTTCGGGCTTAGACTGGTTTCTGTCCATAGAATATCCGCCAGATAACGGCTCCCATATTTTTAAAGTTAATCCAAATACACAACAGCAATTTAGATTTCGGTTTCGTGTCCCTGACGATTCGTTAAAAGCTACCTCGCGGATCAAGTACATTCAATGGGTAGGTAGTACAAGATTCACCGCCAGCACCACAATTGAATTTATTGGTTTGGATAGTCTTGATTTAGATGGTGACGGCCTGCTTGGTATGAACGCAGACCCCTTACCTGATGGCCAAAGCGCTTACTATACAGTCTATTTGGAAAATGGAACGACAACAATGTACGATATTCCTTTTACTATTACGGCCGATTCAGCAGCACAAACCGCTGGTACCACTGTCAACCCAAACGCGCCGGATGACCGGCAGTATGGCCCATGTTTAAATCTCCCATTAATTGGATTAAATAATTTTTGTTTGGGTACCGCATTCTACGCTCTGGTAATTCCCAACCCCCGATATTATAAAGACGACGTTAACGATACCTACCAGTTGATGCAAAATAAAATTCCTTTTGCTTTTTATTACCAGCTTAAAGACCAGTTAAGCGGCGTGGCCGCAACCAGCACCGATTTTACATATAACATCCCGGTAACTTTGGCCTCATCTACCCATATCAGTTTAACCATTCCATTCAGCAGCAACAACAGCGGTGTCCATAGCGTAAGGTCGACATTGGACCCGTGGTTTAAAGCCTTTGCCTGGTTCTCATTCGCCTGGTGGGCCTACCGAAAGTCAACAACATTTAAATTTTAAAGTCATGATTACTGACCAATTAATAGGTGTCCTCCACACAATAATAAATTTTATTATCGGATTATTTCCGGATTACAGCTCTTTGCCCTCCAACGTTACCAGTTCCATAACTATGGTCTTTAGCGGCATAAACTTTGTAAATGCGTTTTTGGATGTCGGCACGGTGTTTACCATTTTTGCCCTAATGCTAACTATTGAGGGGTCAATTTTACTGCTCCGGATGGTTAATAAAATTTATAACATGATTCGCGGTAGTGGCAGTTAAAATAAAAATTAATTTTAAAAAGTATGATTCTAATAAACAGCGAAACTAAACAGCCCTGTACCTGCATTGACTGCCTGTCGATGAAGTTGAAAAATCGCCTAGCCGAAGCGTCTTGGGCAAAACCACAAAGAAGAATTAAAGTTAGTTTTGATTCAATAATTAAGGCCGAGGCAGAGCCTTGGTATAACAGGATTTAATATGTCATTTATTTTAGGTTTACTTTTAGGTTTTATTCTCGGTTATGTAATTTGTGGCATCTTGGCCAACGTGGCGTTTTGGTATCTTATTGAGCGGCGATTAGAAAAATTTGAAAAATAAAAATATGCATATTTCAATTGAGTTTGACGTTAAATTTGGTTCCAGTTTTCAGCGGAAATTTTTCCTGTCTTGTTTAAAAATGGCTCTGTTTTCCGTAACCAATTTTGCCCGGGGACAGCATAGTAAAAACAAAATTTATTATGACATGTATGTTGACGAGTTTTTAAGCAATAAATTGAGAATGGATTTTGAGGAGCAAACATGATTTATCTACTTACCGGCAAGCCAGGCACGGGTAAAACTTTGACCTCTGTCGCGCTGGGCCGAAAATTTATTAAGCAGGGCAGGGATGTATTCTATAACTTTGATGTTGATTATACGCCCCTGGACATTGCCGAAAAAACCAACCCTCTGCGTCACTTTTGGAACTGGTTTAAGGATACTTTTGACTTCCAAAAACCCCGGGACTTATGGGGCAAGGTTTACCGCTGGGGCCGAACCAAAGAGCAGGGCTTAAAGGAATTTCCAAAAATTAACCGCGGTGTAATTTTTATGGACGAGGGCCATATTTGGGTAAATTCCCGTTCATTTATGGACTTGCCTCTGGAATTCCATTATAAGGTCGCTCAGCACCGTAAGGACGGCTTGGACATTTATATCATCAGCCAGCACGAATCGAGAATAGATAAAGTCATCAGGGAATTAGTTAATGACGTAATTAATTTACATAAGTTCCCGGAGGGGCCGCGCCTGTCGTTATTTCACTGGTGGAACTGCTTTGATATCGGACAGTTGGATAAGGAAGACAGGAAATCACACGGCTTTAAGTTGTGGCTACCGGATAAAATACTGTACAATTGCTACAACACATATTTTAAATTTGAAAATACCGGAGAGTTGCAGTTTGAAAAGATGTATGACCCAATTAAACAATTAATAGCCTTGAAAGGGGGTGAGATAAATGAGAATAGTAGCAACAGCAATGTCTAGCGTTACATCAAAAAAGACCAGTATTCATTGGAACATCTTGCACGCGGTAAGATTAGAGAATGGCGAGAGTAAGGTTTACTTTTTTACCGATGAGCAATACCGAGATTTAGGTTTTAAAAAAGAGTATATAACCAATCTTTCGACGGGTGAAATTGTTCCTCTGGACGCTCAATTTGACGACCGAGGAAACATT
>CAIVSE010000003.1 GCA_903908535.1 Candidatus Doudnabacteria bacterium
CAATATTGTACAACTTTCCGAAGAACTTGCCAATTTTACTTATATTCACAGTCCGTACAGGGCTTTTAACATATCCGACCCCAAACCTCGTAATATTCATAAGGCCAGCGTGCGGGACAGAGTTTTACACCACGCAATTTACCGGCAGTTATATCCATTTTTTGACAGAACTTTTATTGCTGACTCATTCTCCTGTCGCAACGGCAAAGGAGTGCATAAAGCCCTAAACAGACTTAGAAGCTTTGGACTTAAAGTCGGTAAAAATAATACCCGAACGGTTTGGGTGTTAAAGTGCGATATCAGGAAGTTTTTTGCCAGCGTAGATCATCCAGTCCTGCTAAATATACTTTCCGAGTATATTCCTGATTTGGCAATTATGATGCTTCTCCAAAATATCATTGAAAGTTTCGCATCAACTTCTGGTGCCGGACTGCCTTTGGGAAACCTGACTTCCCAGCTTTTTTGTAATGTCTACATGAACCGGTTTGACCAGTTCGCAAAACACAGACTAAAGGCCAAATATTACATTCGCTATGCCGACGATTTTGCATTTATGTCCAACAACGAAAATGAGTTAATAAATTTGATTTCCCAAATCCCATCCTTTTTAAAAGAAAAACTAAAACTGCGGTTGCATCCTGATAAATTATTTCTCAAAACTCTGGCTTCCGGCGTGGATTTTTTAGGCTGGGTACATTTTCCACACCATCGCGTGCTTCGGACGGCCACAAGACGGCGGATGTTGAAAAAAATTTATACAAATCCAAAGGAATTAACCGTCCAATCGTATTTGGGCCTAATAAAGCACGGCAAGTCTTTTACAGTTCAGAACGAAATCTTAAATTTATACTGGATATTTTCAGCGGATAGTCTGTTCCAGCAATTTCCCGCCATCTAAAATATATAAATTTTTGCCGGCTGAATCCAAAATGAATTTTTCCGGCTGCTGGGCCTGGTAAAAACTGTACTCGTTTTGCTGGTCCCGCAAATCCAGTTCCAGGGCCTGGAGCGAGCCGTCCTTAAAGAAAAAAGCGTAATCCAAATCCGGCCTTAAAATAAAATTGCTCAAAGGCAGGCTGGTGCGCGTAATAAAGCTTAAGCTTTGCGCGGAATAGTTGTAAAAATCCAGTTCGCCGCCGCGCAGGACCATTAGGTTTGAGCTGGTTTGGTCAAAGCTGCTGTCTGTAATATTATTGGCCGCCACCACCGGAACGCCGGCAGCCTGATAGAGCGAGCTGTCCAGCAGCAGCATAACCTGTTTTTGGAAATTGACGAATATCTGGCCGCTGGTGAAGGTCGGCAGATTATTCAACAACAACTGCGGCTGTCCGCCGCTTAAAGGCTGGATATACAGCGCGCTTGATGTGGCGGTTTGCCGGAGATAATAGATATTCCCCAGCACCACGCTAAAGGCCGCGGCATTTTTTGCCAATTCAGTTTTTTTCAGGCCGGCGTAATCTATTTCGTAGACCGAATTTTTTTCCAAAGCGTACAGACTGTTGTCATCGGAAAATTCCAAAGTGGAGGACGCGGTTATTAAATTTCCAATGTCGATGATTTTTTTATCGGCTAAACTAAAAACTTCGTCATTTCCCAAAATAAAAGTTTGGCCGTTGGGCGCGGGCAAAATATTGGCGGCCGGGGTTTTGAGCGGGAAAGTCTGGCTGTGGGAATAATCGTTGGTTGGCGTTATAGTCAGGCCGACCGGGGTAAGATAAAGTAAATTATTGCCTGACAGCGCGAAATCGGTGGTACTGCCGGAAATGGCGACCGGCGGCGTATTTTGTTTGAACAAAAATAAATTATTAGGCACCGGGTTGGCCCAGGTCACCTGGTTCTGTTGGACAAAAAAGCGTTTGGACCAGGGCTGGTAGCCGGGTTTTTCCAAAGTCAAATTGTACTCGCCGGGAATTAAAAATTTAATGTCGCCGTCCGAACCCCGAGTTTTTTTACCGTTTAAAATTACGTCCACGGAAGACGGCGTACTGCGGATGGCTAAAATGCCGGTGCTGGTAAATTGGCCGGTTTTAAGGTCGTATTTCAGGCCGGTAACGTACATCACCATTACCGGCGTAAATATAATAAAAAATACAAAACCCAGGAGGAGGAGCAGGTAGCGAGTTTTCTTGGCCATATATGCCTATTTTAGCGCATTTTGGGTCTTGTTACAATTGGGTGGAATGGCTATAATAGCTACATATGTTTGAGACAAAAATTGGGATTGATTTAGGCACGGCCAACACTTTGGTTTACGTTCCGGGCAAGGGGATTATCATTAACGAGCCAACCGTGGTGGCTATTACTTTGGATGATAACCGCGTTTTAGCCGTGGGCCAGGAAGCCAAGGAAATGCTGGGACGCACGCCGGACACCATTGTGGCCAGCCGGCCCATGAAGGACGGAGTGATTGCCGACTATCGCGTCACCGAAGCCATGCTCCGTTATTTTATTAATAAAGCTTTGGGCAATATCCGGTTTTTTCGGCCGGAAGTTATGATCTCGGTGCCCGGCGGCATTACCTCCACCGAGCGTCGCGCCGTGGTGGACGCGGCCCAGGCCGCCGGCGCCAAGGCCGCGTACGTGATTAAAGAAACCGTGGCCGCGGCCATTGGCGCCGGTATCCCCATTGCTTCGGCTTCGGGAAATTTAATTATAGATATTGGCGGCGGCACCACCGATGTGGCCGTGTTAAGTTTGGGCGGCATTGTTAATTCCACTTCTGTGCGCGTGGCCGGCAACCGCCTGGACCAGGCTATTATAGATTTTGTGCGCAAACGCCACGGCATTGCCATTGGCGACCGCACGGCCGAGGAAATTAAAATTACTATTGGCAGCGCTATGCGCGTGGCCGAAGAGGAGCTAATGGAAGTTAAGGGCCGCGATATGCTGGCCGGCCTGCCCAAAACCGTGACAATTTCCACCAACGAGGTGGTGGAAGCCATCCAGGACGAACTTTATGGTATTGTCAAGGCCGTTAAGACCGTTTTACAGGACACGCCGCCGGAGCTGGCTTCGGACATTATAGATAAGGGAATGGTTATGACCGGAGGCAGCAGCATGTTGCGCAATTTGGACCAATATATTGCCCAAAGTGTGGGCGTGTCGTGTTTTGTGGCCGAAGAACCGTTACTCTGCGTGGCCCGCGGTACGGGCATTGCTTTGGACAACCTGGACAGCTACAAAAAGAGCATCTTAAGCGCGCGGTAGTAAAGGATTTCCGCACCGCTGACTTTCAGTCAATTACTTCGTTATTTTCCTTGCGTTGTTGCTCACCGTACTAAAGTACGTCTCGAAACATCCGCAGAAAATGCCTCGTACTTGCTGAATGCGGAAATCCTGCTATAATACACTTAATAAAAACTAAAAGAAACAAACATGACCGCCAAAAAATCTTTGTATATCTTTTTGTGTGCCATTATGGGGGCGCTGCTGTTTTTAATCCTCCAGCAAATTTTGGCCTTTGTTTATTTAATGTTACTTTATGGCAATTATCAAACCTTTAGCTTTGGCCTGTCCTTTATAGATTTGATGGCTGTGGATTATTTTACCCTGTTTATTGTGCTTATGCTGGGCGCCTGGTACGGCATTTGGCTGGGCTTGTACTGGTATGGTTGGGTTTATGAAGACGGCGGCCATGGTTTTGTGGGGCATATAGTCAAAAATTACTGGCCCAGCCGCAATGTGCCATATAATTTAAAATCTAAAATTGCGGCGGTGGAAAACAGGCTGGAAGGGGATCTAATGGATTTAGAAAGTC
>CAIVSE010000004.1 GCA_903908535.1 Candidatus Doudnabacteria bacterium
TTGTTGTTCCCCTTCTATCACGCTAAACATATGCTCCGATTTATCTAATAAATCCGGGTAGGCCTCGCTATATTCCGCCGCGACTTTTCCAATTAGAGCTTTCAACCAGTGACGTTGTAAATTTAACAGCCGCCCCATGACCAAAGCGCGCCTCAATAGTTTACGCAAAACGTATCCCCTGTCTTTATTGGATGGCTCCACTCCGTCCGCCACTATAAAAACGGAAGCGCGGACATGGTCTAAAATTATTCTGGCCTTGCGGACTTCGTCGTTGGTCATTATGTCCTGGTTCAGCGACAAAACTTCCCACATAGGCCTAAACAATTCCGTATCGTAAACAGATTGTTCGCCGTTCAAAACCGCCAAAGTCCGGTCAAGCCCCATACCGGTATCCACATTGGGCTTTTCCAAAGGCGTTAAAGTCCCATCCGCCTTTTTTTCAAACTGCATAAAAACATCGTTCCAAATTTCCACCCAGCGTTTATCATTTTTAGTTGCCGCAAAATTGGCCGGCGCCGGCGTGCCGTCGTCTATCCAGTAAAACATTTCCGTATCCGGGCCGCAGGGGCCGGTATTACCGGCAATCCACCAATTGTCTTCTTTGGGAAGGTAAACAACGCGTGTTTCTGGCACACCCAAAGACTTCCAAATTTCCGCGGCCTGTTCATCGCGCGGGGCGTCGGCATCACCGGCAAACACCGAAAAAGCCAAGCGTTCTAAAGGAATATTGAGATAATCTTTTGAAGTTAAAAATTCAAATGACCATTCTATGGCTTCCTGTTTAAAGTAATCACCAAAGCTCCAATTGCCGAGCATCTCGAAAAAAGTCAGATGGGTGCTGTCGCCGACTTCGTCAATGTCGCCGGTGCGGATGCACTTTTGTACGTCAGTTACCCGTTTGCCACCTGGGTGCTGCTGCCCAAGTAAATATGGCACCAACGGATGCATACCGGCCGTGGTGAACAGTACCGAAGAATCATTTTCCGGCACCAAAGACGCTGAAAGGATTATAGTATGATTTTTAGATTTGAAGAAATTAAGATACTTCGTTCTTAATTCTTGAGCAGTAATTTTTGCCATAAACCAAAATTTTCAATTTCTAATTATCAATTTTCAAAATCATTATATTGAAAATTAAAAAATGATAAATGAAACTTACTTTGTCACTGCCTGTATTGCCGCGTCCATTTGGGGGTCTTTGCCGGCGTTAACCTCGTCCTGCGTCAAGGTCACCGGAATGTCCGGATTCAGGCCGTTATGGTTTAAGTTTACGCCATTGGGCGTAATCCATTTGGCAATGGTGACTTTAATGGCGCTGCCATCCTTAAGGTTAAACAGCTCTTGTACGCTGCCCTTGCCAAAGCTTTTTTCGCCAATCAGTTGGGCAATTTTGTAGTCATGCAAGGCGCCGGACAGGATTTCCGCGGCGCTGGCAGTTCCACCATTAATCAAAACTTCGGTTTTAATGCCGGCCAGGCGGTTATTGCCTTCGGCCTTGTAGACGTCGTTGGTGCCGTCGCTGTGGGCTTCGGTCACCACCGTGGTACCCAGTGATACCCAGTTGGAAGCCACGTCCACCGCGCTCTGTAAATAGCCGCCGGGGTTATTGCGCAAATCTATAATAATGCCGCTAACGTTATGGGTTAAAATGTCATTGACTGCCTGGGTAAACAAGGGCGTAGTATCGTCGCCAAATTCCGAAATAGTCACCACGGCAATGGTTTCGTTCTTGCCATTCACCGGCACGGTCTTGTAACTCCAGTTAACGCTCTTAACTACAATTTCGTCGCGGACAATTTTAACATCAAGGGGTTTGGTGTTAGTGCCGCGGACAATAGTCAAATCCACGGTCGTGCCCTTGGGCCCGCGGATTAAATTGACCACCTGGTCCACGCTCATGCCCGCGGTAGAGGTGGCATTAACGCCGGCAATAATATCTTTAGGCATTAAACCGGCTTTGGCCGCGGGGCTGTCCGGTAGCGGCGCAATAATGACCACATTGCCGTTGTTGTCCGCGCCAACTTCAGCGCCAATGCCGTCGAAGCTGCCCTGCAAGTTGGTTTGAAAATTATTTAAACTTGTGGGATCAAAAAAAGTCGTATACGGGTCGCCTAAACTGGCCACCGCCCCGGAAATTGCGCCATAGAGAATCTTTTGCTGATCCAGCGGCTTATATATGGAATTGGTATTTAAAATATTGATTGCATCGGTCAGCAAACTGTAATCCACGGTCTGTGGCAAGGTATTTTGGTTAACCACCTTAAAACTGCTGGGCACGAACACAAAACCCTTGCGGCCCATCTGGTAGCCGAACTCATAAAAAACCACCAGTAAAATTAAAACAAAAATGCCTAAGCGGACGCTGAATTTTTCGCGCGGATGCTGACTTTCCGGCGGCTGTTGGATATCCATGTGGTTTGAGTTTTAAATGATAAAAAGTGATTACATTATAACAAACCTCGGACTAAAAACAAAACTGTGAGCCGGCCGTAAATGGCCAGCCAAATTAACCAGCTAAAGAAAAAGGGATATTGCTGTGAATAATGCTTTTTGTAAAAAATCCACATGGCGTCGTGGAAGGCTTTTAAGGTCTTAAAGCGCGCCTTTTTGGAGGACTCGCCTTTGTAGTGGATGGTTGTAGTTTTGGGGTAATACCAAACTTTATAGCCGGCTTGCTTGCATTTCCAGCACCAGTCCAGGTCTTCGCCATACATAAAATAGTCTTCGTCCAGCAAACCGATTTTGTCCATGACAGATCTTCGGATAAGCAAAAACGCGCCGACCACGCTGTCCACTTCCATCTCTGTATTTTCGTCGACATCCGAATAATTATAATTCTGATTACTGCGCAAAAACAATCGCGCGAAAGAATTCCGGGGATTGGGAAATCTCCTGCGGCAGGCTAAATCTAATTTACCGTCGGCCTTCACTAACTTGCAGCCGCTAATACCGACATCCGGCCGCCTATCCATAAAGTCCAGCATAATCTTTAAAGTATCAGCGGAAAGTTTAGTGTCAGGATTTAGTAAAAGAATATACCTGCCGGAGCATTGTTTAATCCCTAAATTATTACCTTTAGCAAAACCGTTGTTGACATTTGGCAAAATTTTTAAATTTTTGTCTGTGTAATTTTTTTGATATTCCTGTAGCCATCCCAAAGTGTCGTCTTTGGAATCATTGTCCACGACAATTACTTCGAGCGCATTAAAATCTACTCCCTCGCTCTCCCAGATGCTAGGCAGAAGAACTTCCAAATGAGCTCGGGATTTGTAAGAAAGAATGATAATGGATAGATTAGGCATGGTGCGCAAGGATATATTTTCTTTTTTTCCACATCTTCGGCAGTAATTTTAACATTTCCGGCAGAACTTTTAAAGTGCTGGTTTCGAATAATATTATATATCCTAACATAAAAAATTCACGGATAAAAAATTGGGGGTACAAGTAGGGCGAATTTTTTATGTACATCAAAATGTGGTTTTTGTAGTTCAACTGCTTGACCCTGGGACTAAGCGTTTTATGATGTTTGATAAAACCAATTACATCAGAATATCCGTTTTTAGACGATGCCGCTCCCCGGCCGTGAAAGCCAATTGCGGACGGGACAAAAATATTTTTCCAGCCGGCGTTGTTCATACGCCAAGAAAGATCCACATCTTCCCAATAAGAATGAAAGTCTTCGTCGAAATATTCATATTGGAGAGGAAAACCCGAAAAAGGTTTTTCGTCGGCTCGGACGCTTTTTATATCCTCTAAAGCCGCTTTCCTGAACATCGGCCCGGCGCCGGACACGGCCTGAATGTTTACCAGACCGTCGTACTGTCCTTTATCGATCTCATGCTGGCCTCGGTCGCGCGCCCGTCCCGATTTTGCGATTGTCACGCCGGTGGTATCTAAAATTTTATCTATCCTGGGCTTAATAGTGTTATTGGCGATATCTTCACGGTCCGCCTGATATAACTTTCCTGTCGCCGCGCCGACTTTGGGATCGGCAAAAACCTTAAGCATTTTTTCTATGTAATCTTTTTCCAAAATTAAATCCGGGTTGACCAGCTGAAAAAATTCCGACTGGTATTTTTGGAATACCAAATTATGGCCGGCGGCAAAACCGATGTTGTAGCCGGGATCTATTATTGTAACCTTGGGGAACTTTTCCATCAGTAATTCTTTGCCGCCATCTTCATTGCCGGAAATTACGGCCACCACTTCTATGTCTTTGTAAGTTTGGTTAAATATTGCCGAAAACACCGGCTCTATAAATTGCCGATTGTTATATACCACCTGGATTACGGTAACACGCGCCATAAATTATTCCTCGTCCTCATATTCGTGGTAACGTTTAACAATCAACCCGGCCAGGCCGAGATTAATGAAAAAGAACATCAGGACTTTATCGTTAAGTAAAGTAATGTCAAAAACCGCGGCCAGCAATATCCACAAAACCATTAAGCCGGCCTGGGCCACAAAGTAGACCAAAAAGTCCTCGCGGTTTTCGTAATTCTTGATAAACTTCCAAAAATAGCGCAGCACGCAAACCCAAAAGGCCACAAAAAACCCAAAGCCGATTATGCCCGTTTCCACCAGTACCTGAAAATACAGGCTGTGCGCGGAAACATCCGAGGCCGGCAAATTGTAGCGCGCCACAATTTGCTGACTAAGCTGGGCATAACTTTCGCTGCCGTTGCCGGGGTTAAACGAAACAATAAAATTGCCGAAGCCCACGCCCAGAGGATGCGTGACAAAAAACTTGGCGCTGTTTTCCCACATTTGGATGCGGCCCTGGTTGGAAATATTGTTAAAATCGTAAATGCTCTCCACGCGCGCCAGGAAATTTTCCTTAAACACGCTGACGCGGATTAGCGACAGGCCTTCGTTAATCAGCGGCGACGCAATAAACAAAATACAGATGATAATGAACGGCCACAAATATTTTTTGGCCAAATGCTTTTGGATGTTCTTCCAGTAACCGATTATTACCGCGCCAAACGGGGCAATCATGCCCACCCAAACCGCGCGCGTCCCGGAAAGTATCATCCCCAAAGCCGCAAAACGGATGCCTGACCACAGCCACTTGCGGATGTGCTTAAACACGCTGCGGGTTAAGGCCGTGCCCATGCACAGGCCGATTAAACAAATGTAGGCGAACGACTGTGAATCCGGCATAATGGAGAACATGCGCAGCTGGGTGGCGCCGCCGCTGTAGGCAAACCACGAGTTGGAGTATAAAGCGACAGAAGCGAAACTGCTGCCGTAATAAAGTTTGGCAATGTTGCTGGCCCAGTAAACCCAAAACACATCCAGGCTGGTTAAGAAAGTGGAAAATAATTGCGCGAAGCCCAAAGTAATTATAATAGTCAGGGCCCAAATGCAGTAGCGGATAACCTCAAAAATATGCTGTTTGCCGCGCAACACGTTAATGAGCACAACGTAAAAAATATAAATATTCAGCAAAAACACCGTCTGCTTAACGGCCTCCATGGGAAACCGCCCGAACAGTAAACCTAAAATCAGCCCGGCTGCGGCAAACCAGGCCAAATATTTGTCCCAGGGCAAAAATACAATTTCCTTGAGCCGGAATTTTTTGTCCCGGACCAGCCAGACTATAAACAACGCCAAAAATAATACCCGCCACATAGGCAAATCATCAATATGCGAATTGGGAATAACCACATAAAAAGGGATGGACAGTATCAGCAGCAAAACGGATTCATAAGCCGGGCAGAGCACAATAAAAGCCAGCAGCAGTCCCAAATTCAGCCAAACCAGGGACACCGGCCAGTAAAACATGGCCATGCCCAGCACGGCCACATATTGCCAAACGGTGAAGACAATAATCAAAAGTTTTAGTCTGGGCAATTCTTTAAGCTTTAGGGAAAAATCTTTCAGCATAAAAATATATATGATAAATTAGCTTATTAATACTTCCAATGTTTCTTTAGCAGACTTTCTCCAGCTGAATTGTTCCAACCTTTCTTTACCTTTTTCCCTTAAGCGGTCGGCCAACCCTCTATCCAGCAAAATATTTTTTATGGCGCTTTTTATCTGGCTGGTATCCTTGGGGTCAAAATATACAGCTGCCTCGCCCGCCACCTCCGGCAAGCTGGAAACATTGGATGCCGCCACCGGTACGCCAGCCGCAAAGGCCTCCAAAATTTGCATGCCAAAGCCTTCGTAAAAACTGGGCAGAACCAGGGCGGCAGCTTTTAAAAGTATCGCGGACTTTTCGGCTTCCGAAACATGGTTTAAATACACCGCTATATCTTTATTATCTTCTATTGTTTTTAAAATACTCTCGAACTTCCAGCCCGGCTTTCCCGCCACAACCAGCTTATGCGGCAGTTCCGGCAGATCCTGTTTTAACTGCCGAAAAGCTTTTATTAAACCCTCCAAATTTTTCCTCGGCTGCAGAGTGGACAAAAACAAAATATAATCTTTGGGTAAATTAATCAATGGGTCTCCGCCTTCGCCAAGGCTTCGGCGGACAGACTGTCCACTTTTTTCCAGTTCGTAGCCGTGGTGCACCACCGCAATTTTACTGCCGTCAACTTTATAAGTTTTGGTTAAATCTTTTTTGGTGGCTTCGGAGACGGCAATAATTTTTGAGGCAGACTTAACCGCGAACCAGGTGGAGAGCCTTAAAAAATTTCGGTTAAACCAGGTAAAAGCCTGCGGGTAAAATATCCAGGCTAAATCGTGGATGGTCACAACGCTTTTTTTTGGGATGAATAATTGGCAGGGCCGAAGCCGGAATAAATAGCACGTCAACCGGGTGGATAAACATTTCCCAGCTGATGCGAATTTGCGTCCAAAAAATTGGGAACGGTAAAACCTTTACGGTAAAATTTTTGGGCAAAGAAAAAAACCAACTTTCCGGTTTGGTGCGCAAATATAAAATATACCGGTTTTGCCGGTCAATTTCCGCCAGATGCAAAATTAACTGCTTGGCGTAATGCTCCACACCGGTTTTTTGCGGATGGTTGGCCCGCTCGGATTCAATGCCAATAATCATTTCTTCCTCTCCGGAATTCCCCCACCCAACGTTTCAGCATAAGAATCCGGGGGCAGTAAATCCCTTGTCGGCTCTTCCGAATGCTCCGTAAGCTCTAAAGACATTTGTTCAGCGGGTAAAACTACGCGTTTTTGCATAGCCTTAGACAGTTCGTCAGGTTTTTTTTTATCAACCTCAAAAGAGCCTATGCCCCGTAAAAGCGGGGGCGGCTCTTCCGGAACATAAGTTTCTCCCTGTTGGTGTCTCCTATGCATATACTAAATTATACCATTTTCTTAACGAGTTTTAAAATGGAAGATTTATACAAGTGGGGCTTATGGGACTTTAACCTTTTAATAGTTACATTTAGCCCTTTTGCGGCTAAATTCTGTTTTAAATTCTGGGTATAAGCAAACTGGTCGTATCCTAAAACAATAATGGCCGGTTTTTCTTCCAAAATGTGGCTTAAATAACCACTTTTGTCGCCCAGGACAACTTTATCCACAAGGCCGGTATTTTTGACCCCTTGCGCTCTTTTTTTTTCGGACAGAACAGGCTTTTTACCCTTAATTTTTTCAACATTAATGTCGCGGGCGATGGATACCACCAAAAACGGATTATTTGCCAGCTTCCTGGCCTGCTGAAAAAAATGCAGGTGGCCTTTGTGTAAAAAATCAAACGTTCCAAAAGCCATAATTACAGTTTTTTTATCCGTAGACTTCATGTTTTTTGGAATAAGCCCCTTAAAGTTACAAAATCATCTTTTTTAATGCATCCTGTCAGGCCGAGCATGGCCACATAAGCCAAAACCCCCACCGGCAGGCTGATGAGCAAATTATGCTGGCGGATGGGCCACAGCAGGGCGCCCATGACGACAGCCGATATAAGCGGTTTCACAAACAACGGGGTAAAATGGAAGCGGGTAATATTCTTGCGGACAAAGTAAAAATAAAAAGTGCCCTGCAGGCTTTCGGAAACCACAGTCATTACGGCCGAAGCCCGGATGCCAAAATGCGGAATGAGCAACAGGTTGCCGACCGTGTTTACAATTACATTGGCGCCGGTAATCATCATGGCGTTTTTTGTCAGCTGGGAAATAACCAGCGAGTTGAGCGGAGTATAAACAAAAGAAATAGCCGGCGCCCAAATTAGAATAGCCAGCACCGGAGCGGCAGGTTGGTAACCGGGCCCGGCGACCAAAGAAATAAGACGGTAAGAGAGTAGCGTGCCCCCTACAGCCATGGGCAGGGCCATAAGCAGCATAATTCTTAAGTATTTTTCTAAATTAGTTTTAACTTCACCGATGGCCTTTTTAGCCATTAAGGTGGTAAAAAAAGGGAACAAGCTAAACGAAACCACGGACGGGAAAAAATTCAGGAGATCAAACATTTTATAGGCGGCGGTATAATAACCTGTCTGAACGAATCCTTTCAGCGCCGTAATTAAGACCACGTCTATACGGTTGTATATGGCGCTAAAACCGACCAATAACGCAAAGGGCCAGCCTTTTTTTAAGATGTCTTTGATTAAACGGAAGTCAAAGCGGACGGCTGACTTTAAAACCTGGGGGTTAGGCAAATACTTTTTAATGAATTGGCGGTAAAGTCCCAGGCTGATAACTCCAAAAATTAACTGGACGCTGCAGAGGTAAACAATGTAGCGGTGAAAAATAATCGCGGTGAATATGATTAGTATGTTAACGAACGAACTTAAAAAATTAATAAAGGCCACTTTCCGCAAATCCTGGAATGCCGCCATTACCGACAAAAATGGGTAAGTCAGGGCATTAGCCACCATGCCAAGGCCCGTGATTGCTATAGCCTCTACAATTACCGTGCCATAATGGCTAAGCAGGGCTATGGACAATAAAAGCGCGTACAAAAAAAACGCAATGACTGTTTCAAAGGAAAAGAATTCCTGGAAATAACTTTGCGCCTTTGCCGGATCCTCACTAATTTTTTTGGTAATGAACTGCTGGATACCAAAATCCACCACCGTGGAAAACAGCAACACGTAGGATAAAACAAATTGGAACTGCCCCGTTCCGTAAGGGTGGAGATAACGGAATAAAAAGAAGTAAGCTACGGCCAGCATTACCAAGGCCGCGATTCGGGAAGCCGTCAGCCAAAAAATATTCTTAGAGACAACATGCATGCCCTAAGTTTAACAGATATGTCTGACAACTGCCAAACGGCGGCCTCCAACCTAGCCCCTATTAAAAATTACTCCTTTAAATTCGCTGTTAACCATTAAAGGTACGCCGTGTAAACTTTCTATGCGGGCGGAAATTTCCTGTACCGGGCAAACATGGGGCCGTATGGAGCCGGTAGCGCAATGCGCACACAAACCCTTTAACTGATGAACTATATTGTATTTGATTTTTTGCAGTTCAGACATAAATACCTCCATAAATTATTATTCAAGGTTCCTGATTACCCCCACCACTTTACCCTGCACCATCCAGTCTTCTTTGGGATAAATATTTTTATACTCCGGGTTCTCGGCTTTAAGGTAGGCTCGGTTCTTTATTTGGATAAACCGTTTGACCGTGGCTTCGTCATGCAACAGGGCTACCACAATATCGTTATGTTTGGCTTCCCTGGTCGGCCGCACAATAACCAAATCCCCTTCGAATATTCCGGCGTTAACCATACTGTCGCCCCGGACCCTTAAAAGAAATACGTCGCGGCGGCCCTTAATTAACGATTGGGGCAGGTTTATCCATTCTTCTATATTCTCTTCAGCCAAGTGCGGTACACCGGCCTGGACCAAACCGACTAATGGGACTTTAATAAAGCCTTTTTGCAAACTGGCGCCCAAACTGTTTAAAACTTCTATGCCGCGGGCCTTGCCGCTGGTTTTAATGTAGCCCAAAGCTTCCAGATTGTTCAGCATTTTGGCAATGGCATTTTTGGATTTAACCTTCATGTAGGTGGCCATTTCTGAAATACTGGGCGGCAGGCTGTATTCGCGGACCTGTTTACTAATGAAGCTTAACAATTCCTTTTGGCGTTCGTTGATTTCTTTTTTTGACATATATTATTTAATTTCCTTGTACTTGGATTATATACGAACGTTCACCATATGTCAAAACACTAAAAATAGTGGACATTTGTCCACTTTGGGAAAGTTATCCACAGAAAATTTTCGCCTCCGGGGATTCTAAAAATTACTTAGTTCCAAGCAAAAACTTAATAAACGCCACTACCCCCTGCCCAATGCTTTGCAGGATTGGCCAAGAGCTGGGCAACAAAATAACCAGGACAATTATCCACAAAAAATCCTGCTTAACAATCTTGAAGATAGAGTAAACAATTAGCACGGCCAAAGCAATGGAAACTACCGGCCGCAAATTCACCGGAAAATTGTTTAAGAATTGCAGGTACAAATCTTGGACCGAAGCCAGGCTAAAATTGCTCATAGATTATGATTTCTTTTTTAATTCATCTACCACCACCAAATGGCGGTAATCAAAAATATCGCGGATAAATTTATCAAAAGTGTCGCGCCGCTGGATAAATTCCGCCGGCGTCATAATACTGTAATTTAAATCCTGGCCCATCATCTTTTTAGCGGACTTTAAAAATAAATCCAGCTTCTTTAAGTTTATCCGGCCAACCAGCAGGATATCCACAGGCAGATTGGCATAACCGGTGAAAATTCCGGAAAGGAACGCAGCCTTAATCTCACCCAGGCGTTTTATAGCACCAAATAATTCATCGCTGTAACGCGGCCCGTTTTTAAGCAAAAAAGTTTTGATTTCCGGCAGGAGCTTGTATTTGGTATTAATTAGGTAATATTTTTTATCTTTTTTTGTAAAACTGCTCAACTGCCCGTGTTGGGCCAGTTTGTTTAAAATATATGTAGTGCGAAAATAAGGCAGCTTAAGGCGCTTGCTTATTTCCAACGCGGAAAAGCTGCGCTCCGGCGCCACCAAAAAAAAGCTTAAAATGGCGGAATCACTTTTGGAATTCAATATTTCTTCCAGCATAGCCCTATAATTGTATCATATTTTGGTTTGGATTAAAAATGTTGTATAATGATATGGTTATATCTTCGATATAAACTCATTCGCTCATATCGTTTATGGATCAACTCGAAAGCCAGGTCGCCAAAATCCAAATTGACAGCGGCAAAAACGCGGCCAGTTACGTTTATGTATTGGCCGAAAAAGCGCCGGCCAGCAGCGCCGAGCTTTATGCCATTGTTGAACTGCCGCTGTTTAACCCGGCGGCGGCCGATGCCTGTGAGGCTATTTGCCTGGCCATTGCCGGAGCCTTAAAACGCGCTTACAAAAAAAATTTGGGCGAGAATATTTTTGAAACCGCGGCCGCCCAGATTAATGAAGAATTGAGCAAACTGGTGGAAACCGGCAACAGTACCTGGATTAACAAAATCAACTGTATTTTGGCCGTCAAAGACGGCAACAACTTTTCCATTGCCACCTGCGGCAAAGTTGCGGCCTACCTTTACCGCGCCGGGGAATTTACCGATATTTCCTGCAGTCCTGACAAACCGAGCCCCTTAAAAACTTTTGAAAACCTGGCTTTCGGCAAACTGCGCCTGGAAGATGTGGTTGTACTGTCCACTACCCAGCTGTTTAATTACCTGTCCATTGACCGCTTAAAAAAATTACTGGAAAACGGCAATTTTTTGGCCGGAGTAAGGGAAATTTTGGATACTTTAAAACAAAACGCCGGGCCGGAAGTGGCTTTTGGCGCTATTTTGAATTTGCAGGTTTCGCCGGGGCAAACCCAAAACGAGGAAATAGACCTGGAAGAATATGCTGCTGGCGCGCCGGTGGCCGCGTCACCGCTATCCAAAATATTTTCCCGTTTGAAACTTCCAAAATTCAATCTGCCCAAAATTTCTTTTTCATGGGGCAAATTTAAAAAAATATTCAGCCAAAGCAAAAATGTGGTTTCCACGGCCGGATCGCTGATAAAATCACAGGCGCACAACATTAGTGCGGAAAAAATCAACAATTACTCCCGCACCAAAAAAATCTTTTTTATCTCCATCATTGTCTTAATTTTCGCCTTCATTTTGGACGTCAGCATTGCGGCGCAGCATAAAAAAATCGCGCAATCACAAAGCCAGATTTCCGGCCAGCTAAAAACTGTCCAGGATTTATTAACCCAGGCGCAGTCATCTTTACTTTATAAAGATACGGCCGCGGCGCAAACCGACGTTTTACAGGCCCAAAGCCAAATGCCCAAAGCATCGGCCGTCAATAAAACTGACGGAGCATTATATACCCAGGTCAGCAGCCAGCTTAATACTTTAAAGCAGTCTTTGGAAAATACGGTCACCCCGCAGGTCCAAAACCTTGGCAGCCTGGGCGCGGGCACGACCCTGCTTAGCCTGGGCAATTACCTGGCCACGCAGATTAACGGGACCATTTTAAGCTACAACTTAACCAGCGGCGCGGTGGAAGACAGCGCCCTGCTTTCCAGCCAAAAAATTACAGCGGCGGCTTACATAAAAAACACCCTGGCCGTGGTTTATAACGGCAGCGGCCTGCTGGCCTGGGACTTTGCCGCCAAACAGTTTAGCACGCCGTTTACGCCTTCGGTACCCAGCCAAGCCTCGTTTGTAAACTTAAAATATTATCCAACTAACTCCCGGGTCTATACTATAGATAAAGGCTCCAACCAAATTATCAGCTTCGCGGTGGCGCCAAACGGCCTGTCGAGCCCGGTGGTGGCCAGCAAGGCCGGCGACGACTTTTCCAATGCCCTGGATTTTGCCATAGACGGCAGCATTTATGTGTTAACGCCAGGCGGAATTGATGAATACCGCAGCGGCAGTCCGGTCAGCTTTACCATGCCGGCTTTGTTTACCCCGTTTTCCGGCAAAGGCAAAATTTACACGGCAATTGGCTGGAATAATTTATACGTTTTAGACATCGGCAACAACCGCATTTTAGTGATTGATAAAAAAGGCAACCTGGTAGAGACTTTAAGCTCGTCCAGCTTTACCAACTTAAAAGATTTTGTGGTGGATGAGACGAACAAAGTGATTTACGTTTTGAATGATTCCAGTTTGCTGAAGGTGACGCTGCCGTAAGACAACTTATCCACATCTTAGAGACCAACCCCTAAAA
>CAIVSE010000005.1 GCA_903908535.1 Candidatus Doudnabacteria bacterium
GTTACGGCGGCAAGCCAAGCCACCATTACGTTAGTTGGTGGCGATATGCCCCTCCAGGTCGGCCAGACTTTTGTTGACCCTGGGGCGATAACTAACGACGGAAACGGCAATGCTGTTGGATACAGCACGACAGGGAATGTGGATACTACACAGGCTGGTACTTATGTTCTTACTTATACAATGTATGGGACTACTCAATCGGTATCCAGGACCGTAACGGTAACAGCAAACAATGTAAACGCTTTTGTTGCTCCCAATCCTGGTATGCCCGACTATAGTACGGCTGCAATAACGAATGCCACCAGCCTTACAGATATGCAAAATGCCGCTGATCTCGCCGGACAAGTCATTACTAATTGGCAAGCTTCCGCCAATACCCAATTGACAAGCTGGGACGACACGATGAACGCTAATCACCAGGGTGACCAACCTAGTTTAGATGCTATTGCCTCGGCTTACAATGACTGCGTAAGTAACATAAACAGTATTGCGCAAACGGCTACTGTGGATGTGAGTAATACTGTTACCGACTGGGAGAACAAGAATTCTACCACCTCATCCGCCGCGGCCAAAACCGATGCCGATCAACAAGCGCTAACCGCCGATTCAGCCGAAACCGACGCCAATACCGCCATGAGCGCTTACAACACTTCGGCCAAGGCAGCAAGTGACCTGAATACAGTTACTAGCGCTTTAAATACAGCTTTAAATAAAGCCAACGCCGCAGTTAGCGCTATTAATCAAGATGCTTCGGCGGCTACTGGTGATGACGCTACTGCCGTGGCCAACGATTTACAGCGGGCGCAAAATGACGTTAGTTATATTAATAATATTATTTCGGGTTTACCCGCTAGTACCACCTTAAACACCAGCCAGACCGTCGCTCCTGGCAGTTCTGTCGGCGGAGTTACTTTACAAACCGGTTCCGGCGGCGGTGGCTATGTGTTGTCCAGCGGTACGGTTATTAATACTACCTTATCTGCAGTTAGTAATAGCAACTTGTTAACCGACGGCACTAACTTTTACAGGGTAAATTCCGACGGTACTTTATCGCTAGCAAGTAATGCGGTTACCGCAGTTTCCACAACACTACTTACCGGTAGCCCAAATTTTGGCAGCGGCGGAGGGACGGCTACTTATAGTATTTTCGAGACAATCAACGGTAGCCCTGTTACGCCAAGTTCAGCAGATGTCTCCTGGTCTTTTTCCAATAATTATAACGGCAATCTTGCGGCCACTTATGACGGCCAGACTTTAACTATTACCGCGCTACCCGCCAGCCAGGCCGAAACATCTACACTCACAATCGTGGGCGCAGGGGGGATAAGTACCTCAATACCAATCACAGTAGCGGCGACGCAGACTACCACGCTCACGGCCGCCAATGTCAACACGGTAATTTACGACGGCAGCAGCGAGATGAATTCCCAAATCACCCAGCTGAATTTAACGCAGGCGCAAATTTCAGCATTCCAGAGCAGCGGCATTGTCCCGGGAACGGCGCTGGCTTATATGTTCGGCTTGGGTGATGGCACCAGCCAGGCTACCATGACCGTGGCGTCCGGTACGTACAATTTCAGTGGCGGCGTGTGGATATTGGCGAGCAATCAAAGTCCTGTGACGGTTGCCAGTAATATTCCGGCCAACGCTTATGTCGGCTCGACTTGGAGCATAACCGTAACCGGACCGGCGGGCGCGGCCGTGAGCGTAATAGGAGGCATGCCGGGAAATATAACCACTACGCCGATGGGCACAATTGGCAGTAACGGTACAGCGACCTTCACCGGCACTTTTGACAACAGCAATTTGCAAAAAGATTCCTCGGGAAATTATATTGCCACCCCGTGGACGGAAAATTGGATGGTTACCCCTGCCGCCGGCACCGCGCAGAGCGCCGGAACCGTAAACTTTACCTTAAATCCCGAGGCGACCTCCATGGGCGGCGGGGGAATTGTTAGCACCAGCCCCAATATTGGAGTAGGTATTGTCTCGCCTATACCCAACTGGCTGACGGTTGGCTCAAATTATAGCTATCAGTTAAGCGTATTAAATGTAAATTCCAATAACGTCCCTTCCGGCTCCACATTACCAGGCTACACCTGGAGTTATACGCAGGCCAGAAGTATGGGCGCTTTGCCTCCAGGCATGACTTTTAGTTCAAACGGGGTCCTGTCCGGCACGCCGACCACGGCGGGAACTTACGATTTTATCGCCACGGCCACCAGCACCAGCACCGGCAGCGTTATAAGCAGTAATGACATTACTATTACGGTTCAGGCGGCCGGTGCCAATACCGGCACGACAAATATCCCGAATGTCAGCACTCTGCCCAAACTTCAGGCGGCTACCGGCAAGGATGGTAATGGCAATACCGTTGTTTTTCCGGCGCCGTTCCTTTCGCTTACAAATGAAAACGGCGCGCCGACCTTTGGCGTGGGCGACCAGTGGGTAATTAATATTAACTACGCCCCGTATTTGGCCCCGGTTTACGCCATTGGCGGACAGGCCGGTCAGAGCCAGGGCATAACTTATTTGGGCACTACGGATGCGGGCGGCAGTATGCAGTGGGTCGGTCCCGCGCTAACAGCCAGCCAGGCCGGCAACTGGAACGTGACCATTGTAGTCGGTAGTCCGCAGGAAGCGGGGGGCTTGGATAAAATTCCCACCGATTTGCAGGTCGTAGGCCAGCTGAATTTTACCGTCGGGACTACTTCTACCCAGAATTTGTTTACCGGGACTTACTCGGGTACCGATGATTTTATAAACAACTCCGGACTGTTTGTCCAAAATTTGGTGGATGTTCCGAATTGGGCCACAAGCCCGAGCCAGTACGAAACTTTTGAACCGGGCAATTACGCCACAGATTCTACCGCGGCGTGGCTGGCGACGGTTTACGGCGGAACCGTAGTTTCTTTGCCGGCCCCCAGCGAAGGCGGCGGCTGGGTCCTGAATACGGCGACCGGGCAAAAAAATCCCAATATAAATTATATTCAACTTCCGGGCGGCGCGGTTATTAACGCCGGAGTTTTGGCCCAGGAATACTTTGCCGGTTATAGTAATACCAACATTGACGCTACCGCAAAAGCCAGCGCGGCGGTGCAGCAGCAGATTTCCGAAGAAGAGGCGGCTTATACACAAGCTACCGCCCTTAAAACTACTCCCACCGGCATGCCGGTCACCTGGGCGTTTGATGCGGCCGGGGGGGGCGGCTATATTGCCACGGCCCCCGACGGCAGTACCTGGAATGTGGGCAACAACGGGCAATTATGGGAGTACAACGGCATCGGCCAGTTGCAGGAGGTTAACGCCAACGGCAACGTAGTCAGCCCAACCGGCGGGACAAGCACCGGGACGAGCACCGGGACTGGGGCGGGGAGCGGAACGACTGCCGGAGGTATCCAGACCGGTAATGTAAAAACGCCGGCTTTTGCCGTAGCCAGCGGGGCCTTAACCGGCGGGACCGTCGGACAGTCTTACAATTACATTGTGCCGGTAACCGTACCGACGGGTTACAGCGGGACTTTAAATTTTGCCGTCAGCAGCGGCAGCCTGCCGCCCGGTTTGAGCCTAAGCGCCGCGACCGGCAAAATTTCGGGAACGCCTACAACTTCGGGAACTTCTACTTTTGCCCTACTGCTTACGGACAACCAGGGGCTGTCAACCGGCCTGCCGTTTAATATTACAATCGCCCCAGCCGCGTCCTCCGGTAATTCGGACGGGATAACCGGCATCCCGGTTTCGGGCGGCACAGGCAGTTTAACCCTGAATGATTTAAACTCTGGTTCTACTGCGGGCGCAACTACAGGCACAACAACTCAAACTGCTACTTCCACGGGCGGTCTGACCCTGGGCGGCCTGCAAAACCCAGGTTCCACAGGCGGCGGATTAACCTTGGGTGATTTACAAAATAACGGCGGCTCTCCGGTGGCCAGCCCGATTTCGGGCGGCACGGGCGGCAGCATCATTATTGGCGTCACGCCGTTTTTTACCACTGTTTCTCTGCCCGCCGCCTACACCGGCCAGGCCTATGCCGCGTCCGTGGTGGCCACCAGCAATTATTCTATGACCTACAGCATCAATAGCGGCAGTTTACCGCCCGGTTTGGTTATGTCTAGTAATGGTGTAATTAGCGGCGTGCCTACTGCTACAGGTAGTTATACCTTTGGCGTGTATGTGGTCACCAGCCAGGGCGTTAGTTCAGCCGCGGCTTATACCATTGTGGTTAATGCTCCGGCTTCCGGCGGCTCCGGCGCGGTTTATACTTATAACAGCGCGGTCCAGCCTGCTGTGGCAGGCGCTACAGCCTGGCCAACTGGTCTGCAAATGCCGCCCGGCTATCCGGCTTCCGGCGGCACATTAAGCCAGTCCGGCGCCATAGATTTAAGCGCGCGCTACGCTGACGTTAACGGCACTATTTACGATAAAAATACCGGCATTCCGTTTTCCGCGCCCCAGCAGTTGTTCCAGGCCACGGGCATTACTTCCTTTAGTAATGTTATCTTTGATATGAACTGGACGCCCGGCAATTCCACGGCGGCCGCAACTACCTCTACCGCGCAAACCTATACCGTTAAGAAAGGGGATACGTTGTTCAGTATTTCCCAAAAGGTTTACGGCACCGGCAGCAACTGGCGTAAGCTTCTTTCCGCCAATCCCGGTGCTTTAAGTATACCGGGCAACACCAAAACCCTTAAAATCGGCGCGGTCCTGGATATCCCGCAATTGTAGCCAAAACTTGCATCTTTTTAAAAATCTAGTATACTTAAAAAGAGCCAAAAAAGGACTCTCGCGAGCGGGAGTCTTTTTCGTATATTAACTTTCATTTTCCCTTTTCTGTCGCCGACTGGCTTTTTGGGACACGTTCGCTTTTTTCCAGCGAAAAAGCTCTCTCATAACTTTATCCAAAAACTTTATTTTATAGCTTCAAAATAAAGACCAAGCTTTTTGTACAAAGTTATGGTCCCAAAAAGCCAGTTCGGCTCCTGCTATATAGGAAAAATGAAGTTTAATAGATCTAAATTTTTCCACTCAGACCGAGCCGAGCCCATTTTGGAAGACCATCACATAGGCCGAAAAGCTTGGTTCCCGACGAAGTCGGGATTTGAGGCCTGTGTGCTGAGTGAAGTCTTTCCGCAGGAGAAAGACGAACGTGTCTGATAAAATGGGTCGGCGAGGGCCTAAGAAAAAAATTTAAGGAATATATCAGGAAAATTATTTTTATTAAAGACCAGCCCGGCGGGGGTAAAAAAGGGGAGATAAAAGACGTAAGCGAAGGTTACGCCAGTAATTTTTTGATTCCCAAAGGCTTTGCGCGGGCGGCTACGGTGGAAATTCAGGCCAAACTGGCCAAGGAGCACAAAGAAGCGGAAGTTAAGAAATTAAAAGACATTCAGAAATTGGAAAGTTTAAAGCTGGATATTGAAATGCGCACTTTTACCATTCCTGTAAAAGTGGGAAACAAGGGCCAGGTTTTTTCCGGCGTTCACGACAAAGACGTAATAGAGGCTGTAAATAAAAAAATGGGCTTGAATTTGGACCGCCATGCCGTGGAATTACCAAAACCCATCAAGGAACTTGGTGAACATAAAGTCAAAATTAAAATCGGCCCCGGAATGAGCGCAGGCATTAATATTAAAATTGACCCTTTAAATCCCTAATTCTTAAATCCTAAATTCATCCATGTCCTATCACGTCAAGCCGCGCAAGGCCAAAAAACTCAATACCAAATTTATTTTTGTTTCCGGCGGCGTCATCTCTTCCGTCGGCAAAGGAGTAACCGTCTCGTCCCTGTCGCTTCTCTTGGAATCCCGGGGCTATACGGTTGCTCCTTTAAAATGCGACCCGTATTTGAATGTGGACGCCGGGACCATCCGCCCCCAGGAACATGGCGAAGTTTTTGTGACGCAAGACGGCATGGAAACCGACCAGGACGTGGGCAATTATGAACGTTTTATGAACACCAATTTGACCAAGGCCAATTACATGACCAACGGCCAAATTTACCAGAACATTATCCGCAAGGAGCGCAATTTTGAATACGACGGCGAAGACGTGGAAATTGTGCCGCACGTGCCGGAAGAAATTATCCGCCGCGCCGAAGCCGCGGCCAAAGCCCGCAAGGCGGATTTTGTGATTATAGAAGTCGGCGGCACGGTGGGGGAATACCAGAATATTTTATTTATAGAGGCCAACCGCATTATGAAGTACCGCGACGGGCGTGATGTTATGCATATTCACGTTGGATACTTGCCCACGCCGCCTTCCATAGGGGAGATGAAATCCAAACCCATGCAAACTTCTGTGCGGTTGTTAAACGGCAGCGGCATCCAGCCTGATTTTTTAATTTGCCGCGCGGAAAAGGCTTTGGATGACCGACGTAAGTCTACTCTGGCCTGGATTACCAACGTGCCGGCCGACCATATAATCGCCGCGCCGAATTTGGATACCATTTACCGCATTCCCGTGGATTTTGAGCGCCAAAAAGTCACGGATAAAATTTTGGCCTTCTTTAACATGAAGTCCAAAAAGAACGACTTCGCCAAGTGGAAAAATCTCATCAATAAAGTTTCTGGGATTAACGGCCATAGCAAGGTTATGGACATTGCCGTGGTCGGCAAGTACTTTGAGACCGGCGACTATAAGCTGTCCGACGTTTACGTTTCCGTGGTGGAATCCATAAAACACGCTTCGTGGATGTATGGCGTAAAGACCAATTTGCACTGGGTATCCAGCATTGACGTGGAAAAATTCGGCGCCGAAAAAATGCTGGGCAATTTTAACGGCATTGTGGTGCCTGGCGGTTTTGGTTCCCGCGGCACCGAAGGCATGATAGAAACCATAAAATACGCGCGCGAAAATAATATCCCATATCTGGGACTGTGTTATGGCATGCAAATGGCCACCATAGAGTTTGCGCGAAACGTGGCTAAATTAAAGAACGCCAATACCACGGAAGTGGATGATGATACCCCGCACCCGGTTATCCATATTATGCCGGACCAGGCCAAAAAAATGCTTAACCGCGACTACGGCGCCAGCATGCGGTTAGGAGGATGGGACTGTATGATTACCCGCGGCACCAAAACCGAAGCCGCGTATTTGGAAGGCGGAAGGATTAAGAAGACCGGCAAGGCAAAAATCAGCGAGCGCCACCGCCACCGTTTTGAATTCAACAACGAGTATCGCGAGCGTTTGGAAAAAGCCGGCTTGGTGATTGCCGGCACCACGCCCGACGGCCAATTGGTGGAAATAATAGAATTAAAAAACCACCCATACTTTGTGGGCAGCCAGTTCCACCCCGAATTCCAATCGCGCCCGCTTTCACCGCATCCGCTGTTTGCCGGGTTTATGAAGGCCGTGGTTAAACTAAAAAAGTAATACAATGGTTCCCATCGTTACGATGGGAACCATTAAAACGCACATGGATTCTAACATTATTGAAGTTAAAAACCTTACAAAAAAATTTGGCGAGTTTGTAGCCGTTGACGACATCTCCTTTGACGTTAAGCATGGGGAAATTTTTGCTTTTTTGGGGCCAAATGGCGCCGGCAAATCCACCACCATTAAAATGTTGACTACGGTACTGCATCCTACATCCGGCCATATCACTTTGGACGGCAAAAGTCCAACCCATAACGAGGACGAGGTCCGCAAAACTTTTGGTATTGTCTTCCAGGACCCCAGTTTGGACGATGAACTCACCGCCTACGAAAACATGTATTTCCACGGCGTGCTCTACGGTGTGGATAAAAAAATATTAAAAGCTAAAATCCAGCAACTTATGGAATTTGTGGAATTGTGGAATCGCAAGGACAGCCTGGTAAAAGAATTTTCCGGCGGCATGAAGCGGCGCCTGGAAATTGCCCGCGGGCTGCTCCATCATCCAAAAATTTTATTTTTGGATGAGCCCACCATTGGCCTGGACCCGCAAACACGCAACCATTTATGGACTTATATAGAACAGCTGAACAAGCAGGACGGCCTCACGGTATTCTTGACCACGCATTACATGGAAGAAGCGGAAAAAGTCGCCAACCGCATTGCCATTATAGACCACGGCCAAATTGTGGCCCAGGGTACGTCCGCTGAATTAAAAGCCCAGACCAATACCACAAATTTGGAAGATGCTTTTTTAAATTTAACCGGGCGCGACATGCGCGTCGAAGATGCCAGCAGTTTGGATCACATGCGTTCAGCCATGCAGCGCAGAAGGGGAGGCCGGTAATATGTCTACTATTTACATCATGTGGCTGCGGCAGATAAAACGTTATCTCCGCTCCAAGTCCCGGATTATCGGCAGCCTGGGCCAGCCAATTTTATACTTGTTCGCTTTGGGCTACGGCCTGGGCCAGGTCTTTGCCAGCGCCGGGCAGGGCAATTACATCCAGTTTTTGGCGCCAGGTATTATTGCCATGAGTGTGCTATTTACCTCCATGTTCAACGGCGTGGAAATGATCTGGGACCGCCAGTTCGGTTTTTTAAAGGAAACTATGGTCGCGCCGGTATCGCGCTTTAATATTATGTTCGGCCGCGTGCTGGGCGGGGCCACAGTGGCCACCATGCAGGGCCTGCTGGTGTTTGTGCTGTCTTTTGCCGCCGGCTTCCGTTTGCATATCCATCACGCATTTTGGCTGCTCTTGCTCGGTTTGGTTTTTACCTTTTTAATCGCGCTGTTATTTACCACCTTAGGTACGGCCATTGCTTCTATGTTGACAGACTTCCAGGGTTTCCAGCTGATAATGAGTTTTGTGGTTATGCCGACCTATTTCCTGTCCGGGGCCATTTTTCCGTTAACAAACCTGCCAAAAGTTATGAGCATTATCACCAAAATAGATCCGCTGACTTACGGCGTGGACGGCCTGCGCGGCACGCTGATTGCCGCTAACCATTTTCCTCTGCATTTGGACGTCTTAATTTTGGTGGTTTTAAGTTTAATTTTGCTGGCCCTGGGCAGTTATTTGTTTAGTTTGATAGAGATATAACATTCAGAAAAACCAAAATCCCGACTCGCGTCGGGATTATTTTGCTCTGCCTAGTATTTTCAGGAAGCCAGGATTACCACTTGAGTTAAGTTTATAAACAATAAATATTTTTGTCAAGTTTTGGTGGAGGTGCGGGGATTTGCACCCCGAGAGCTATGGGTGGTAATCCTGGCTCTGCAACTAAGCCACCCCCATCCTTTTAGCTTAACAAAGGCCAGATAACAAGGACTTAACAAAAAAATAACAAAGTTATGAACGATTACAAAAAAACCGACCCTTTTTGAGGATCGGCTTAAAATCTGTAGATAAGTTATGCTACCACGTTGACAACCGTAGTCTTTTTTAGGTTGCCGGTAAAACGGATAATTTTTTTGTGGCCGAATTTGACTTTGCCGTCGGAGAGGGAATATAAAGTGCCATCGCCGCCCATCTTAACATTCTTGCCAACGTGGTATTTGCTGCCGTGCTGGCGGACAATAACCTGGCCTTTTTTTACGGCCTGGTCGCCAAAAATTTTTACGCCTAAAC
>CAIVSE010000006.1 GCA_903908535.1 Candidatus Doudnabacteria bacterium
AATTTTTGGTCAAAGAAATCCGCAACGGCCAGGTTGATTATTATGTGAACAACGGTTCGTATACATCTTATATTAACAACGACAGTCCGCAAGCGCCCTGCCGGCCGCCCGGAACGCCGGGAACGACAGTTGGCGCCCAGTCCACGTATAAGTCGGCAAGCAATTGGCTGGGTATTATAAATACCGACAATGTGGAAGAATGTTTTTATTTTGCCAAAGCAGACGGCGTTAGTTATGTTGACACAATCGGCGGCAGCCCCAGCACGTTTAACGCTTCAGCAGCAAGTAATTATACTTTAGCTTTGGAAAAAGCCGGCGTAAACTCCGTTCAAAAATTAAATCCGCCAAATGCCCGAATAGAAGATTTGATGTTTATGGTCCGGCCGCAAAACGACCCTTATTCCACAAGCTCCAGCGTTAGCCTCCCAAAAATTCAGCCCGTGGTTGGTATTGCCATCAAATTTGTAGTTCAGTTGCCGACAGGCGAGCAAGTCCCCATGTATTACCAAACAGCAGTGTCCGAAAATAAATATGATATACCAAATAAGTAAGGTTCAAGGTTCAAGGTTCAAGGTTCAAGACTCCAGACAGGCGGGGGTAACTTTGCTTTTGGCGATTTTAATTTTATCTTCTGTTTTGGCTATAAGTTTTAGTTTGGCCGCGGTGTTATTTATAGAAGTCAGAAATTCCGGTGATTTGTTAAAAACCGAACCGGCTCTTTATGCCGCTGACGGAGTAGGTGAGCAGGCTTTTTTTGACTTGGAAAGGCATGCCTGCACCAGTAACAGCGCCGGCTGTTACGCCTCCGGGTTTGCCAATAATGTTACTTTAAACGGAACCCCGGCCATACTTGCCAGTTCCACTCCGGTATTTGTTGATAAGGTTAAAACAGGATCAACTTTTAGCAGCACGCTGAATAATTACAGTTTTTGTGATATTCCAACCGGACAGTCGGGAGCGGGATGCCAATATGGGAAAGTGACTGTCAGTTATATTACAACTAACAATAATAACGATCCTCTCTATGCGTATTTGTGCGAGTATAGCCCGACAGGAACTTATTTAAACACTCCCTGCGCCATAGCTGACAAATCTCAGGGATATTGGAATAATACGGGCGGCAGCCTAAATAACGATGGCAGCGTTACTATGCGTTCGTATAGTAACAATACTGTGTCCTGGACTTTGACTCCCGGTTTGCAGCAGCAATTGATTTTAACCAACCCCAGCGGCCAGGGGGATATTTATGTGCAAATTTCCACTTTTGCCGACCAGTCAGGCAACACCCCTAAGGGCTTACCATATGTGGGCAAAACTGCCGTTAGCATTAGCACCCAAAACGCGTCGGTCGGCAGAAAAATCCAGGTGGTGGTGCCGAATGCTTCCAGCGGTTCCGTCTCTGGCGGTGCGGTCTGCCCCGTCGGGTCTGTTAGCCTGTCCGCTAATCCCATTTCTGTTGGCGGAACCTCTGCAGCTTCGGCTCCCGCGGGCTTTAGCGGCGGCAGTTTTAGCTCTGATATGACTTCTGTGGCTACAGTTTCCGGCAGTACAGTCACCGGT
>CAIVSE010000007.1 GCA_903908535.1 Candidatus Doudnabacteria bacterium
ATGGGCAGCCACTTGGGCCCATGCTTGAGCAAATATTCGCCGAACAGGTAAAAAACAAAATACAGCAGGGAGGTGCCCAAAAAGTCCGCGGCCACCACCGTCAGGATTACCCAGATTAGCCTTAGCCTGCCGGTGTAAGCCAGGTAGCCGGAAAATAATAAAACCAGCTCATTGGTTACCGGGTTGGGTACGCCTATCTCCTGTAAGAACACCAGGGAAAAGATCGTCAAATAACCATATTGGATAATGTAGTTGGCAACTTCCTGGGGCATATGCCTTTATTTTAGCCTAATTTGCTTTTTTTGGCCAGTTCTGCTATAATTTCTTTATCGTCTTCGATTTAAGTATCGTTTTAATATTTAGTAAGAGTGTAAGATGAGCTCTTAGATGAAAGCCTATAAGAATGGCTAAGAAACTTTTTGTCGGCGGTCTGCCTTGGGCAACCACTTCCGACGACCTCAAGCAGTTGTTCAGCCAGCATGGCACCGTGGCCACCGCCACTGTCATTACTGACAAAATGACCGGCCGCAGCCGCGGTTTCGGCTTCGTGGAATTTGAAAACGAAGCGGAAGCCACTGCCGCCGAGCAAGCCCTGAACAACACCGACTTCCAGGGCCGCACTTTAATTGTTAAAGAAGCCCGCCCCATGGAAGACCGCCCCAAGCGTAACTTTGGCGACCGTGACCACGACCGTGGCGGACGCGGCGGCTACAACGACCGCTATTAATTAATTTAAACTTTTAGGTTTAGATAACAAAAAGCTTCCCGATTTATCGGGAGGTTTTTTGATTATATGATATAATATATACTGAAGTATATTAATAATTATATGCACAACAGGCACAAGCACGATATTATTGTTTTGGTGTCCCTCATTGGTTTTGGCATTGCCGTTTATCTTGCCGTTTACCATTATTTGGGCTATACCATTCCCTGCAGCGTTACCCATGGTTGCGATACTGTGTTAAACAGCCGGTTTTCCACAATTTTCGGCCTGCCGGTGTCGGTATGGGGCTTGGTTTATTTTGTGGGCCTAATTTTTTCCGCCCTTATGGCCAACCATTATCGGGTTTGGCAAACTGTTTTAACGGTTTTATTGGGTTTTGGAGCTTTGGGCGCTTTGTTTTTTTTGGCTGACCAGTTTTTTATTATTAAAAAAGTTTGTGAATACTGCTTTACTATTGATACTTTAATTATCCTGCTGTTTTTGTGGAATCTCAATGTTGAGCATAGGGTATAAATAATGTGGTATAATGGATACTGAAGTATCCATTCTTAACTCCTCGGCTCGCTTATCCCGATAAATCGGGATAAACTCGCCTATGTCGTTGATAATACTAAATAACACAAAAATAATTAATCCCGATAAATCGGGACAAGCAAAATAAAATTATGGCGCAAACAAGTTCTTCTGCCAAAAAGCAGGACGTAAGATGGTTCGTTTGGACTATCGTCTTTTTAGTGGTCGTAGGTGTGGGTTTGGTCAGTTATATTGTCTTTAGTGACAGCAGTAATTCTGTCAACGGCGATATTGTTAGGGCTAAACCGGTAGTGATAAAAAAATAGTTGATTTTTTTTCGTAGTTATGCTATAATATAGATAGCTGGATGGACATTTAACGGGCCAAAATTAGTCCGTTAAATAGGAGAAGAAACAAAAACAAAATTTATGGAGTTTGCTTTGCCTATTGCCATTATGCCGATAGACCGCGGCGCGCGGGTTTTTTATGCTGCCCCGCGACAACACACAAGGTTTTTTGCCGGCCTTTTGGACCATTTTGTGCCCCACGCCCGTAACGATTACCGTCCTCATATTTTAAGTCCGCGTTTAACCGGCCTGCTGTCAGCACTGCTGGTGGCGGCCAAGGTTTTTACCGTAGCCGCGCTGGCCTGGGGGCCGGTAGCGCCGGCGTATTCTTCGGCTATCATCCCGGCTAATATTATTAACTTAACCAACCAGTCGCGGCAGGCTGCCGCTTTGCCTTTGCTGACTGAAAATCCTTTATTGGACACCGCCGCCCAAACTAAAGCCAACGATATGCTGGCTAAAGGTTATTTTGCCCACAACACGCCGGCCGGCCAAACCCCCTGGGATTTTATCACCGCGGCCGGTTATAACTACATTACGGCCGGCGAAAATTTGGCCGTCAATTTTACCCAGGCGGAAAATGTGGAGACGGCCTGGATGAACAGCCCCGACCACCGCGCCAATATTTTAAATAAGAATTACCAAAACATCGGCATTGGCATTGCCCAGGGCTTATACCAGGGTCAGGCGTCAATTTTTGTGGTCCAAATGTTCGGCACGCTTGCGGACCAAAAAATTTCTTTAAGCGATGTCCCGACGCCGGTGCTGTCATCTGTGGCGCCGCTGCCGATTGCGCCGGTCTCTTCCGCGGCAGTTTCCATTGCCGATTTGCAAACCCAGGTCCAGGGCGGCCGGCTGGTAGTTTCCGCCGCCACCGCGGGGCCGGCCGTGAAGGTTTTGGCTACCTATGGGCTACAGGGGATTATGCTTAGCCCGGGGCCGAACAATTCCTGGAGCGGCAGTTTGAGCTTAAGCGATTTGGCCGCCTCCGGCAGTTCGTTGGTCCTGAAGGCCTACAACATGGCCGGGACTGCGCAAATTCAGCAGGTGGCGGATTTTGCCGGCAGTACCCCGGCCAACTATAATTTGTCGCCGCAGGTGGCCGGCGCCCACATAAGCATTGGGCCGGTAACTTTTAATCCCACTGCGGCCGAGCAAAATTTTTACCTTATTTTTATTGCAACCATTTTAGCTTGTTTAATTATGGCCATTGCCATCAAAAAACATATCCAGCATGTCAGCCTGATTGCCAATGGCGCTTTTATGGCGATTTTGGCGGTTTTGTTGTTGGTTCGGTAGTAAATTTTTCATTTTAACAATTTTATGCTAAACTGTTAGTACTTAAGTATTAACAATATTTTTTTTATGTCTCCACACCATCCTGATGATGTTGAAGTTTTGGAAACCGTCCCGGAAACTCACCATCATCCCTTAAAAAGTGCCCAAATAGCTGCCTGGATAATTGCCGCCAGTATTGTGCTGGGCGCTTTAATTGTTTCTGCCAGCCTGTTTATAAATTTTCATATGGCCTTTAAGCAGTTAAACAAGCTTTCTCTTGCCCAAAGCCAGGCCGTTGCCCCTGCCGCTCCCGGCAATATAGCCGCCGGCGCGCAAACCGCGCCATCTCCGGCAGCTCCGGCCAACATTACCTTAAAACCGAATACGCCCTATTTGGGCAATGCCAGCGCCAAAGTTACGGTGGTGGAGTATGCCGACTATGAATGCCCGTTTTGCGAACAGTGGTTTAAAACCGTATGGCCGGACCTCAAGGCTAAATATGTAGATACCGGTAAAATTAAGTTTGTCTACCAGGATTTTGCCTTTTTGGGGCCGGATTCCAATACCGCCTCGGAAGCCGCGCACTGCGCCGCCGACCAAAATATGTTTTGGCAGTACCATGACTATTTATTTAACAACCAGGGGGCCGAAGGCAGCGGTTGGGCCGCCGCCGCGCATGAAACCCAGTTTGCCCAGGCCGTGGGGCTGAATATGGCCGAGTTTAACAGTTGCTTTAATTCGGGTAAATATAAGCAGGAGGTTTTAGACGAAACCGCGGCCGGTAAAAGTTACGGCGTTTCCGGCACGCCATCTGTATTTGTTAATGGTTCTATTATAGTTGGCGCCCAGCCTGCCACCACTTTTGAGCAGGCCATTGACGCCGCTTTGGCAAAAAACTAATTAAAAATACATGAGCAACAAAAACAAATATTTTATTTACGGGGTATTAATTGTGGTACTGGTGGTTATTTTGGTGGTGCTGGCCGTCCACAAGAGTAACACGGCCCAGGCGCCGGCGGCTACCAGCAGCACTGTCAGCAACCAGCCTAAAATTCCTCTGCCGCCCGTGCCGCAGCTGACAGCCACACAAACGGTTGGCGGGCAATCACCGGCCAATTTTCCGGCCAATCTGCCGATAGAAAAAACCCCCAAAGTCCTGCAGAACCAGACCATTTTAAATTCACTCACCGGCAAGCACGACGCCCAGTATATTTATGTGACTACGCAGACCATTGGCCAAAACCTGGCCGCCTACCAAAAATATTTGTCCGCCAATAACTGGAAAATTACCAGCACCGTGGACCAGCCCCAGTTCCAGGCTATAAACGCCAGCCACGCCTCTACCACCTTAAGTATAATTTTGGATTACAAGAGCGCCGCCCCCCAGAACCAGGTCACTTTGGACTATATTTACTAACAATCCGTTTAAAGCAGAGAAAAGCCGGCCGTTTTGGGCGGCTTTTAGCATGGGCTTGCAAAATTAACGGTTATATGCTATTATATTTCTAAAGAGTACTCAAAAGAGTATTTATTAGAAATTTATGCAATATAATGAATTTAAGGAACAATTGGAGGATTTTACGGTTTTCTCCATTACGGACATTCGAAAGATTGAGCCTAAGTTTTACCGGCATAGGTTAAGTCAGTGGCAGAACAAGGGCTACATAAAAAAGCTTCGTCGCGGCTATTATATGTTCGTGGATACCCGGCTTAATGAAGAAATCTTATTTTTGGTGGCCAATAAGCTCTACGCGCCGTCGTATGTATCTTTTGAAATGGCATTATCCTATTACGGTTTAATCCCCGAAGGCGTGTATTCCGTAACTTCAGCCACAAGTAGGAAGACAGTAAAGTTTAAGACTCCGGTAGGGGAGTTCTCCTATCGCAGCTTAAAGCCGGAATTGTTTTTTGGATATAACCTGCGGCAAACAGGCAACCAGCAATACGTTTTGGCGGAAATTGAAAAGGCGGTTTTGGATTACTTGTATTTGAACCCACGCGCCACTCGTAAGGAAGACTTGGAAGAATGGCGGTTTAATGGGCAGGAGTTTCTAACCAGGGCGGATTTAGGGAAGTTTAACCGGTATATTAAGGCTTTTAACAGCCCCAGCCTGGAAAGGCGGGCCAAGCAGTTTTTAAGTTACATTCGCAACCAATAATCAATAACCTATGCTAACTTTAGAACAAATAGAACAGCAGTACCCAGAAAATTTGAGAGCTTTTAAGCGTTCGCTTTTGCGGGAGTATTTGCAGTATAAAATTTTGGCAATTATTTTTGTGTCCGAATATGCCGGGAAATTGGCTTTTTTGGGTGGTACGGCTTTGCGGATTGTTTATGAAAATAGCCGTTTTTCCGAAGACATAGACTTTGATAATTTCGGTTTAACCGATGCCGAGTTTGAGCAGACGGCGCAAAAGGTTAAAACCGGCTTGGAGGCGGAAGGGTTTAAGGTGGAGATTGATTTTACCGGCAGGGAAGCGTATAGGTGCAATGTGCGTTTTCCTAATGTCTTGTTTGGCAGCGGTCTTTCACCTCACCAGGATGAAAAAATTCTTATTCAAATAGACAGCCTGGCGCACGGTTTTGTTTATCAGCCGGAGCGAAAAATATTAAACAAGTTTGACGTTTTCACGGAAATTTTCGTCACCCAACGGGATTTGTTGCTGTCCCAAAAGATAAACGCCGCCGTAAACCGCAAGCGGGCCAAGGGACGGGACTTTTACGACATCGTATTTCTATTGTCTTTCACCAAGCCCAACTACCAATACCTGCAGGCTAAGATGGGCATTGGCGATCCTGAAGCCTTAAGAACCAAACTCATTGAGTTGTCCGGAAAATTGGATTTTAAGCAATTGGCCAGGGATGTGGAGCCATTTTTATTTAATCCCGGCGACAGCAGGAAGGTGCAACTGTTCCCGGAGTTTATTCAGCAGGCAAAGTTATAAAAAACCCGTCGATTTAAATCTCGGCGGGTTTTGTTTTGGGGAACTAGCCCCAGTTAATTCAGATGCGGGCCCCGTCCGGGGGTGGGTGGTTGTTACAAGAAGTCGCCAGAACATTATCTCATAACTTAATCATTAAGGGAATTTGGGTTTAATTTGCTCAAACCCGTAAGTCCTAAGAAATAAAAAAATACCCGCCCATAGCACTAGCAATTCCAGGTAAGGAAATGCGAGTGCTATGGCGGGGGCTTGAAGTTGTTCCGCATAGTGAACCTCCTTTTTCACCTTGCGGGGCTGAGAATGTTCATATTGGTTGTCGTTGCGGTATTGCCGACCGAAATAGTGATGGGTTGGGCACCTCCAGTCATCCCGGAGGGGATAATGAAGTTAACCTGGTACAACCCAGTGCAGCATGGGCTGAGGCCGGCGAAGGTTACCTGCGCGGGCACATTGAGGACCGTGACGGTCGGGGTTATAGTTGTCCACATCAGGCCGAAGGCGCCTGGAGCGACCGGACCAAGCCCATTTCCGTAAACGGAAACGGATTCGCCTGCGGTTCCCTGGGTGTTGACTTCGCCATTTATGTGAACAATGAGCGCGTTCCCATACCCGTCAGTGAAGATGGCGGGAGCGGCGGACAGAACGTCTGTCGTGAGTGAGTTGGAGTCCTTCCATGTGCCGTCGGATTGCAGCTGCTGGGATGTTACCGTGAGGTTAGCGGTGCCAATGGGCACTTCGGGCGGCACATAGAAGTTAATCTGATTCGGCGAACTGAAGTACAGACCGGCGAAGACAGACTTGCCGGCGTAGTCAAGCCGGACACGGGCGTTGTTACAAACTTGGGGGTAGGGGAAGGCACAGGCCAAAACCTGCGAGCCATCCTGCCAGCCAAGCCGTCCGCCAAAGATGGTATCCCAGCTGTTCGGCGTAATACCGGGCTGTAAACTAGCGCCGTTGACGAGAGAATACATTACCGGGTCGGGGCGCGGGACGTCAAAGAACGAAACACCCCCGGTTCCGAGGATTAACAGCGTATCCGTAAACTGCCCCGGAATAATCTTTATTTGATAGAAAGGTGAGAGCTGATCCCAGCTGGTGTCGGCGAGTTGTTTTATGAGGTTTCCCGTGGTCGCGTCAACTGTGAAGACTATGCCGCCGCCAACAACGTAGAAAAAGCTGGTATCGCTGCCGGAAAAGCCTACATCGGCGATAAATCCTGGACTTGGACGAGAAACCATCTGAACTGCCGGAGGAGTAACGGTCGGGTCCACGAACGCTGTACCCAATGCGCCGACCACAACAATCCGGCCATCCGGAGCTGTTTCCGCCATACTCGTGGTGTATGGGCTGAAAGGGTAACCGCCAAAAGCCACGTTAGTTAAGCCGATGACACCGGTACTGTTGGCGACGCCGACACCCGATGTCCCGATGACGAACAGGACTTTGTTTGTTCCAGTAACCTGGGTTATAAACCTTATTCTATCTGTGGTGGGGTAAAAATAGGTCACCCCGAACGTATTTGGGTCTATCCGGGCGAGTTTGGGGGTGGCTGAAACCGTCTCCGAATCCGAGCCCAGCCAAATGGCTCCGTCTTGCGTGACGGCACAGCCGCCGCCGCCGAACTGCTGGTCGGAAAGCGTATTGCCTTTTGGGACCCCGGTTGTTGGATCTACTGTCACCCATAGATAATCAAACTCGGTTATTGGTCCTGAGAAGGGATCTGTCATCTGCATGACAATTCCGAGCGAGGGGTGAAAAGCCATGCATGTAGGCCTGTTCCACCCGAACGGCAAAATCGTTTGGGATACCACCTGCTGGCTTTGCGGGTTAACCGCAACTAACAGGCCGTCGGCACCAATGTACAGTGACTTGCCGTCTGGCGACATAGCCATTACTTGGGTGTTCGGCGCGGTGCTTAAGAACACCTGCGCCGTCGCGGTAGTGCAAAAAAACACTATCACCGCTAAAACAATTTTGAAGATTCTCATACTTAAAGCCCTCCTTATGGCTTTTAAAGTGCGAAGATAAATTAGTTATAGCGTATTTTTGTAAATCTGTCAAGTATTAATTCGAGAATTTGGGCGCGAACAAGTTTTTTAAATTGCAAAATTATAACTTTGTGGTATTATAGTAGTAGTACTATAAATTTGTATGGAAACAAAAATTCCGGAACAGCAAAATTTTCCTGTTCCCACGCCCCATAAAATCCACCAGATATGGCCGACGGTATTGGTATTGGTTATTATTGCCGCCGCGGTTTTTGCGGCCGTGTATTTTAATTCTAAAAGAAAAGTTCAACCGACAAATCCGCAGCAATCCATCCAGGCCCCAACAAATGCAACCTCCACCGTAAACCGTCAGCTCGGGGAAAAAATCATAATTTCGGGTTTGGAAAAAATTAAAATCCCGCCGGTGGCCAGTCAGTCTCCAGTCGCCACAACAGATTTGCCAAAAGAGCTCACGGATTTAATGCCAAGCGAGGCTACGGGCAGTACAGTTTCCGTGGCGCGATTTACTGACGGCAAAAGCGGCTTTGTAATTTCCTATTCCTCAAGCGAGTCCATACAAAATGCGGCTACGGACCTGTCAGCGGCCTTTTATTCAGCTTTTTTGTCACAGCCGTCCGATTCCTATGGGAGCAGTTTTGGCATAGTGGAAGCCAGTACACTAAAATATGAGGCGCGGGCGGACATCAGTTTAAATTCGTCCCAGGAAGTTATGGTATTAATTACGGTTTATGTTAAATAAAAAACATCAAAAATATTTTTGGTTCTTTCTGGTTGCCGGGATTGTTTTATTTGTTGGTTTTTCCCAGACGGTCAAAGCTGATGTTAGTATAAATTGCAACCAGGGCGATGCAGTATGCGCTGACCCTGCTTATGGCGGCAAC
>CAIVSE010000008.1 GCA_903908535.1 Candidatus Doudnabacteria bacterium
AAAATCAGCCTACATTTTTGTTTTTGTTTTTCAGACAGCCTAGATTGGATAGGCTATGACGAAAAGTTTAAAGGAAACACGGGTTTTAAGGTTTAAAGCCCATATTTCCTTTAGCGTAGCTTGAGTTTTTAATGTACTTTTACGTTTGTTTCTTCTTGTCCGCCGTAGCTTTAGCGGAGGAGGATGTTTCTCGAGTTATCCACATCAACCTTGTACATTCATTGTATCAAGGAAATACGGTTATGTCAACTATTCAGACCTTTTTAGTAACTTACCCTTTTATTTAAAAGGTTTTATTTAAAATAAGTTAAAATTTATGCCATTTTTTACATATGCATAACCTGTGGATAAACATGGGATAACTTAAGTCATATATTATTTATCATATAAGCTGGATATCGGGTTTATTTAATAAATACTCCCTAAAGACTTTTCCATAGTCTTTGGCCAGTTTGGAATCAAAAATGTAAATTTGCTCCAAAGTGGGTGTATTAAAAAATTCCAGTAAGGAATGGAAGTTATAAATTGCCCGTGGCAGGCTATAATCTTCAAAAGCATTACCAAAACGGGCAGCCACAGCTTCCTGGTAAGGGTGGGTAAAGACTTCAAACGGCAAATGGCCAATAACCAGGGTTTTCACGGCTACACGCTCCACAGGGTCTATACTGGAGCTGGAACTTAAGTGCTTTAAAATAGTTCGGCCGGTAATTAACATTAAGCTGTTATTATGGATGATAAAATTGTGGAACATTTTGTTGCTGCCACCGGAACTGTTTTGCGCCACCAAAAACGCGGTTTGTTGCAGCTCTTTATAATGCCCTTCATAATAACTTTTTACCTGTGTGGCATTCCCAAATAAAACCGCAGCCGGCAAGCTACCTGCTGCAAGTATTGGTCCCAAACCTGCATCGGTCATCATTAAGGAAGATAGATGGCAGATAACGGCCTTTGTCTCGACCCGGAATAATTCTCTCTGGCCGACAAAAGCGGATGTGACACCAACTTTGAGCGGAGAAAATTCCGCCAAACCCAACCGCGCAATAAAATAACCCAAAAGCTTGTCACTGCCCAGGCTGTCGGCAAAAGCCACATAGGAAAAATTATTCAGGATATTTTTTACCGCGCCGCTAATGTCCACAGGGGCGCTCTGTAAAATACAGCGCTCCGGCGAAAGCTCTATCCATTTAACCTGGTTAACTTCAGGGCTAAAAAAGTTTTGCAGGCTTTCAGCAAACTTAGCTATGGCCTCGGATTTTAAAATTAAATTTGATTCCAACAGCAACGCGGCAAAATTTTGGGCCGCGGCCTGGATTTTTTGCAGCGCTTCGCTTTGTAAGCTGTTTTCATCAATCTTAAAATACTGGAACTGCTGGTCGGACTTTAAAAGCATACTAACCAAACCAAAAAACAAATCCGCTTTAGCCAGCGCGGCAATGACCAAATCTTTAACCTTAACATTGCCGGACTGGACTTCAGGGTTATAAAAAGTCTTTAGCAAATAAGTAATGTAAGTCCAGCTGGCCTTAACGCTTAAGGAAGAACTAATATAATTTTCAAATTCATTCAACCCTACAATTATGGTCCGGCGGTTTTTATATAAACCTTTATCCGCAATAGCGGACAGCGCTTCCAGGCTGCAGCAAACAATGGACGCGGTCTTATTTTCTTTTAACTTGCCGCCGGTAATATAGCTTTTAAACTGGCCGCCGAAAAAAGAAAGATTTAAGTCAAAAATGCATTCAACCTGCCAGTTGGTGGCCTGCCAGACCAAAACTTTTAAAGTAAATTTGGCTTCTTCCGGCGTGGGATTGATTTTATTTTTCAAGGCCAAAAATTTAGTTTCATCAAACAACAATTCCGGCGGAAACACAGCTTCCACAAAATCGCTGTTCCATAATTTAATGACCTGGCTGTGTTTTGGCACTACCAATAACACTCCGCCCTTGGCGGATTTTTTTTCAGCTAAAGCGTGAGCTAAATAATCGGCGCAGTCAGTGCCCACGGGAAAATCATAAATAACCTTATCTTCCAGTTTAAACTGTGAAGCCATGACCTGAGATATGGCTAAATTTACAGCTCTCTGCTTTTTCTCTGCCGCCTTAACTTTATGCGATACGGCCTGGTTTAATAAATCCGCCCAGGCAAATTTTTGGGTCGCGCCAATGTCTAAGATTTCTTTTTGTAGCGTGGGACTAAAGCCGCCAAACTTTTTCATAAGTTTTTCCAGCACCACCACGCAGGCCTTGGCGTCAGCTAAAGCGCGATGGGCGTCTTTGTGGTCCACTTTAAAATAATGCATCAAATTTTCCAAATTATAGCTGTGGTGCGTGGGTAACAAAAATTGCACCAAATCCAAAGTGTCCACCACCTCGCCGGAAAATTTTATGCCAAGGCTTTCCAAAAACCGAATATCAAAAATTACGTTATGGCCAACGATTACGGCATCTTGTAATTTTCCCTGGAGTTCTTTTTTATGGTCAATAAACAAATCCGCGGCGTCCAGTTCTTCCTGTTTAATCCCGGTTAAACCCAAAATATTTAAAGGAACTTGGCCGCTGGGTTTAAACACCCGCGTGTATTCTTTTTTTATTTTGACCTTTCTCTTCACGAATTCAAACAGCACAAAACCGACTTCCAAAACCTCATTTTTCAAAGGGTCAAAGCCACTAGTTTCAATGTCCAGACTGCAATAAAGTTTTGATTTTATTCCCTTCATAACTCACTTATTTTAACACGCGGGAGTATCTTAAACAATACATAAAAAAAATAAGTGCGCCACAGTTATGTAGCGCACTTTTGATTTGGCATGTAGTTCATATTGGTGGCACTTTACTTATGTGCTACCACCAATACCTCCTATAGGGCATATCTGACTCCGACTACCGGATCTGCTTTTCCGTTCTGAAACAAAGGGGCGAACCAGGCCTTGAGCCGGGTATGAGGGACAGAAAGTTCAAACTTCAAACCCGTCCCTTTAAAGCGTTCAGATAGCATACCAACACCAAGTTTGGAAAACACTTGATAATTGGCTTCGGTTTTAAACCAAATGCCACTGCCGCCATCTTCAAACACAAACAGCCCTGAAAGCTTGCCCTTACCCATCCAAATGTAGGAACCAAGGCGCGCTGGAGACTTAGCCTCTTCCAAACCGCCGCCGAGCGCGAATTGCAGCCAAGGCTTAGGGCTGTAAGTGGCGCCGGCATAAGCCTGGCTATAACCCTGTTGCACCTGAAACCACTCAAAGCTTCCCAGATTGCCTTTAATTGACTGCGTAAGCAAACCGTCAATTCTTGGGGTGGCCGCGCCACCGGAAACATAGGTGCGCTCCTCAACCCAATTCTGGGCGGAAGCTAAAACGGCAAAAGCCAATATAGCGAGTACAATCTTCACAAATCCTCCTCTTGCGCGTTTTTCCTCGCCAGGTATTTTTGTTTTACATATAAGAATATCATAAAAATGTGATATTGTCAATAGTTTTTTAACAAATTGAGACATACAATGCCTAAATAGGCTGCAAATATTGGTTAAAGTAGTGTTGACAATTTAGTAACAACATAGTATCATATTACTATGATTAATGATTTATTGAAGCAATTAGGCTTTGGCGATAAAGAAATTGCCGTCTATCTTGCCTTACTGCAACACGGCAAACTGACTCCGGCCTCTTTGGGTAAAATAGTTGGAATAAACCGAACTACCGTTTACAGTATTGCTAAAGACTTAACCCAAAAAGGGATTATTGCTGAAGATTTAGGCGGTCCTATTTTACAACTTGTAGCAAAACCGCCCCAAGATTTGGCTTTATTGGTAAAACAAGAAGAAAAACAATTGGAAGAAAAAAAAGCCATTATAAAAAACGCCGTTGAAGGACTACAAGCCATAAGTAAAGGGACCCAATATACCATCCCAAAAATAGTGTTCGTGGCTGCTGACGAACTGGAAAACCATCTCTATAAACAAACTCCGGTCTGGGATGCCAGTATTCTAAAACGGGACGGGGTCTGGTGGGGCTTCCAAGACCAAACCTTTGTACAACACTATGAGAAATGGATAGATTGGTATTGGGAACAGGGAAGCAAGGAAAAAGGTTCACTCAAGCTAATAAGCAATGAATCCGCCGAACAAATAAAAAAGAAAAAATTTGAAAAGCGCCAAATTCGCTTTTGGGAACAAAGCCATGACTTTACAGCAACTACATGGATTTGTGGTGATTACGTAATAATGATTGTTACAAACCAAAAACCTCACTATCTTGTGGAAATTTATGATGCCGCTTTGGCCCATAATCAAAGGCAAATATTTAAGGGTATTTGGGAAACAATAAATAAATTTTCCAAGCAATAACACAAAGGCAGGCCGTCGCAAATCCGACGCCTGCCTTTTTTCTTAGTCCGTCCTAAAGCCCATTCGCTGTTTTGGCTCTTCAGGTTCTTTGGGTTTTTCCAAAAGTTTATTAATGACAATAAAAATGCTGGAAATATCAACTTTCTGCTTTTTCTGATTTTTTTCCAAGTCCTGGATTTTCTTCTCCAATTCCTTATGTGTGGTCATTATTTCACGTAGCTTGACGAACGCTCTCATAATGGCAATATTTACGGCAATTGCCCTTTCACTTTTGAGGACAGAAGAAAGCATTGCAACTCCCTGTTCTGTAAAAACATAAGGGAGATAGCGCCTACCGCCGCGATTCTCACTTGAGGTCGCAAATTGCGACCTCAAGTTTGAGGTTTCAATTTGAAACCTCAAACTTTCGAATTCTTTATCATTAATCTGAAACATGAAATCGGCTGGAAAACGAACCAAATTCCTTTTTACAGCCAAATTTAAAGATTTAGTCGGGACTTGGTATAATTCAGCCAAATCGTTGTCGAACATAACATTAACGCCACGTACCAAATTAATTCGTCGTTCAATCAACCCTGCCGGCGTTGGCAGGGTTGAGATGGTGTCAATATTTAGTTTTTCCATTTACTCCCCGCTTTCTTCTTCCTCGGGGGCCACTTTTTCCATGACCACATCTCCGGCTTTGATTTTTTCGCGTACGGCGGCGTCAATGTCCTTAAACACCGGTTGGTTTTCTTTTAAGAAAGCTTTGGAAGCTTCGCGGCCGACACCAAGTTTGGTTTGGCCGAACAAAAAGGTATTGCCGGTTTTTTCTATCACGCCCAAAGCTGTGGCGGTGTCGAGCATATCACCCACGGCGGAAATGCCTTCGTTGTACATAATATCAAATTCCGCGACTTTAAACGGCGGCGCCACTTTATTTTTGACAATTTTTACCTTGGTGCGGTTGCCGATAATTTTATCGCCGGCCTTAATTTGCGCGCTGCGGCGGACTTCCATACGCACGGAGGCGTAAAACTTTAAAGCATTGCCGCCGGTGGTGGTTTCCGGATTGCCAAACATCACCCCAATTTTCATGCGGATTTGGTTGATAAACACCACCGTAGTATTAGTTTTAGAAATGATGGCGGTTAATTTACGCAAAGCCTGGGACATCAGCCGCGCCTGCAAACCCATATGGGAATCGCCCATTTCGCCTTCTATTTCGTTACGCGGAGTTAAGGCGGCTACGGAATCTATAACAATAACGTCCAGGCCGTTGGAACGCACCAAGGTTTCACAAATATCCAGGGCCTGTTCGCCGTTGTCAGGCTGGGAAATTAACAGATCTTCCAATTTGACGCCAATGCGCTTGGCATATTCCGGGTCCAGGGCGTGTTCGGCGTCTATAAAAGCCGCCAGGCCGCCGCGTTTTTGCACTTCCGCGATCATGTGCAGGGTCAGGGTGGTTTTACCGGAACTTTCCGGACCGTAAATTTCTATAACCCGGCCGCGGGGAAAACCTCCCACGCCAAGGGCTAAATCCAGGGAAATGGAACCGGTGGGGATGGAGGCAACGTCTAAAGCCCTGGTATCGGACAATTTCATAATACTGCCATCGCCAAATTTTTCGCGAATTTGGTCTAAAGCGCTGTCTAAGGCTTTCCACTTGCCGCTGACTGCGGCTTCTGTTTTTGCTTTTGTAGTTGTTTTAGGCATAGTAAAAAAATTATTTAGTAAAGTTCTTAAGGGGTTATATTGATTGTACCAGATTGCGGGAAAAATGGCACATTGGTTAATTTTTCCCCCTGTTTGCCCAAAAAACCCAGGTACTGGCCGTTATAAGTCGCTTTAGTCGCGCCGGCATTAGATGTAGATATAGTAATTTTATCCTGGCCTGCCAGCACTTTAACATCCCCGGCATTAAAAATCAGGGTCTGTGGCACGCTGTTATCCACAGAAAAAACCAAAGTTACCGGCCCGGTAAATTCCAGTTTCAATTGTACGCCTGCGGCAGTAGAAGTAGCAGCCACCGGAGTGCTGCTGGCCAGTACCACCGAATTGTCCTGGCCAATCACAGTCAGGCTTTTTTCCACGGTTTTATTAAATTTGTTAGCCGCGATAAAAACCAATTGCTCGGGGCCGTTATCAATACCAATCTGCTCGGTAAAATCGCCTCCGGCGTCCACAAAGACGCTTTTATTATTAATGCTTACTGCCGACCCCGGATCGGTCCGGCCGGAAACGGTGATAAAAGAATCACTAATAAGTTGACGGTCCTGCGGCGAGATAATATCCAGGAACGGAGTCTTATTTATGGTACCCACCTGCCAGGCAATGTACCCCAAAGTGACAGCTACAAATATAAGTCCGGCCCAAATGCTTAAAACTTTAGGCGTAATGACGAATTTCCCCAAAAATTTTTTGGTTTTGGACATTTCAAACAGCGGCCGGGCCTGCAATTGGCGCTGGATACCGCACTCTTTTTTATATTGGTCAATCAGCGTGTTTGAATCAATGGCATACAACCTGGAAAGTTGCCGCAAAAAGCCAAAAACATAGACATCAGCCGGCAATTGGTAAAAACGGTTTTGCTCCAGCATATCCAAAAATTTCGGCGGGATGCCGGTTTGTTCACAGACCTCGGCCACAGGCAAATGCAACTGGCTGCGGACTTCAGCCAGGTATTCGCTTAAGGTTTCCAGGGGAATTTTTTTGACTTCAAAAATCATTCATTTTCTTCTTCCGCTTCCACGCTGTCTTCAACCACGGCTTCCACCCCGTACTCCGCCCGCTCTTCCGGCGGGATAACGCCATAAACTTCCCGCGGCTTGGCGCCGTCGCCCGGCCCAATAATACCCCGATCTTCCAAAATATCCAGTAGCCTGGCGGCGCGGGCATAACCCACGCGCAAGCGGCGCTGAAGCAGCGAGGCCGAGGCCTTGCCGGCCCGCATAACTTCTTCTTTAGCCTGCTCAAACAGCGCGTCTTCGTCATCCCCGCTGCTATCCATGCCCGGAATTCCCAAACTGCGCTTAGGTTTTTCTAAAATTTCTTCGTTATAAATAACCGCGCCAACCTGCTGTTTAAAGAACTCCACCACGCTCCGGACTTCTTTTTCGCCAATGAACGCGCCCTGCACGCGCTTAGGCTTGTTAAATTCCGCGGAAATGTAAAGCATGTCGCCATTGCCCAAAAGTTTTTCCGCGCCCGAGGCGTCCAAAATGGTGCGGCTGTCTATTTGGCTGGCTACGGCAAAAGCAATGCGCGAAGTAATGTTGGCTTTAATTAGGCCCGTAATAACTTCCACACTGGGGCGCTGGGTGGCCAGCACTAAATGAATACCAACGGCGCGGGCCATTTGGGCCAGCCTGACAATGGAGGCTTCCACGTCCTGTCTGGCCAGGGACATTAAATCGGCCAGTTCATCCACCAAAATGACAATGTAAGGCAAAGTCAGGGAAGTGTGTTCGTTGTATTCCACAATATTCCGCTTGCCGGCTTCGGAAAGCAAATGGTAGCGGCGGTCCATTTCCGCCACCGCCCACTTTAAGGCATTCACGGCTTTTTCGTATTCGGTGACCACCGGGGTTAATAAATGCGGAATGCCGTTATAAGGCGTCATCTCCACTTTTTTAGGGTCAATCACAATAAATTTAACATCCTGGGGCGTGTTGCGGTAAAGCAGAGAGATAAATAAACTGTTAATAGATACGCTCTTGCCGGTTCCGGTAGCGCCGGCTATAAGCAGGTGGGGCATTTTGGCCAAATCTATAACCATGGGATGGCCGGCCACGTCGCGGCCCAATGCCACTGCCAATTTACTCTTGTGGTCCACAAAATCTTTAGTCTGCATGACTTCGCGTAAACGGACCATGGCGGTAGTGCGGTTTGGCACTTCAATACCAACCAAAGCCTTGCCCGGAATAGGCAACTCCATGCGAAGGGAGGAGGCGGCTAAGGCCAGGGCCAAGTCATTTTGCAGGGCGGCAATTTGCGCCAACTTAACGCCAACCGCCGGGCGCAGGGTATATTGCGTCACAGTCGGGCCGACATTGACCTCGCCCATTTCCACTTCTATCCCAAAATCCGCCAAAGTCTTTTTAATAATTGCCACGTTGACTTCAATATTGCCGCTGTCGACTTCGGTTTTGTTGTCGTCCAGCAAATCAAACGACGGCAATTTCCAGTCTTTGCGGTCTTCTATGGTAATAGATTCAATGGCCACCGGGTTTGCCCCGCCCACATTAATGCTGGACTTCTTTGGTTTATCAGGGGCGGCAGCTTCCGGGATTTCGACAATTTTTTTATTTTTATCCGCCACTTTTTCGCTGGCAAAACCACTGCTCGCCATGCCATTAATTTTCACCTGGCCCTCGGGCAAAGGCTGTCTGGCAAGCTCTTCTTCCGGTTCCGGCTTTTTGGGCACAAAAAAACTTAACGGCACATTAAAGGTCACTAAAACTCCAATTATAGTTAAAGCAAATAAAATAATACTGCCGGCCCACAAATTCAGCAAAGCATAGATAGGCTCGGCAAATATGGCGCCCAAATAGCCGCCACCGCGGCCTTCTCCTGCCAGGACAAAAGCGCTGTAGGAAGGCAAATAAAAAATATGGATTAATCCCGCGATGCTGCCGGTTAATAAAACGGCGCCCAAAAAAGTCCGAAAATAAAAGCCTTCACCGGACTTTTCATCTTTAAGGTCTTGTTTAATTAAAGCTAAAGCTATCAACAAAAACACCACCGGAACCAAATAGGCCATAATGCCAAAAGCAACGGTAAAAAAACGGAACAAATTTTGGCCCAAGCTGCCGGCAATACCGACCAGGCTTAAAACCGAAACAATGGCCAAAACAATAACAATAACCACCACAATCCCCCGTTTGGTTTCGCTGGCCAAATTCAGTCTGGGCGCGGAAATTTTAAAATCTTTTTCTTCCTGTTCTTTATAATGTTTTTTGTGTCTTGCCATGCCCTTATTCTACCATAAAATCCCGCTCACGGGGAGCGGGATTACACTTCAGCCTTGTCAGGACTTCCGCATTCAGCCAAGTACGGGGCATTTCTGTGAGGATTTTCGCAGGCGTACTTGTAGTACGCCGGAAAAAACCGGAACAAAATAACGAAGTAATTGGCTGAAAGGTAGCGGTGCGGAAGTCCTGCTTACATGCCCTTAACTTTGACCTTTTTGGTCTTAGCTTTGGCCGCCTTGGGAATAATTACGGTCAGGATGCCGTCTTTTAAGTCGGCTTCAATGGTTTCACTGTCTATATCCACCGGAATAATGACGCTGCGGGAAAAATTGCCCCAATAACATTCCTGGTAAAAATAGTCGTCCTGGGCAATGATTTCTTCCTTTTTGCGGGCACCCTTAATGGTGACCATATCGTTGGCCACGGTAATGTCTATATCTTCCGGCCGCACCCCGGCGATGGTGGATTTAATAATGACATTATCTTTGGTCTGGTACATATCTATATTTAACTGTCCTTCAAAATCCGTCAGCCATTCTTCACCGGCTTCTTTATTGCGCTTTTTGGGCGCTTCCGCCACAGGTTCCTGTTCTTCCGCCATCAGCATTTCTTCGCTGTCCACTTCGTCCGGGCCCAGCTCTTCCTGCTCCACGGCTGCCGGCACCACCATTTCCTGCTCCTCATAAACTTCTTCCTGCACGTCTTCAGTGACGTTTCCCCCCATTATCTTCCCAAAAAACGATTTTTCTTTTTTCGCCATAAAAGTTTAATTAATGAAACACCGCAAGTTAGTTTTATATTAAACCATATAACCATTCTCGTCAAACCGCTGTGAAGCAGGCAAATAGGCCTGTATTTACTGGGTTTTCCAAAGACCTTTTACCAACTGAAGCCAACCCATAGGCGCGGGAAACAAGGCCGATTTTGCAGGGTTGGCCGTTAACTGCCGTCTGAAGTCCCCGCTTTGCAATTCAGCCATGGCCTCGGCTGTTAAATTAACCGGCCAGGGCATAACTAAATGTTTATCCGCCAAATACTTAAAATTCAGCTGTTCCTGGCCCGGCAATAAATGGGAAACCAATATGGGCAAATTCCAGCGCAGGGCTTCAGCCGTGGAAAGGCCGCCGGGCTTAGTAATATAAAGGTCCGCGATGGCATAAAGCTCATCCATGGGTTTGTAAAAACCAAGGGGAATGATGTTGGTCTTTTGAAATTGCTGATTAAGCTTTTCTAACAGACCCGAGTTTTTACCGCAAACCACAATGGCTTTGACGTTATCCCTGACTGCAAAAAAATCCAACAGGAATTTGTCTATGTCCGTCCCCTGGGAACCGCTGGATATTAATACCACCTTTTCCCCCGGTAATATATTTAAACGGCTCCTGACCTTATCTGTGTTAAGAATCAGTTGCGGTTTTAAAGTCATACCACAGACAACAATTTTTTCCCTAGAAATCGCCAAGGCCTGCATTTTTTGTTGTTGCTCCTCTATATTAACAAGGTAAAGGTCGGCGTTGTCATAAAGCCAAAACCTGTGGAGATGAAAGTCGGAAAAAGCAATTACAAACTTGCCCGTAAAAAGCCCTTTGTCTTTTAAAAAAGCGATGATGCTGGAGCTGACAGTATGGGTACTAATAACGGCGTCAGGCTGGAAATCATCAATAAGCGTTTTAACATGATTATAATTTTTGCCGGCGGTTTTAGTCCTAAATTTTAAGAGTAAATTGGTCACGGTTTCGTTTAAATATAAAAAACTCCACACAAAAGGCAGGGTGGTTAAAAAAATATGGTACAGCCAGGTAGCCGCGCCGGAAAGCCAATTCCCCTGGACCTGTAAAATATCGACGTACTTAACTTGGCAGCCGTCCTGCTCCAAATAATAGCCAATATTTTCGGCAATGCTTTTATGCCCCAGCCCGATGGAATTATAAAGAATAAGGATTTTTTTAGAATTCATACAATTGCCGCCGCCACAATTTTAGCCACATTTCTATCTAACGGTTGAGGCAAAATGTTGTCCGCCGATAAATCTGTAACATAGTCTGCCAGGCTTTCGGCCGCTTTAATTAACATATCGTCCGTAATTTGTTTAACTGCGTTGTCCAAAGCGCCACGGAAAATTCCCGGGAAAGCCAAAACATTATTTATTTGATTAGGAAAGTCACTGCGGCCGGTGGCCACAATAAACGCGCCGGCCTGTTTGGCAACGTCCGGCATAATTTCCGGAACGGGGTTGGCCAAGCCAAAAATTATTGGTTTGGCGTTCATTGTTTTAATCATCTCGGGCTTAAGCGCGTCTTTGACGCTGACGCCAATAAACACATCCGCGCCATTTAGGGCCTCGGCCAAGCTTCCTTTGCGATTGTCTAAATTGGTGACTTTAACAATTCGCTTTTTAGTTTCATTTAAATCTGCCCTGCCGGAAGAAATAATTCCCTGGCTGTCGCAGACTCTCATATTCTTAATTCCATACTTCATCAACAGTTCCGTCACCGCCACACCCGCCGCGCCGGCGCCGTTAACCACGACCTTAACGTCCGCTTTCTTTGTGCCCCGCAATTTTAGGGCATTAATTAGCGCCGCCAGGACCACGGTGGCCGTGCCATGCTGGTCATCGTGCATTACCGGAATATCCAGTTCTTTTTTTAGTCGTTCTTCTATTTCAAAACAGCGCGGCGCGGAAATATCTTCTAAGTTTATGCCGCCGAAAGTCGGCGCAATCATTGTTACGGCTTTAATAATTTCTTCCGTGTCCTGTGTAGCCAAACAAATAGGCACCGCGTCTACATTTGCAAATTCTTTAAACAGCACGGCTTTGCCTTCCATTACCGGCAGGGCCGCCTCCGGCCCCAAATTACCCAAGCCCAAAATGGCGCTGCCGTCCGTGACCACGGCCACGCTGTTACCTTTAAAAGTTAATTGTTTGGCCAAGGATTTATCTTTGGCAATTTCCTGGCAGACCCTGGCCACGCCGGGAGTGTAAGCTAAACTTAAATCTTCTCTGCTCTTTAAAGGCACCTTACTGGCCACTTCCAGCTTACCTTTAAATTCTTTGTGCAGTTCTACCGATTGTTCGTAAACGTCAGGCATAAATTATTCCGTCAGCAGTTTAGAAACCCTGTCCAATCCTTCCCTGTCGGCCATAGGGACGTTGTGGGGGTCAAACACAATTTGTCCGTTATCAATTTTAACCAGACGGCCGGAGGTAATATCATCTTTGTCATGTTGGGGCAGCAAAATCATGTGGGCGTGCGGCACACCGTAACCATGAACAATAAACCCAACGCGCTCGGGTTGCAATTTGCTTTTTATAGTCTGACTAATCTTAAACGCCCGCTGGAAAACCTGGGTGGCAGTTCCTATATCCAGGTCCGTAAAATGGTCCACATGCTGTTTGGGGATTACCAAGACCTGACCTTCCCGTACCGGCAAAATATCCATAAAGGCAAAAACCTGGTCATCTTCATAGACCCTGCTGGACGACACTTGCCCGGCAATAATTTTGCAAAAAATACAATCTTGGTTCATAAATATTCCTTTCGGAGTCCCCAAAAAATCTTTAATTTTTGGGAAAAAGGGCAATAGTCTTGTCCTACTTCGCTTTCTCCTATAGTAAAGATTCAAAAAATGAGAAAGCTTCGCAGGGCACTTCTTCGCCCACAAAATTTCTAAAATACTTGCACTTCGTAGCCTCTTTAGGGGCGAAGAAGTGGCGGAGAGGGAGGGATTCGAACCCTCGAACCCCTTGCGGGGTTACCGGTTTTCGGGACCAGCGCACTCGACCACTATGCGACCTCTCCGTATTTTTGTGGTCTTACCTATTATACAAGAAGTAAATGAAACAGTCACTTCCGTTTCATCACATATCCTTTATGCGCGAAAAGGCCAAACCGGTAATGTTTTATATGAAGCCGGCGCATTAACCTCCCAGTTTACCGCCCTTAAGCTGGCTTAAAATGCTGGATTCAAAAGTATAAGTAACGGCCCTTTTTTGTTCAAACTTTTGTTCAGCCAGCTGGATTAATTTTTCCACCAGACTTTCGGTTTCCAAACCGGAAGCTTTCCATAAATGATTATACAAAGTTCCCGGCATAGGATTTACTTCGTTGGCATAAAACTTTTGGGATTGTTTGTCGTACAAAAAATCCACGCGCGAGATGCCGGCACAGCCTAAAATTCTATAAACTTGTTTGGCCGTGGCCTGAATAGCCGCGGTGGTCTTAGCATCGAGCCTGGCGGGTATAACCATACCGCTTAAATTACCGCCGGTTTGCACGCCGCCGTCATTTAAATATTTATCTTCAAAATCCAGGAGGTCCTTGTTAAACACCGATTCCTGCAACACAGACGCGGTTAGCTCCTCATTTCCCATAACACAGCAGGTAACATCCAAGACGTCTTCCACACCCTCTTCCACCAAAATTTTGTTGTCATAATGCAAAGCGACTTCAATTTTAAATTCCAAATCCTGCGCGTCTTTGTCCTTAACTTTTCCAATACCAATGGAAGACCCCAAGTGCACCGGTTTTACAAACACGGGCCACGCCAGTTCATTTTTAATCCGCTCAATTAATGTTTGCCTGCCCGCTTCCCAATCCGCCCGCCCAAACCACAAAAATTTGGTCGTAGAAATATCCGCGTCGCGCATCATAATTTTAGTTAAAGCCTTATCCATGGCCATGGCCGAAGCCGGAACGCCGCAGCCAACATAAGGCAGCCCAAACATTTCAAACAGCCCCTGGATGGTTCCGTCTTCGCCGAAACTGCCATGAAAGGCCGGAAAAGCCAAATTTATGGCCACAGCTTTCCCCATAAAGCCTTTTTTCCTAAAAACCATTTTACCTACCGACTCTTCCATGTCCAAAATATACTCCCAATATTTTTTATTTTCTTCCGGTTTTGCGTTCGGGTCCGCAAATAATTTTAAAGCTCCCAAATCTTCGCCTAAAAGCCACTTGCCGGTTTTGGTGATATAAACCGGCACCACCGGATAGCCCAGCTGTTTTAAAGTCGCTATCACTAACTGCCCGGTAATAATGGAAACGTCATGCTCCGGGCTGCCGCTGCCAAAAAATACGCCGATTGTTTTTTTCATATTATTTAAATAAATTAATATTAAAGATACTGGTCTCCCCAGTCGTTTTGAAACAAAATAACATCACCGGGCTGTAAAATGCCGCCCAATTGGGCGTGGGCTTCGGGCGTGGAATTAAACCAAACAATATTTTCCGGTTTAAAACCGGCTTCAAGCAACCCCGCCTCAATAAACGGCGTAACGCTGTTTTTTATCAATAAAACTTTATTGGCCGCGCTGGCCAGCTGCTTCCCAATGTTTTGGTGGATATCACGCGCCAACGGGCCGGTCTCCACCAAACCCGGGGTAATAAATAATTTCCGGCGGCGCGAAAACTTTTTTAACAGCTCAATAGCCTCATAAACGCCGTCGGGGTTGCCATTATAACTGTCATCAATAACCAAAACGTCGCGGGCGCTCTTTATGGGCTGCAGGCGGTGCTCCACAGGCTTAAGATTTTGGACTCCCAAAATGATTTTTTCGGCCGGCTCATTCAACAGCCTGCCAATAATTATCCCTGCCATAATATTACCCGCGGCGTACGCGCCAAGCAAGCCGGTGGTAAAAACGTCCGCAAATCCTCCGCCATTTCGCAACTTAACAGTTTGGGTTAAATTGTCCTCATCAAAGACCTGGCTCTCAATTTTTATATCCGTAAGGTCGCCGCTTCGCGCCCCGTACCACAAAACTTTTTTGTTATTTGCGAATTTTTGGCAGTTTCGCCTAACCACCGCATCGTCGGCATTCAATAATAACGTTGCCCCGGCCCTGGAATATTTAGTGATTTCAAAAATAGTTTCCGTAGTTTGTTCCAGAGTCCCAAAACGCTCCAAATGGCTTTGGTTAATGCCGGTGACTACGGCAATGTCCGGCGCCGCGATTTCGCACAGCTCCTTAATGTCACCCTTGTAATGCTCCCCCATTTCCAAAATTAAGACTTCGGTTTGACTGTTAACATTTTTTAAAATGAACCTGGCAATGCTTACGGGCACGTTGTAACTTTCCGGGGCGGCAACAACATTTTTGTCAGCCCCAATAATCGAAGCTAAAACCTGCTTCATGGTGGTTTTACCATAACTGCCGGCAATGCCAATAACAATGAGTTTGGGAAATTTTTTTAAATATTTTTTGGCCCGGGCTGCCAAGAGGCTTTTAACAACCCGGTCAAATGGCCACAGTATAACGTCGCCGAGGTAAAAAAACAGAAAGGAACATAAAGCCAAAAGATACCAAATAATTAAAAATAATAAAACCGATGCGGCCGGGGGGAACGTAAAAAATCTCCGCAAGAAAAAAACAATTACAGCGGCAATTATAACTTCGGCTATCGCCGACAAAAAAAACAGGACAGTTAGTTTGGCGGTCCAAACCAAATTTTTTCGCCGCGGCTGTTTATAATCCCAAAAACCCCTGGCTTTTAACAATTGCCAATACCTGCTCAATTCATAATTTTCCAGCTGCAGCAAATACAATTGGTATTTGACTATGCTAAAAATGTTCATGGCTTGATAAAATTTATCATCCCGCCTGCGACCATGGACGGATTATCCAAAAAACTAAAATGGCCGGCTCCGGGAATAACAATTAATTTTGAATTGGGGATTTCCCTGTTCATGCGTTCCCCGTAAATAACCGGCGTTTCAGGGTCCTTTTCTCCCCAAACTAATAATGTCGGCGAGTTTATCTGTGGCAGGTACTTTGATAAATCTTCATTAATAATATTGACGAACGTTTGCTTTAAGTTTGGCGTGGCCACATAATCTTCGGCGCCAATTCGGGAATAAATTTTTCCGCGCAGTGACTGCATAAATTGCGGCTTAAAAAACGGCCTGGCAATTTTTGCCGCAATGGCAAAAAATTGGTTTTTGCTATTTACAAAACCGGCGCTGTCTATTAATACTAATTTAGACAGTAAACCTGGCTGTGAGGCTGCCAGTTTAATTGCTATCCGGCCGCCAAAGGAATGCCCAACCAAAACCACATTTTTTAACCCTAATTTTTTTAGGAATTCCGCAACCGCCTGGACATAATCATTTACATATAAGGCCGCCAAAGGCGCCTGGGAAGCCCCAAATCCGGGCAAATCCAAAGCATAACAAGACCAGGCTTGCGGCATGGCCTGTATTAATTTCCCCCAAATTTCTTTTTGCGACCGCCAGCCATGCAAAAAAACAAGACTTACGTCGCCGAGACCGGCGGAATCCGAATAGCTTACTAAAAGGTTATTTACTATTAACTGTTTGGCCATATTTATTATAGGAACACTTACATCATACCATTTTAAAACCCGCCCATAAAGGCGGGTTAATTTGGGCCCCAAAAAATTAAAAAAATTTTTGGGGAAAGGGGCATTATTACGCGGGCTGGGGTGGACAAAATTTATTTTGTACACGCAAACTGAAGTAATAATTGACCCGTGGTCGGGCTGCTGGGAATTGAACCCAGTCTACACGCACCCGAAGCGTGCGTACTACCGGTATACGACAGCCCGATAACCTATTCATACCTGGCGTTCTTGGCGTGGATTAAGGCTTCCAACATAAAGGTTAACTCCTGTCCTTCTTCCGCGGTCAGAGCGCGCTCTAAAAGTTTGATTTGCTCCAGCCGCTGTTGGAAAATGCCATAACCTTTGTTGAAATATTCCGGCAAATTTTTGGGGCCGAAATCTTCCCAGTCCCTTAAAAACCGGGGGCCCTCAAAAAATGGCGCGGAGCTGACAGTGAAGCCGCAATTAGGTATAGTATAGGAATGTTCAAACATAAACTTGGTTTTTTTGGCCATAAAATTAAATTAATTGCTGTATTCCGCCGGCACGCTGGCAAAACCCTTTTTAGTGACAATGATATGATCCAATAAATGGATGCCCAAAATTTTCCCGGCCTTTATGAGCTGCATGGTAATAGCCATATCTTCCGTGCTGGCCTTGGCAATACCCGAAGGGTGGTTATGCGCCAAAATTAAGGCGGAAGCAGAATAGTCCAAAGCCGGTTTAAAAACTTCGCGTGGATGGACCACATTGGCGGTTAAGCTGCCAATGGAAATAACTTCATCGTGTATCACATGAAAATGGCTGTTTAAATAGATGCCCCGCAAATGTTCCTTGGGCAATTCACGCATGTCTTTTAAATATTCATAAACCTGCTTGGCGGTCCGTAAAAACTGGGGCTTGCCGATTGGGACTTTAAAAAACCTCCTGCCCAGTTCCAGGCTGGCCACTATTTGGCAAGCCTTAGTTAACGGAATATTTAAAGCCTGCGCGATTTTTTTGGGGTCGGTTTGGTTAATAATAGCGCTTTCCCCATATTCTTTTAACAACCGCCCGGACATGGCCAAAACCCCTTCTTTTTTTGTGCCGACATTTAAAATAACCGCCAGCAACTCCCCCACTGAAAGCACAGTTGAGCCATATTTAACCAGCTTCTCCCGCGGTTTTTCATCTTCCGGCAAATCGCGGATTTTAAGCACATATGGCTTTTCGCCGTCGCTTAAAAACAAATTGGCTTCCGGCAGGTTATAAAGCCTTACGAGCGGGGTTTGGGTTAAAAAGTTTTGTAATTGGGTGCTCATATTAAAAGATGAATCAACTTTAGTTTCAACCAAAAAACAAGTTTTGTCAAATACTAAGACTACAAAAAAATTCGATTGTTACAATCGAATTTTTTTGGTGGACCTGGGGGGAATCGGACCCCCGACTAATCCATGCCATGGATCCGTATTACCATTATACTACAGGCCCCTGCTTCGCCAAGGCTTCGCAGGGCGAGCCTTATACGATACAAAGTTTTGAAACCACTGCACAA
>CAIVSE010000009.1 GCA_903908535.1 Candidatus Doudnabacteria bacterium
AAATAAAACCGGAAAAATAATTAATAAGAGGGCGTACGTTACTTTTTTTTCTTCTACTAAATTCTGATTTTATTATCGGATTGGATCTTGCAGACGCAAAGGAGACATATAAAATTAAAATCGGTAAAACTATTTCCATTATTTTAATAAGTGTTTGCATACTATCCTTTCAACTCTCTATTCAAATTTTCTAATTGCGTTTTTACGCTTCCATCTATTAATGTATCGTCAACCCTTACTACCACGCCGCCGATTATACTCCCATCTGTTGAAGTTTTAAATTCCACTTTACCTTCAACTACTTTGTTCAGCTCGTCCATTATCTGATGGTTCTTTTCCAGGGGATGCGCAAAGGTTACGTTGACTTCTTTTATCCCTTTGGCTTCGCGCTCGATGGTTTTAAATTCTGCTTCAATTTCCTCAAACTTTGCCAAGTCCCCGTTCTCGGCCAAAATTTTTACAAAATTATCCAGGACCTTGTCGTGGTCTTTGGGGCCGGTTTCGTGGACGGCATCGTATAAAGCTTGCGCGTATTGTGTGGTCGTTAGCTTCATTAAATATTTTTTAGGGTTTCTTTAACTAATTCCGCGTCTTTTTTGTCATCCAATTTTTGGCGCAAAATCTTTTCCGCGGCCGTGGTTACCAAGTTAGCCAATTCAGATTTAGCAGATGTTAAGGCTTGTTCCTTTTCCTGATAAATTTGTTCTTTTGCTTGGTCAACCAACTTTTGCTGGTCTTCCTTGGCCTTAATTAAAATTTCTTCCCGCGCTTTGGTGGCGTCGGTCTGGGATTTATTAACAATCTCCGAAGCTTCCTTGCGGGCCACGTTCATTTGTTCCTGGCGCCACTTTTCAAATTCCGCTTTTTCTTTGGTAATGCGGTCGGCGTCGCTCATGGCTTTTTCCACTTTATCGGTACGTTCCTGGAGTTTTTTAGCAACCGGACCGAACACAAACTTCCACAAAATTAACAAGACAATGGCAAAGGTAATGAGTTGGCCAATAAAATAAGTTAAGTTCAAACCTAAAGTGCCGGCTACGCCCCCCGAAGCCGCTTCCTGCGCGTAAACAACGGAATTTAAAATTTCAGGTAATATCATATCTATAGATTAGTTTTAAATCCAAGGGAAGAATGTTTCCGCCCTTGAACCTAATGGGAACCATTGTGCACAATGGTTCCCATTGTGACTACAAGGTAAAACAGACCACCAGCGCGTAAATGGCGATGGCTTCGGCAAAGGCCATGCCGAGCAACAGCGGGACAAACAATTTGTCGGCGCTCTCCGGGTTGCGGCCAATACTTTCCATGGCTTTGCTGGCAGTTTTGCCAATGGCCCAGGCCGGCAACATGCCGCCTAAGGCGATGGTGGCGGCTTTGGCCACGGCGATTAAGGCTTCGGGACTCATAACTATTCCTTTCTTTTACGCTCTGTCGATCGGTTTAATAGAGATTATTTAACGTCGCTCGGCGTAAAAATTAATTAATGTATTTATAACCTTTCCACTTCGCTGAATTCCATCGTGTCGTGTTTGTGGTCAATATTACTTTCAACATGGGCATGCGGTTCGGTAGTGGCCATGGTCAAATAAACCAGGGTCAGCATGGAAAAGACAATGGCCTGAATCAATCCAACCAATAATTCCAAACCTTCAAACGGCAACGGGATAATATAGGCGCCATAACCGCCAATTAGGCCGGCCAAAACGGTAAGCAAAACTTCGCCGGCAAAAATGTTGCCAAATAACCGTAGACTCAAAGAGACCATTTTAGCGATTTCGGAAAAAACTTCAATCAAACCCACAAAAAATTCAATTATGGCAGTTAAAATGTTAATAGGCTTTAAGGTCTTGATGGCATGGTATAAATCGCCAAACTTTATGAATTTGTTGACATATTTAAAAAAACCAATGGTGAAGATGCCAATTAAGTGCGCGCCAATAACCGCAAACACGGCCATGGCTAAAGTCATATTTAAGTCGGTATCAGCCGGGCGGAACACCGGGATGGCAGTTAAGTGGCCATTTTCGCTGACCCATCTTATTATAGAGCCGGTACCGGGAATCAATCCCATCCAATTGGAAATTAAAATAAACAGGAACAAACTGCCCACTATGGGCAAAAACTTTAAGGTCTTTTTGCGGTCTTTGGTCACGTTATCAATATAGCCCAAAACAACTTCCAAAATGCTTTCAAAAAAATTAACCAGGCCCTTGGGGGCTTGGTTTTTGGCATAATACTTTTTCATGCCCAAATTTAGGAAAAAGGCAAAAATGGCGAACAAAACGAGTGCGATAAAAGAATTGACCATGGTATTGGTCACGGGCAGGGCTCCCAAATGGAACACGACTTCTGATGCTAATGGCGGTAAGGCTATGGTCATTTGCTCTTTAAAATTCTTTGATAATCTTTAATTTTTTTAGTAATGCCGGCCACACTAATGGAAAGGGCTAATAGTATGCCCACTATTACATAGGCGTGGGTGTTGTGTTTAGTGTCAAGCCATTTGCCTAATAGCGTAAAGACTATTAGCGGAAGGGCTATGATCACCGCGAATTCTATCCCCGCTTCAAAAAGCATCAGGCCCACGACTTTCTGTTTATCCTTGCTAGGGTCGGTGCTTGGCTTTTGTGGTAAATTTTCCATTGAACGCAATTATCTTATGTAAATTAAGGACTTTTGTCAAGCCCGGCCTTTTTTCGGGGCCTTGACATTTTTTGTTTTTGTCCCCTAAGGGTGCCCCCAATTTTATTGGGGTAAGGGGACGTAATAAGGATTGGAGTGAGTGATTATAAACCCGTGGAGCCGAGAAGAGGAATTGAACCTCCAACCTGCGGTTTACGATACCGCTGCTCTACCAATTGAGCTATCTCGGCAAGTTATTCTTAATTTTATTGGTGCGGTTTATCCCCCTTCGTCCCGACAAGTCGTGACTACGGAGGACAGGCGATACCGCTGCTCTACCAGATGAGCTAAGCCGGCGCAATTTAGAGATAATACTTTTTGATGAGCGGGTTCAGGCGCGTAACAATTTCGTAACAGCTGGTGTTGGCCAATTTACCGAGTTCGTCAGCTGTGACTTCTTCCTTACCCTGCTTACCTATTAACACAACTTCATCCCCGACCTTGACATTTTTTACGGCGGTGACGTCTACAACCACCATATCCATACTGACTCTCCCAATCAGTTTACAGCGCTGACCTTTTACCAAGACTTCAGCTTTAGACGAAAACGCGCGCCAATAGCCGTGCCAGTAGCCAATAGGCAAAACGGCCAGCTTCGTGGTCTTTATGACCGTTTCAGTATAATCATAGCCTACTTTCTGGCCTTTATCAACCGTTTTAACCTCGGAAATAATGGTTTTCCAGGTTAACACCGGCTTAAGTTCAATATCTTTATGTAATTTTCTGGTTTCGTCCGAAGGCCACAGCCCATACATGCCTATTCCTACCCTGACCAAATCAAAATTGGCTTCGGGGTAATTTAAAATTCCGGCTGTGGCCGAAGCATGGGCCAGCGCCTGCGGATATACAGCTTTAACCATTGCTACCGCATCTTTAAATTTTACAATCTGCTTTTCCGTCTCGTGACTACTGTCCGGCCGCTTGGCTGACGCAAAATGCGTAAACACGCCGGCAACTTTTATTTGCGGGAGTTTCTTAATTATAAATAAGACTTTTTGCAGGTCGGAAACAAAAAACCCCTGCCGGTGCATGCCGGTATCTATTTTTAAGTGGATTACAATCGTTTTTTTTTGCGTAGCCAAAAAATTTAAACTTTCAAAAGTGGAAACAGCCAGGGAAATATTTTTGCTGTGGGCATCTTTAAAATTGGCCGGCAGAGTATAGCCTAAAACCAAAATGGGCAGTGAAATGCCGTGGCGTCTTAAGGCCACAGCTTCGGTAATGCTGTCCACGCCCAAAAAATTTGCGCTTAATTTTTGCATTTCCGCGGTAAAACCAAAAAGCCCGTGGCCGTAAGCATTAGACTTAACAACGCCAAGGAGCTTTACGGGCTTTGGCAACAATTTGCGGAAAATCCGGTAATTGTGTTTTATGGCGGAACTGGATATTTCTATCCAGGTGCGGTATTGGTTCATGATTAAGGTGTGGTACTTGTAGAAACGCCCATTAGGCTGTAAATATCAATTGCATTACTTGGCGGTACAATGTTTTCTGTTTTGCCATAATCAGAAAGCGAATCACTGAAAGAAATTTCAGCTGTAGTTGGAGTCGTGGAAGCGATGGCCTGGTTTGTGTTTGAACATTGTGACGATGTTCCAGTGCAAGCTATACTATCCTTAATTCCTAATGGGCTTAATTGCGCTATGCCCGCTTTATGCGCACCGGCATCCGCTCCAATACAAAAGGAATAAGTATAAGAGCTGTAAACTGTTTGTCCTTTTATAATTTGCTTGGTTCCCATAGGCGTGTACCAATAAGTGTTATAGTAATTACTGCAGTTTCCGTCACTAGGTTCCGGGGCTGTTGGAAGCACGCCGATATAATATGGCGTCAGACCCATTGGTTCACCATTGCTGTCGACGGTAGGATAGCCCCCAAAATCGTTATAATATAACTCCAGAGCGGAAGATATCTGCATCATGTCCGCCTCTCGTTTAGCGTCCCGAGCCTTAGCCCGGGCAGTTGCCAAAGCCTCTACTCCAACAGAGGTAAGAAACGAGGGCATAGTTGCCGAAGCGGAAATTTGGTAAAGTCTGGCATCGGTTGCGCCAATCCAGGTTTGAAAATTTTCTACCTGTAAGCTGTTTATTACAGAATCAATTGACGCCTTAATTAAGGCTAAGCTTACGGGATCAATCGTCAAAGATGGATCCTTTTGCGTTTCAAATGCCGCCAAAGCGTCAAAAGACTGATTAATGGCGTTTACCAACGCGGTTTTATCTACTTGATTATTAAAATGGAAAGTCCGTACGCCACTAACTGTTTCCACACCGACGTAATTTTTAATCCCTATTATTCCGGCCTTGGCCCATATGGATTTAATTTGGCTGTCTAATTGTGAATCCGGCAAAGCGGAACCGTCCGAAGTAGCCATTGATTCCAATTTCTGCAAATCGATTTTAACCCAGCCAACGGGCTGTCCCGGGAAGTATTTTTGGAAATATTGGCTCAAAACTGTAGAAGAAGCTACGTTGACATAAATAATATTATCTTTTAACACCACATCCGCCCCCAAATTAAAATTTATCCCGGAGTCGGTATTAAAGGCTGCCTGGTAACTGCCGCTGGAAACCGGATTCGCGGGGTTGAAGACATCGGAATAGGTATTACCCGACAAATTTAGGGTAAAATTATTAAACGGTGGCTGCTCTTGGCTAAAGGCAGCCAAAGAATCCTTGTAGGTGAAATTAAACTGCGATTTAACTTGGGGCGAAGCCTGGGCCCCTGAAACTAAAAATTTTTGCCAAACTTTAGTCGGGTTGTAAAAACCATAAACAAAATAGGCATAAGCCGCGCCGCCTAAAATAATAACCGCGGCGGCGACCAGGGCGATTTTGGCACTGCGGCGGGATTTTTGTGCGCCTGATGGCGCCGGGGTTTGGGTCACGCCCGGAGACGTGATAATGGTGGTATGGGCCGGCCGGAGCTGGCTGATTTCGGCATGAACTAAATTGGCCGGGTTAAAAGCCTGGGCGGCGACCGGAGCCTGTACGGTTTTTTCGTATACAAAACTTTCTTCCACCACGGCCGCGTCCCAGCCGGCGTTTAAAAGATTTTGCTTAATAGCGACATCCTCCAGGCCGTGTTTGCGCGCTTCCCTTATGTAATTGACAATTGCTTGTTCCATGGTTTAGATTATTTTTTATTAACGGAGTTAATACAGGTTAAAAACTTTTATTTTGATGCTTTTGATTTCATTGTTATACCAGCCCTGGAAATTCTCGCCCGGAAGATAGATCTCGGCGAGCTCGGCGCGGGGCGAGCTGCCCGGGCCGTTGTTATCTTTGGCTTGAATTTGGAAAATATACAACCCGTCGCGCCCGGCAGCCGCCACTACCGAACCGGGACCGGCCGATTCCACCGCGCCCTGGAACTCCGGCCACAGGCTGCTAATTTCCACAAAACCCAAATTGCCGTCAAGCAGCTTGGTACTGCTGTCGTGGCTATATTCCTGTACCAGCGAAACAAAGGTGCCGCTGGCCGTGTTTTGGGCCATTTGCTGTTTAATAGTATCCTCCACCGCGTAAGCCGCGGGATTTAAGGAGCGTTGCCCGTTAAACCAGAGCTCAAGGTTATTATACAACAATTGCGGTTTTAGGACATTATTTTCAAACCCATCTCCCGTAAGATTATAACTGGACAGTAAAGCAGAAAAATTTGGCTGCTGCTTTAACAAGTAAAGCTGGCTGTTTAATTGCGTATTGCTGACGTCGACCCCGTATTTTTTGGCCACAATGGCAATTTGTTTTTCCGTAACCATCTCCGCCAGAATTTCGTCGGGAGTAGATGACGAAACCGCTTCCCGCGCCAAAACATCCCTAAACGGAATTGGCTGCCCGTCAACCAGGGCCGCCGGCAAAACAGGCAGGGCTTCGGCAACTTTTTCTTTGAAAACAGACAGCGGCGAAAGATAAAACCAGCCAATAAGCAGCGCGGATATTATCAGTAAAACTAAAACCGACACCACCGCAACAGACAACAATCTTTTAAAGGGGTATTTCATCTATTGAAAAAAATAATTCCACCATTTTTGGGGATTACCTGCCTGGGCAGAGGCCGCTGCAACCTGGCCTGTGGTTGTAGAAACATCCTGCCCCTGGGTAAAACTGTAAACCACTTCGCCGTTCTTTTTTAAATTCAGCTGCTGGCGAGCCACCTGCTCCTGGAAGTCGTCAGAATTGATAAAATTAATGGAAGTCGCCAGTTCCTGGTTTTTTTGCTCCTGCACATTGGCCTGCCTAAGCAGGTCATCCTTCAGCGCGTTAATAGTTTTGGTTTGCTGCCACTGTTTGTATTTAGAGTTAACTAAAAACGCCAAAAGGACAATAAGCAACCCAATGGCAATTTTGGAGGATAATATTTGTTTGCCGGTCATGTGGTTTTAAGCCTGTCAATTAACTCTTTAGCTTCGGTTGGCCCGGAGATACTTTCAAAAACCACAGCCGATCCGCCGCCCTGCAGTTCCAAAGTCCCAAATTTGAATAAATGTGAAAATAATCCGCTGGATTTTTGGCGGACCGTGGTGATGTCCTTAATCTGCAGCTCTACGGTTTGGCGTTTGGCCAATGACTTGTAAGTTACGGCCACCACCCGCTGGTCGGTAATTAAATAAGTGGTAACCAGCCATAGCAGGTATTTATTGATGGCATAAATTAAAACCAATAAAACCCACAGGACGAGCAACCAGGCCAATTTTTGGACCAAATAGTATTGGTAGGCCAAATATAGGGGTATATACAATGCCAGTATTATCAAAACTACCGGCTTAATGAGCAGGCTTTCAGACTGTCGGTAAACTTTCAGGAGCTTTTCGTTTTCGTGGAGGTCGAAACTGAACATAGGCCTAGTGGTTTAACAGTCCCGGACCAAACAACGCTATGAGCATGCTCAAAATGACCAAAAACATAACTATAGCCATAATCTTTTCCAGGATTTTGCGGTTGTTTTTCATACTTTCATTATACCATAGTTATAATGGGTCCCGTCAGTTTATTTACTTTTTAAGTACAGCCAAAAAGGCTTCCTGTGGGATATCAACTTTGCCTATTCTTTTCATCCTTTTCTTGCCTTTTTTTTGCTTATTTAACAACTTCATTTTACGCGTCACATCCCCGCCGTACAAATAACCGGTTACGTCCTTGCGCAGGGCGCTGATAGTTTCGCGGGCAATAACTTTGCCGCCAATTGTGGCCTGAATGGCCACTTCAAACTGGTGGCGGGGAATCAAAGTTTTCAGTTTTTCCACCAATTCTTTGCCATCCGCGGCCGCGGTAGACCGGTGCATAATGGCAGATAAAGCCACAACCGGCTCGCCAGCCACTAAAATATCCACCTTCACCAAATCCCCCGCGCGCTCGGCAATTAACTCATAACTTAAGGATGCGTACCCGCTGGACACGGACTTTAGCTTGTCGTAAAAGTCGGAAATAATATTGGCCAGCGGCATTTCAAAAGTCATATCCACGCGGTCGTTACCCAAATATTTTATGTCTTTACTCACAGCCCGCCGCTGGGTGGCAATTTCCATTATCGGCCCTATATAAATTTGCGGCACAAGAATGTTGACCAGCATCCACGGTTCGTAAATTTCTTTGATGATTGACGGGTCGGGAAATTCTGCGGGGTTGTGGATATAAATATCTTTACCATTAGTGGTTAGCACGTGATAAGCCACCGAAGGCGCAGTAAGGATTAAGTCTAAATTATATTCGCGCGTTAAACGTTCCTGCACTATATCCATATGCAGCAAACCCAAAAAACCGGTGCGAAAACCAAAACCAATAGAGGGAATGTTAATGGGCTCAAATTCCAGAGCGGCATCGGAAAGTTTAAGTTTATCCATGGCGTCACGTAGTATGGGATAGTCATCACCGCTGACCGGAAAGATTGTAGCATAGACCATGGGTTTAACGTGTTTATACCCCGGCAACTGCTCAATATCCGTCTTGCGATCAAATATTGTTATGGTATCACCTACTCGCGCCTTACTCACGTCACGAAGTCCCGTGACAATATAGCCAACTTCGCCGGTTTTAATGCCGTCGCTTTTTTCTTTTTTAGGATGGAAATAACCAACCTCTAAACTTTCGGCTTCGCTTTGGCCGCCAATGGCATAAATTTTTTGCTTATTTTTAAGCTCACCGTCAAAGCAGCGCACAAACACCACCACGCCGCGGTGGATATCATACATGGAATCAAAAATCAATCCGGTAAAGGGTTTTTCCGGGTCACCTTTGGGCGGCGGCACTTTTTGGATGACGGTTTTTAAAATTTCTTCCACGCCCTCGCCGGTCTTGCCGCTGGCATATAAAATTTCATCATCCGTAAAACCAAAAGCCGTTTTAAGTTCCTTGGCGGTTTTTTCGCGATCGGAATTGGGCAAATCTATTTTGTTGACTACAGGGATTAACGTTAGATTATGCTCCAAAGCCAAATAGACGTTAGCCAAAGTTTGGGCTTCAATCCCCTGCGTGGAATCCACTACCAAAATAGCTCCCTCGCAGCAGGCCAGCGAGCGAGAAACTTCATAAGTAAAATCCACATGGCCCGGGGTATCAATTAAGTTTAAAGTATAAAGTTGAAAGTTTAAAGGGCTGCCTTTTTCTCCTTCTTTTAACTTTCCACTTTCAACTTTCAACTCATATTCCATCCGTACCGGCTGCAATTTAATGGTTATCCCCCTTTCACGCTCCAAATCCATTGTGTCGAGCAGCTGGTCCTTCATCTCCCGTTTAGATACCGTATGGGTAATTTCCAAAAGCCGGTCAGCCAATGTGGACTTTCCGTGGTCAATGTGGGCGATAATCGAAAAATTTCTGATATTCTTTTGTTCGGACATGGGTATATTGTAGCAAAAATGGGCTAATAATAAAAGAGATTTTATATAAATAAGAACCGCCGTATTCTGTTTTAGAACACGGCGGCGACCGTAATGCCCGATTCAGTGAAAATCAAAGTCATTTACGCGACGAAACGGGGAATGCAGCCAACGAACACGATCCAAAACCCCTTTAAAAAAAGGTCTAGACACTTCGGATTCTTCATCAAGCAACCTGTCAATTTTCTTTGTGAATACAAAGTACCTATCGAAGGCTAGCAAGTAAACAACCATGTTGACTAACCAGACAATAGATATTTTGCCGTTCAGGCGTGCGCTGCCGGTCGTCGCCCAAAGCACCAAGGGGATACCAATTCCAGCACCAAGCGATCCAATTCCCACCAAGCCCAAAATGTGCGATTTGCGCTTGGTATTTTTTCTATCCGAACCAAAGCACTCACTCCAAAAAAGGGTGTTAATCGGCCACGTCACTAAAATGGAAACGGTCAGTTCCATCAAGTAGCCAAGAAACCACAAAATCTTTTTTAACGTTTGCATTTCCAATCCTCCTTGGATTCACAATTATAAACCCTAAAAAATGATTTTGTCAAGCTAAAAGTAGTGGCTTATTTTAAACTCTTATTAAACCTTTCAACTTCCTTTCTAACTTTTGCCTCCATATCTTTATGGGAAGTTTTGCCGGAATCCAATAAAATTTGCTTTTCGTTAAATATCAAAAATTCGTCTAACTTTTTTACCCAGTTTGCCATATACATTACCCGTTTTTCCACCGCCTGCAGTTCCGCAAACGACAAAAACTGCTCAACTAATAAAGTTAGGCGCTTAAGCTCTAATTCTCCTAGATAATTTTTGGCTACTTCCGCCTGTTCCCTAGTGATAATCTCACCCTTCCAATTAGTTAGGCCCATGTTAAATTTATTGGCGTTTACCCTACTGGCCACAAGTTCGGCCGCAGTTTGGCCGGTAATAGCATAATGGAATTTATTTTGCACCGTGGCAAAAAACTTTTGGGCGTAATCAGTTTTAGGGTCGTAATCCAGGCTGGTAGCAAAAACGTCCGTAACTTTTAAGTAAAAATTACGTTCCGAGGTCCGGATTTGCCTAACGCGGTCCGACCATTCACCAAAATAACCTTTTCTGATTCCACCATTGGCCAGACGGTTATCATCCATAACAAAACCCTTGATTATAAACTCTTTGAGTTGTTGGGTGGCCCAAATGCGAAACTGGGTGCCGCGAACAGAGTTGACTCGATAACCCACGGAAATAATGGCATCTAAGTTATAATGCCTTGTTTTATAAGCTTTTCCGTCAGAAGCAGTTGCCGAGTATTCCTCGGCAACTGAATTTGGCTCAAGTTCATGCTCATTAAATATATTCTTTAAATGAAGCGCCACGTTATCCACAGAACAATTAAATATTGTCGCCATTTGCTTTTGCGTAAGCCAAACGGTCTCTCCGTCCATCTGGACATCAATTTTAGTCTGGCCATCAACAGATGTGTAGATGATAATATTGCCTTGATTTTTCATATTTTTTTCTTAATTATTTTAAATATAATTGAAAATCCGCCAGGCGCTGTAAGCCTGACGAATTATTTAGTTCAATAATCTTCCAGTCTGTCTTCTTTGTTTTATTCTAACAGGTTTTTAAATCCTGACAAGCGCTGGTTAAGCAAATCTTTTAAATACTATCCCCAGCACCCTTTTGGTTTGCTCCACCCCCAATTTATATGAAATTCCCAGGAAGGCTAAAATGGCCACGCCAACTGCTAAGCCGGATTGGATGACTATCCCCAAAGTGGTTTGCGTATTCACCAGCGGCGCGAACAAATAAATGCAGCCGTAACCGACCAGACCCATAACCAAACTGGAAATAACAATTTTTATCAAAAAGCTGCCGACTTCGCGGTCGAACTCCCCAAGCGAAATATTATTTTTATGGAGATGCCAGCGCAAAAAACTAAACATCAGCAGGGCGTCAGAAGTACAGGCAATGGCAAAGCCGCTGGCAATGCCGATCAGGCCGAACCGCCTGCCCAAAACCACGGCCAAAATTATATCCAATGTGATGGAGCAAATGTTAACCATAACCGGAATAACAGTATTTTGGCGCGAATAAAAACTGCGCGAAAACAGCGGCGATAGGCTTTGGCCGACCAAAGAAAAAGTCAGCACGCCAAAAGTGGAAAACATCAGCACTGTGTCATTCCAGTTGAATTTGCCGTGGCCGTAAATAATGCGCACAATATAGGCGCGGAAAATTAGCATTAGAATACTGATAGGGATGATAAAAAATAAAACCATCATGACGTTATCTCCCAAAGTTTTGGTAAAGGCCTTATGGTCGCCGGTGGTAAAATGCTCGGACAAAAGCGGGAATGACGCGGCCGAGACCGACAGCGCGAATACGCCCAGCGGCGCGGCCTGCAGGTTGTTGGCCAGGTTAAAGATGGTAACACTGCCCGCGGCTAAAATAGAGCCCACCGTGGTACCAACAATCAGACTGACCTGGGAAATATCCATGCCGATAATCCTGGGAATAAATAATTTAAGGATTTTATGCAGGGCCGGCTCTTTAAAATCAAATACCGCCCGCCAGCGGAAGCCGAAGCGCGCGGCCTCGGGAATCTGCACCAGCATATGGCATAGTGCGCCCAAAATTACGCCATAACCCAAGCCTATTAAACCAAAATGCGGATAGAATACAAATAACCCAAAAATAATGCCCAAATTGTATATGATGGGCGCAATACTCAAGACCAAAAACTTTTTGCTGGCCGTTAAATAGCTGGTAAAAACGTTGGAGGCCGTGAAAATTATGGGCGACAGCAAAAACAGGCGCATGAGCTGGGTGGTGCGGGCCAGTTTATCGCCGGTAAACCCGGGCACTAAAAGTTTGGTTAGCGGTGCGGAAAAAGCCAGTAAAATTAAACAAACTATTGCCATGCCGGAAACCGAAACATTCAGCACCGAACTGGTAATGCGGTTGGCTTTGGTTTTATCTTTAACTAACCATTCGGTAAACACCGGAATTAATGCCACCGAAAGCGTGCCCAATACTAAAAGATTAAAAATAAAATCCGGAATGCGGAAAGCCGCGTAATAAATATCCAGGGTATTGCCCACACCAATTTTACCGGCCAATAATGGATCCCTGACAAGGCCGACCAGCTTGGACAGTAATGTAAAAAAACCCACAATAATGGCGGCTTTACTGACGCTAAAACTGTTTTCCAAATTTTTCAATTTATCCAGCATAATAGGTCATGTCCCCTTTAATACCAACCCAAAGAAATAATCCCGGTCTAGATTAATGCTTTTGGCCAGATTATCAGACCCTGTGGAATCCGGCACAAAGCTTTCCCATTGTAGCTGTTTTCCGCTGAATTGCACAGACCAATTAAACTGGGTGCTGACGCTGCCAATTTGTTTTTGCAGGACTAAACTGTAGCGGTCCGGGCTTTGCAGGATAAACGGGAGTTTGTAAACCAGGCGGATGATGCGGGTTTGGCCGCCCAAAACCGTCAGCCAGTTGCCAAAAAAAGTTTTGCCGCTTTCCGTGCCAATTAGCATACCGTTGGATACATCTTTAACCATGCCGTTTTCCCAGGCCGCCACATCCGGATCCTGGCGGTAACTCTGGCTGCTGGTAGCATACAAATTTTTCTGGTCAAAGCCGGTAACGGAAACCAACTGCGAGCCCTGCGGCACCAAAAAGCGGATGAAGCTGGTGTTTTCAGTATCTGCCAGCTGCGGCTGCTGGTCGGTTAAAGTTACGGTCAAATCGTCGGTAATATCGCCTTTACTGTCAATAGTTGTCGCTAAATCCATTTTTTTCTGCATGGATAAATCGGTTTTTGTGCCGCCCAAATTAGCGCTGACCATTTGCAAATAGTCCCGGTCGGCGGTTGCGACCTGGCCGGCCCAGTTGAAACTTTCCAATTGTGATTCCACGGCTGGATTATCGCTCTCCAAGACTATTTGCTTTTGCTCAAGCTGTCCGAGCAACGCCGCCAAAACCTGTTTGGATTGCTGCGGGGTGAGAGTTTTTAATTTTTGCATAAACAGCGGAAAAAAATCGGCCAAAATTTGTTTCGGCTGGTTTAGCGTCAAGTCATCAGACACGGTAGAAATGGCCTGGGTTTGCTCCACAAAATTATCCGCGTTAAGCGTAACTTTAAAATCCGGTACGCTTACAGGCCCGGTAATTTGCAACAAGCTCACAATAACATTGGGCGTTAAGGCAATTATAGTATCCGGCGCCTGTCCGCCTTCCATAGCGTAAAATTCCCCGGCCTTGCGCGCGTCCGTAGGGAAGTCGGCAAACCAGTTACTGTCGCGCAGGAACCAGCGGTCGTTAACATTCAAAATCGGCTCGGGCGGAGCAATATAGGTTTTTAACTGGCCATCTACATCATAAATGCTGCTGATGGTTAAATTATTTATTTTCCCGCCATCAATAGCCGCGTCGCCGTAAGTGCCAATAAAACCGCCGCCCGGACGCAGTTCATTATTATTCTCAAACAGCAATAAAACCGTACCTTTGGGCATAACAATTTGCTGCAACAGGCCAAAGACATCTTTTAAATTATTCAGGGCAATTTGGGCTGAAGCCAATGTTGAGCTTAACTGTAAAAATTCCCGTTGTTTGCCGGAAGGGACAACAGAAAGGTTGGCGCCTACAAGTTTTTGGTTGGCGGAGCTGATTTCTGCAAGCGCGCTGTTTAGGGAAGCGTCCATGCTGTTGATGGTATCAGCGGTGTTGCCGGTGCTTTCCAGTCCCTGAACCGAAAAACTTAATGTTGAGGCCTCACTATAAAATTTTACCAAATCCTGGCCGCTTTGCGACAGCAGAGACGCGGCGTCTAAAAGATTTTTGGCGCTTTGGGTTTGCGGCAAAACATCCAGTAAATCCAGCATTTCAGCATTGCCCTTGTCCAGCTGCTGCCTGCTGGCCACAAAACTATTTTCCGCCTGGACAAACTGGCTGCCGGCAAGCGCGGTATTTTGGGTGGCCAGGGCCTGCCCGGCCTGCGTTAAATGCGCCACCCCGGCCTGGACACCGCTGTAAACGCTGTTTTTTAAATCCAGGACCGCGGCCAAAAATCCGGCTGCGCGAAACAATCCCCAGCCAAACAGACTAAAAATTAAAAACAATAACACATTACGCGCGAGCTGCCGGGAACGCAAAGCCACTGAGCGTTTTTTTGCCAGCACCGCCGTCTTTTGAAAATCTTTGGCAATTAATACGAACGGCGCTTTAATAATTTTGATGATGGAGCTGCCGACATAAAAAAACACCAAAAACAGCCGGGATTCTTTTTTTTTCTTGTCCACGGATACGGAAGTAAAATGATGCGTCTGGAACTTAAACTTTTTTTGGGACATGGTTAATTTACGGCTCCCTGTTTCGATATATTTAACACTATCCCCACGGAGCATAACGTTATTAGCAGGGATGTGCTGCCATAGCTGAAAAACGGCAGCGGAATGCCGGTCAGCGGCAAAATATTCACCATGGCTCCAATATTAATTAAGGCCTGTACCGTAATAAACGTTACAATGCCGGCGGCCACCATCTTGCCAAAAAAGTCCGGCGCATGTTTGGCAATGTAAAAACCGCGCAGGGCAAAAGCCGTAAATAATCCGAGCACCAAAAGTTCGCGGATGAACCCCAATTCTTCCGAGAGCACGGCAAACACCGAGTCGCTGGTGGACTCCGGCAAATAATTATATTTTTGGCGCGACATGCCGTAGCCGTAGCCAAACCACCTGCCGCTGCCAATGGCTATTAAAGCCTGGTTAATTTGGTAACTTATGCCCTGCGGATCGCTGGCGGGGTTAAAAAAACTGGTGATGCGCTGGGCGCGGTAAGGCTCTATCTTTATAAACGCAAACAGAGCCACGGCGCCGCAAACCAGGGTCCAAAAAAAATATTTCCAGTCTATGCCGGCTATAAAAAGCATCAAAACAGCCGTGACCAGCAGTACCAGCATGGTGCCAAAATCCGGCTGCATTAAAATCAGCACGGCGAACAGCCCAATAATTAAAAATGCCGGCAAAATTCCCAGGTAAAAATCGTTCAGCGACCGCCCCTTTTTATCCACCCACGCGGCAATGTAAAAAACAATAGCCACCTTAACCAGTTCAGACGGCTGGAACTGCACGGGCCCAAAATGTATCCAGCGGCTGGCGCCGTTGGCCGCGTAGCTAAAGCCCGGGACCTTGGCCAAAATTAACAAAATAAACGATAGCAGCAAAATTCCCGGCAAAAGTTTCCGCCAAACGTGGTAGTCTATGTTGGCCAAAATGACCATGCCAATTAAGCCCAACACCGCGCCGTAAAGCAGTTGGTGGATTATTAAGTGCGTGGTGTTGCCGAAGTCATTGTAAGACTGTACGGTGGAAGCTGAATACAAAACAATCAGGCCAAAGGCCAAAAGGGCTAATGTTATTGCGAGAAACCAATAGTCAATTTTAGTTTTTGATTTAGAATTTTTCATTAAATTGATCAGATTTTTTCTTGTCCGCCGTAGCCTTTGGCGAAGGCGGAAAACTGCTCTCCCCTGTCCTTATAATTCTTAAATATGCCAAAACTGGCGCAGGCCGGGGACAGCAAAACTACATCCCCTGCCGTTGCGATTGGTTTTATTTGCGCGAAAATTTCCGCCATATTTTTAGCGCCTCGCAATACTCGGCCGCCGAACTTCCCGTTTAAAGATTGTTCTATCCTGCCGGCTTCCTGGCCAATCAGTATTAAAACCCTGATATTTTTAGTTTGTACAATGGTTGCGCCCAAAGCTGTAAAGTCGGAATTCTTGGATGACCCGCCTAAAATTATAATCTCCGGTTCGGTAAAGGCCCTTATAGCCGCGGCGGCGGTTTCCGGCGTGGTGGAAAAGGAATCGTTATAATATTTTACGCCATTTTTTTCCGCCACAAATTCCAGGCGGTGGGTTAAACCTTTAAACTCATACACAGCCTTTTCAATCGTAGCCTCGTCAATACTCAAAATTTTTGCCACGGCCACAGCAGCTTTAATGTTTTCCAAATTATGAGCACCCTTTAACTGGATTTTAAAGTGGTCAAAAGCCGTTTCCGTATTCATATTTGTGCCAATCGGAATTTTTTGCCCGTCTCCTAATTCTCCAATTTGCTTGGAAGCCTCATAATCTTTGTTATAAACAGTAAAATCGGCGCGCGTCTGGAATTTTGCAATAGCTTCCTTAGCCTGCCGGTATTCTTCCACGTCTTTATGGTAATCCAAATGCTCGGAAGTTACCATTAAGACCACGCCAATGTGGGGGCTTTTGGTTAAGTCCTGCAATTGGAAACTGGAGAGTTCATAAACAATAAAATCCTGCTTGGCCAGTCCATCTAAAATTTCCAACGGCTGGGTCTCGCCAATGTTGCCAACTAGGTAGGCTGATTTTCCCACCTGCTTGAGAATATTAAAAATCAAGGTGCAGGTTGTGCCTTTGCCTTTTGTCCCGGTAACGCCGATTATCGGCGCCGGGCAATGCTCAAAAAACCATTTGGTCTGACTGGTAATAACAGCTCCGGGCGTAACCGCTTTTTGGACGTCCGAAAGTTTTATGCCCGGGCTGCGGAATACAACATTAAAGCCTTTTAACTCCTTTAGATAATCCGGCCCAAAAATAAAATTGACCTTTAGGCTTTTTATGTATTCCTGCTCTTCCAAAGGCCAGTCCTGCCACGGACGCGCGTCAAACAACACGGGATTTAAACCGTGTTTAAGTAAATAATTAGCAGTCGCCTTCCCTTCCAGCCCAAACCCCAGCACCGCGACCATTTTTCCCTGCAAATCTGCAATATCCATTAATTTATTATACCACTATATTCCCTTAGCCCGAAATACAGCAAAAATGGTATTCCACAATATACCGCTATCTTTTAAGACAATTTTCCAGCCGGAATTATTTTTTACGAATGCGATATAATCCATGTCCATTTCATTTTGTGACTGTAAGGCTGCCAGGCCTTTGGTGATCTGAAAAGGCCCTGTAATTCCACAGGTAAAAATCCAGCGCTGGAAACGCCCCTCTAGTAAATCCACTCCCGTAACAGCCACGTTGGAAGGCCGCGGCCCCACCAACGTCATGGAGCCGTTTAACACGCATAACAACTGGGGCAGTTCGTCCATATAAATTTGCTTCAAAATTTTGCCGGTAAAGGTTAAGTTTTTCGGATCGGATTCCAGTTCTTTGGTATGGACAATACCGTACTTAGCCAAGTAATCCGCGATAGCTTTGGTTTTAAAAATCCGAAATTTATACAAATAAAAAGGCCTGCCCTGCGAAACCCTAATATCTTTGTAAAGTATAGTACCGCGGGAAACCGGACTAAAAACCGCTTCCACCAGCATGGCCATAACCGTCAAAAGGATAAAGGGGCTGAATAAAATCAGCAACAGGCAGCTTACGCAAATATCAAAAACACGTTTAGCTAAAGGCATAGCAACTACGAATTCTTGCCAGTTATCCCTGTTGATCATGTATTTTATGGAAAAATTCGTACTTGCGGCGCATATATTCCTTAAAGGATAGGCCATTGCAATTTACTTTGATTTGTTCGTATTCTTTTAGGATATCAGGATTGTCTCGTAAAATTTTATATACCTGAATTTGTCTCTGTAAAGACGGGGAAGTTTTGTCGGTCAGATATAGCTCAACCTCAAAAGCGCCGCGGATAAATTCCCATTTTACAAGTATGGCGGAGAAAAATTTGATTAATTTCCACTAGATCCTCTGGCTTATTAATAATTTTCAAAGGTTTGCCTTTTGCCAATGTTTCCGCAGGCTGGTAGCCCCAGGTTACGGCAATAGCTTTTACGCCGCATTTTTCCGCTTCGCGAATGTCGCCTAACGTATCGGTAATAAAAACACAATCTCCGCTTAAAAATTTATACTTTTCCTGAATCATTTTAATTTTATTGACCTTGCTATAATCCACATCATTACCGAGAACTTCAGTAAAGCAAGTAAGTAGGGCTTCCAGTGCCAAAAAATCCTTAATAATTCCGCTGTCTGTGGAAGAAATAATAAACAACATACTGCTTTCTGCCAGCTTTTTGATAACTTCCACCATTCCCGGCACGGGATGAAGCTTCATTAGCTCGGGCCGATAAAATTTAAAGAACTGGCCGTCGCCTTTTTTCTGCTCTCTTTTATCAACCGCTTGTTCTTTAAAATGGTCGTTGATATTACCGTTAAATAAATCGCGGTATTGGTCTTCTGTAAGCCCGGAGCCCAAACTTTTATTAATTTGATAACAAAAATCAAAAGTGTTGGCAATTACCCCATCAAAATCAAATAAAATAGCTTTTAGCATACTATAAAAAATATTCAATGTCCTTGTTTAACCTATCTTTAGCCAATTTTATCCCGGAAAGATTTTTCTCAATATAATAATACCCCAAATGTTGAACCCCTAAATAGACCTTCCATAAATGGAACCGATATCCAAAATCACTTTCAAAAAGCGATTGATTTTGGTAGCCCTCTTTTAAAACATTCCAATCGGGTTTATTTGACCCAAAAAAATCCCAACGGGCGAACTCACGCACAGGATCACTGCCTTCGGCGTTAGGGAGGTTTAGGCATAATCTACAAAAAGTTTGTCAACTGCTTTATTTGCGGAGTGTGTACCCCGGAAGCAAGCCGGTAATTGCGCCTTTGGCGACCACCGGTTTGCCGTTGACGAATACATATTCTATACCCTCGCTGAACTGGTAAGGATTTTGGTAGGTGGACTTGTCGGTAATAGTTTGCGGGTTAAATAACACCATGTCCGCGAAGTTACCTATTTTTAACTGCCCGCGCTTTTTAAGGCCAATTTTTTCGGCTGGCCCGGAAGTCAGCTTGCGGATGGCTTCTTCCAAAGTAATTTTTTTAGAGGCAATGGATTGTTTGATAAATTTTGGCGCCGTGCCGAAACAGCGCGGGTGCACCAAAGTGCTGGCGGCATTTTTCCCCACGCCCTCGCCGTCGGTAGCCACAAAACCAAGCGGATGGTTAACAAATTCTTCCACCTGCGTGGGATCCAAATTCTGCTCGAACACTAAAACCTCGCTGCCGCCATTTTGGATAAGCTGCAGCACCGCCTCTTCGCTGGAGACCTCCATATTCTTGGCAATTTGCCCCAGAGTCTTGCCGACAAAATTCAACTTGTTGGCCGTGGAGGCCACCATCATTTCCGAAAATTTCACGCCCGTGGTATTTAGATAAGCCATTAGTTTATTCCGCTGGGCGGCATCTGAAAAATTCTTTAACATTAACGTACGGCCGCCTTCCATGGCCCATTTGGGCAAATAACTGTACAGCGGCAGCCACATAGTCTCGTAAGGATAGGCGTCAAAATGCACGCGCGCACCCTTATGGTAAGCCGTATCCAGAGCATTAAAAACCTCCGGGGCCTTTTCCCAGTTTTGCCGGCCGCGGACTTTTAGATGCGAAATTTTTAAATTCACGTCAGTGTTGCGGGCAATATCCAAAGCCTCTTCCAGGGCTTCCACCACCTCTTCGCCTTCGCTCCGCAAATGTATGGAAAACAAGGCCTTCTGCTTGGCCAAAACTTTGGCCAGTTCAAACAGCTCCAGTTCGGAAATAATAATTTCATGCGCGTAAGAAAGCCCGCTGGATAAACCAAAGGCCCCGGCGTCCAAACTTTCTTCCAAAATCTTTTTTAAAGCCTCAAGCTCGTTTTTTTCCAGGCGGCGGATTTCGTCTCCCACCAGGCCGCGGCGCAGGGTGGCATACCCCACCAGGCTGGCCACGTTACAGGCTAAAGGAGAGCGCGAAAGGGTTTCTATGTATTCACTGAACGACTGCCAGTTAACGTTGATGCCTTCCAAATTATGCCACTTTTGCAAAGGCAACAGGCTGTCTTTGGAAAGCAGGGGCGCCAAACTGGCTCCGCAATTACCCACTAAAATAGTAGTAAAACCCTGGGTAATTAAGCTGCCTAATTGCGGATTATCAAACAGCTGCCAATAAGCGTCGCTGTGGTTTTGGATGTCCACAAAGCCGGGCGTTAAAATTTTACCGCTGCCGTCTATTATGGTTTCCGCGCCGGAAGAAATATTTTTATCGATATTAACAATTTCATCGCCCTGCACGGCCACGTCCAAAAGCCCCTCGGCCGGCTGGCCGCTGCCGTCTATTACCCGCGCGTTTTTTATCAATAAATTATACATAGTTACTTAACAAAATAGATGATGATGCCCACAATACTGAACACCGCGGCGATAATCCAAAACCTCATGACAATTTTAGGCTCCGGCCAGCCCAGGGCCTCAAAATGGTGGTGGATGGGCGCGGACAGAAAAACTTTTTTATGGAAAACTTTTTTGGAAAATATCTGGATAACGGTGGAGGCGGCTTCCAGAAGAAAAACAAAGCCGATAAAAATTAACAGCAGCGGGGCATTGGTTAAAAAAGCCACAATGGCCAACAGCACACCCAGGCCCATGGAGCCGGTATCGCCCATAAAAAACCTGGCCGGATTAACATTGAACCACAAAAAGGCCAGGAGGCTGCCGCAAACCACGCCAATGAACGCGGCCAAATTATCGCGGCCCTGTAAATAAGCAATTACGCCGTAAGCAAAAAAAGCAATCATTAATGTGCCGCCGGCTAAACCATCCAAGCCGTCAGTTTGGTTGACGGCAAAGCTGGTGGCGATAACCGCCAAAATAAAGAACGGAATAAACCACCAACCCAGGGTAATATTACCCACGAACGGGACGTTAACATAATTAAAACCCAGTTTGGCGTAAAACCACCAGGCGCCAATAGCCGCGACAATCCCATAAAGTAAAATTTTAAACCTAAAACGGAAGCCGGATTTATTTTTGCCCAGTTTTTTGATTTCCAAAAAGTCATCGGCCAAACCCACCAGAGAAGCCCCTAAAAACGCGCCCAGGGGTAACAGTGTTTCTTTGCGCGTAAGGAAATTAAAATAATGGAAGGAGTTAATATGAAAGACGCGGTCGAAGCCCCAGAAAAATGCGGCCAGAAAAAAAGTTACGCCCCAAATAAGTACGCCCCCCATGGTTGGCGTGCCGGCTTTGGCCGCGTGCATTTTGGTAAACAGCGGGGTATCGCCATTACTGCGGATATTTTTACCCAGTTTGTACTTATACAAAAAGCCGGTTAAAAACGGGGTGACAACAAGCGAGACAACAAAACTTAAGGAAGTCAAAACAAAAATTTTGGTCAGCGCGGAATAGGGCATGGCTTCATTTTACCACAAATTGGGTATTGTTAAAAATCTGCTGTTCCAGCTCCAGAGTATCCCCTTCGCGGTCTTGGCTGTCTAAGACAATGATATAAATACTGTGGGTATTTTCGGTGGCTTTGGTTATCATGGCTTGTCCGGCGCCCTGGGTATAACCGGTTTTTATGGCCTGAATTTCGGGATGGCCGGCAATTAAGGTATCTGTGGCCTTGGCGCTGTAAAGCCGGCCCAAACTGCCGGTAAAATTATACCCGGTCTGACGACCCAGTGAAGTAAACACCGCGAGTTTCTGGGTCGCCATAACCAGCTTGAGTAAATCCTGGGCTGTGGAATAATTATTAGGACTGTCAAAACCCAAAGGGTTACTGAAATTGCTGGCCACCATCCCCAAAGCCCGGGCCCCGCTGTTCATCATATACACAAAATTTCGGCCGGTCATGGTTGCCACATGGTTGGAGAGCGCCAAGGCCGCGTCGTTTTCCGAGCCCACCAGCATGGCATTAAATAAATCCACCAGTTTAACGCCGTCACCGGCCCGCAAATACAAGATCGGACTGACATTAAATTCATCGGCCGAAGTTAAGGTCACAGTGGCGTTAATGTCAACGCTCTGATAGGAGACCAATCCGGTCAGTAGCTTAGTCAGGCTGGCTATATATTCTTTCTGGCCGCCGTTTTTTTCGGCGATAACATTGCCTGTTAAAACGTCCGCCACCAAATAACTTTTAGCCGTGACCCGGCTGTCGTTAAAACCGCTGCCTAGAACCGGGGTTATTACTGCCGGTGCCTGGCCGCGTAAATCTATGGACGCGCCTAAAACCTGCGGCTGCTGCGCCTGCGCTGAAGTTACAATCGGGATTTTATTTTGGTCCACAATGGCCCCGCAGATCACCAAAATCAGCATTAACCCTAAAACGACCCCCCATACCGGCAATATTTTTATAATTTTGTTTTTCAACATTTTTATTTCGGTAAATCCGCCTTGTTGTAATTATACAGTCTTAGGGGGCGTTGACAAAGCCCGCGATTGTGGATAAGATAATAGGGCAACATTAACAACAAATATATGAGCGAACTCACAATAACTGAACAAAATTTTGACGTAGAAGTTTTAAGTTCCAACAAGCCCGTACTGGTGGATTTTTGGGCGGCATGGTGCGGCCCGTGCAAGATACTTTCGCCGATTGTAGAAGAAATCGCCAAGGAATACGAGGGTAAAATTGTGGTCGGCAAAATCAACGTGGATGAAAACCCGGAACTGGCCAGGAAGTTTGACATTGTCAGCATCCCGACTTTGGTTTTATTCAAGAGCGGCAAAATCGCCTCGCACATGGTGGGCGTGCAGCCAAAAAGCTTTATTACCGGGGAAGTGGACAAGAATCTATAGCAACGATGGGACCCATTGTGTAAAAAATCAGATACCAAAAACCCCTCGCGAGAGGGGTTTTTAAACTCTACCTTATTAAACTTTCCCGGCGCCCGGTCTAATAACTTCCACACCGTTTTTGATTAACCTGATTATTGTTGAGGGAATAGGTTTTAGCCGGAGGCTGGCCTTCCAGGTTGGCACTGGGCGCGACTAACGGTCCGGTTTTGGCCAGAATACCCGTCAAAAATTTTACCTTGGGCATACGGACAGCTAGAGTTTTGGTACCGCGATGCAAATATTCCAAAGACTTCTTAAAACACGGTAAAATAATGCTCACCGGCGCCGGCCAGATTTTTTTTAATATCTTTTGTTCCGCCGGTTTAAGTTTTATCCCAAGCTTGGGAAGATCGGAAAAACTAGAAATTAAAACAATCAGCGGTTTGTGGGGTGCCCGATACCGCAGCTTGTAAATTTTGGCCACGGTTTTTTTGTTTAAAGCCGAGCCGACAATGCCATACATGGTATCTGTAGGCAACACGCCAACGCCGCCGGACTTTAAAATTTCCGCTATTTCTGATGTTGTTACCTGCTTTTTAGCCATTGTTCTATGTTCCTTTTATCGCGCTTAATCCAGGCGGCATTGGAAAGGATTCTTTCCAGGCTTTGTTCAATCACCCTGGTGACATTAGGCGCGTGGTGGGTCTTGAAAAATTGGACGTAGTCTTTGGCATCGGCTTCCGTCTGAAACCTGGCAAACGGCGCCACAAACCATTCCAGCAGATGGCCGCCGACATTGTAATTTTGGTCTATAACTTTCCAATTCTTTTTTAAAAACTTCCATGCCAAACCTCGGCCATAAAAAGTCCTGGCCACGCTGTTAAAAATAAAGGCGGCGTCCTGCCGGCGGACATATTCGCTAAAAATAAATTTTAGCACATTGGCCAAAATCTTTTTGTCCTCAAAATTGCCAATGGCCCGGCCAATGCGGTCCTGTTCTTCATGGTGCTGGCCGGCGGCTTTGTACATGCTGATAAACTTTTGAAGTTCTTTTTGGCCGCCGTTTTGCGCTGCCAAATTATAAACCACGCCGCGCAAGTCCGGTTCCACGTTGCCGGATTTAAATAATTTTTGCGCCTGCGCAATGGTCGGCTTATCACCATAACTTCCGGCTTCCATCAGCGCCAGGTTCCTTAGCAAACCCTGCAAGTGCACTTCGCCTGTTTTTTTTTGCCAACCTAAAATTTTAATCAGCGGCAAATACAAATTTCTGCAATATTCCCGGTAATTTTTGTACCACGGTTCGCCTGCATAGAAATCCCCTGCCGTATGCAGCCCTCCGGCCACTACTTCCCAAACCGGAAACTCCGTCTCGTTCTTGTAGAATTCCGCCAGTTTTAAGGCTTCAACTGTGGAAAATTGCCCGGCTTCGGCCAAAGCAAAGGCGTCGCGGATTATACCTAACCTGTCAGAAACTGGCAATTGACGTTCCGCTATGGCTGGCATCATAGCCTGGATTTTTTCCAAAGGGTACCTGACCCGCGTCAAACTGGTTTCTCCGCCGTTAAATTTTACAATCCCTGTTCTACCTTTAAGTAAAGCCTGTTTTGGTTTATTAACCAGCAATTGCGAAAGGGTCCCATCATTTTTAATGTAATTTAGCGGCACCGGCCAAACTGTCTTGGTTTTATTTTGCTTTCTGGAAATTTCGCTGGAAAAAAACCGGCTTTGGGACAAAATTAATTTACCGGTTTTTTCCTCCACTTCAATTAAAGGATAACCGGCCTGCCTGGTCCAGGCGGCCATTATCTTCCTGACCGGCTTTTTAGAAACTATCTCCAAGGACTTCCATAAATCATTGGTGACTGTGTTTTTGTAGGCATGTTTTTTTAAATAGTGGCGCAGGCCGTCCCTAAATTTTTTGGCGCCCAAAAATTCCGCCAGCATTCTTAAAATAACAGAGCCTTTGGCATAGCTGATTTGGTCAAAAATTTCGCTGATTTCGTCCGGATGATGGACTTCTATTTCTACGGGGTGGGAAGTTTGCAGCGCATCCAAACGTAAAGCCACGGCAAAGCGCTCGGCCACATACTGGTTCCACATCTGCCATTCCGGAAACAGCGCGTTAACGCACAAATATTCCATGTAAGAGGCGAATCCCTCGTTGAGCCACAGGTCTGTCCACCATTCCATGGTCACCAAATTACCAAACCACTGGTGCGCAATTTCGTGGGCAATGACAATAGCCACCCACTGCTTATTGGCGGCCGAAGAATGCAGCTCATTAAACAGCAAGGCAGATTCACGGTAAGTTATGGCGCCCCAGTTTTCCATGGCCGCCGAGGCAAAATCCGGAATGGCGATTAAATCCAAGACCGGCAGAGGGTAGGGAACGTTAAAATAGTCTTCGTAAAAATTCAGGGCGCGCGCCGCAGTCTCCAAAGCAAACTCGGCCTGCTGTTTTTTGCCTTGGGTAGTAAAAACTCTCACCGTAACTCCGCGCTTGCTTTTGGTTTCCACAAATTCCAATTCCCCCATAATAAAAGCCAGCAAATAGGTGGACATTTTGGGGCTGGACGCGAACTGCACGGTTTTATAACCGCTATTGTGCTCTGTAACGGCCGTTTCTATGGTGTTTGATACCGCAGTCATGTGTCCGGGAATTTCCAGAGTCACGTCAAAAACCGCCTTAAGGGAGGGCTCGTCAAAACAGGGAAAAGCCCTCCGCGCATCCGTGGATTCAAACTGGGTGGTGGCTAAAAACTTTTCTTCACCATTATGCTCATACCGACTGCGGTAAAAACCCTTGAGCTTGTCTGTGAGCTCGCCCTTAAACTTTAAAAATAATTCCGCTTTACCTTTAGAAATAACTTTGTAAAAAGAAAAAGTTACGGTTTCATTTTTTTTATTAAAGGATATTTTACTGGCCTTAACATCCCCAACTTTAACATCCGTGATTTGCAAATCCACGGCATGCAAAATAATTTTCTTAACCGGTTTTAGGATATTTAAATAAATTGTCTCTTCGCCGGCAAAGGTAAAATCGGAAAACTGCGGCCGCATTAAGATTCGGTAGCGGGACGGGATAATGTGGGAAGGTAATCGTACGCTTTTTGATTTAGGCATGGTTATTTCGTAAAAAATCTTTTAATTTTCCGGCGGCTATAGCCCTCATGGAAACTGAATATTTTTCTTCCCGCTCCATTTGACCGTAAGTTTTGTCGGATCCGTCTGGTTTGAATATCGGGCCCCAGCCAAAATCTTTGTCGCCGATTGGGGCGACCACTTCGCCATCGTTACGGCCTTCAAAAAACTCAACATTATCACCACTGGCATGTCCAAGAAGCGTCACGGCATAAGCTTTGGTGTTACCCATGCTTTTTGCCAGTTCAAAAATGCCTTGAGGCTGTAAACTCTCCAAAAACCATTTTATAAACGGGCCTGGTAACTGGTTATTCAGGCACTCCAAATAAACCGATGTATCTTCAACAATAAATTCATCCTGCTCCTGCTTCATAGCTTCCGTCAGTTTATGACGAATAATTTCGTGCGCGTCCAAAGATTGAATTTCGGCTAAATCTAGATTGAATTGTTCAATCTCAATTGGCGCCAGCATGGACTGGATTTCTTTAAATTTGTTGTCATTGCCTGTAATAAATTTTAATGCCATAGCTGTATCTTAACAAAAAAAGACGGGATTGTCCCGCCTTTTTACAAACTTATTCCGAGTGCTCATGACCCTCATGCTTTGGATGGTCGTGGTCTTGCCTGTCCGACGTAGCATTTTGCGAAGTCGGATGCTTGGCTTCTTCCAGCTTTTTAATTTCGTCATTGATTTTTTGGCTGTATTCTTTTAACTTGGCGTCGCCGTTAACCATAAGTTCCGCAATTTCTTTGGGATCCTGTTTGGTCAGCATGGCTAAAGCCATGGCCACGGTGGAAGTGGACCACAAACCTTTTTCCATTTGGTTGTGGGCCATGACCAGCTCGTACAACATTTTTTCGGTTTTGGTGGGTTCCTTTTGCTTAAAATCGTTTGCCATAAATCCTTGCTACGTAGAGGGCCACCCTCTAGCTTAGTTTATTTTCTTGGCTTGAGGGTGGCCCTCAAGCTTAGCCTACCCTCCGACTTTGGCCTGGTGCTGTACACCCGGCTTTATTATATTGACCTGATGCTCCGGCGTATTCAGCATGCCGCATTTTTTCCACTTTTTGCCGCTACCGCACGGGCAGGGATCGTTACGGCCAATCCCCTTTGCGGAGGGATCGGATAAATCTGCCACAACTGTTCCCGCCGCGGAGTTCATAACAATGTTCTGTGGTTGCTGATTTACAGGCTGAACCTGGACATTTAAATGGAAAACCATGTTAACAATCTGCCGGTTCATCTCCTTCAGCAGGCGCTGGAACATTTGGTGGCCCTCGCGTTTGTATTCCACCAAGGGGTCGCGCTGGCCGTAGCCGCGTAGCCTCACGCTGTCCCGCAAATGGTCCATGGTATCTAAATGCTCCATCCATAACTGATCCACTGACTGCAGAGCCACAAACCTTTGGCCGCCTTCAAAAATTTCCTTGCCCATTTCAGTTTCCTTTTGCTCCCAATATTTTTCCGCTTCGGCATATATGCTGTCTACCACTGCGAATTCACGGTCGGCCGCATTGGCGGATTCCTGTTTGATTTTTTCGCCCAAAGCGGCATCAAAAGGAATAATGCCGGAAACTGCTTTAAATAAACTTCCCCAGTCTTCTTTTTTAGCGCCATTCTCTTCTATAACGTTTAAATTGGCGGTAACAATATTGGTGACTTCCGCTTTAACCAGCTCCAATATCTCCGCCTTTAAGTCCACGTCCTTGCTTTCTTTAGTGTTGGCCAAATAGCGGCGGCGCCGTTTGTAAATGTTATTGCGCTGGTGGTTTAAGACATCGTCGTAATCCAGTACGTGTTTGCGGGTATCAAAGTTCAGGCCTTCAATTTTTTTCTGCGCCGATTCTATGGATTTACTGACCATGCCGGCCTCAATCGGCTGGTCGTCCGGCAGGCCGAGGCGGTTCATTAAGTTCTTCATCCGTTCACCGCCGAATAAACGCATAAGGTCATCTTCCATGGACACAAAAAATTGGGATGAACCCGGGTCGCCCTGCCGCCCGCTGCGGCCGCGCAGCTGGTTATCTATGCGCCGGCTTTCGTGCCGTTCCGTGCCCAAAATGTGCAGGCCGCCGGCTTCGCGCACCACTTTGGCTTCTTCCTCATCAATAGGGTTGCCGCCCAGCAAAATGTCCACGCCGCGGCCGGCAATGTTGGTGGCCAAAGTAATTTGCCCGGGCCGCCCGGCCTGGGAAATAATCCTGGCTTCGTGCTCGTGGTTTTTGGCGTTTAAAATTTCAAACTTTAAGCCCTGTTTTTTAAATTCCTCAGCCAGCATTTCGTTTTTGGCAATACTGACCGTACCAATAAGCACCGGCTGGCCTTTTTGGTTGCGTTCTTTAACTTCCTTGGCAATGGCTGTAAATTTGGCGGCTTCGGTTTTATAAACCGTGTCATGCAAATCCTGCCGCACCATGGGCTTGTTGGTGGGAATTTGCTCAACCGTAAGCTGGTAGATTTTAAAGAATTCCTCTTCCTCGGTTTTGGCCGTACCGGTCATGCCGCTAAGTTTGGCATACAAGCGGAATAAATTCTGGAAGGTAATGGTCGCCAAAGTTTTGCTTTCCTGCTGGATTTTTACGCCTTCTTTGGCTTCTATGGCCTGGTGCAGGCCCTCTGAGTAGCGGCGGCCGAACATTAGCCGGCCGGTAAATTCATCCACAATAATAATTTCGCCGTCACGAATAACGTAGTCGCGGTCTTTTTTAAACAAAGTTTTGGTGCGCAAAGCCTGTTCTATATGGTGGATGGTGGTGACGCCGCCGGAGGTGTCATAAATATTGGGGACGTTTAAAGCTGTTTCTATTTTATTGATGCCCTCGTCAATTAAAGAAGCGGCCTTATGCTTTTCATCCACGGTGTAATCTTTGTCTTCTCCCAACTTCTCTACTAATTTCGCGAACTGATAATATTTGTCCGTGGGTTCGGCATCCGGCATGCTGATAATTAACGGCGTGCGCGCTTCATCAATTAAAATGCTGTCAACTTCATCCACAATGACGTAAAACAGTTCGCGCTGCACTAGTTGCGGTTCCTGCTGGGCCATGTTGTCGCGCAAAAAATCAAACCCAAATTCGTTGTTGGTGCCATAAGTAATATCCGCGGCGTAAGCTTCGCGCCGCTTTACCGGACGCATATGTTTAACATCCATAACCAGTCCCTGGGTTTCGCCTTCCAGTTTGGTAATTTCTTCCTGCTCCGGCTGATAGCCGGGATCGTAAATAAAAGATTGCTCGTGCTGGATGGAAGAAACCGACAGGCCCAAATAGCGAAAGATGGGGCCCATCAGGGAAGCTTGCCAGCGGGAAAGATAGTCGTTAACCGTCACCAAATGCGCGCCCTTGCCGGCCAAAGCAAACAGCACCAACGGCAAAGTCGCGGTTAAAGTTTTGCCTTCGCCGGTCTTCATTTCGGCAATCTTGTTGTCAGCCAGCACCAGCCCGCCAACTACCTGGACGTCGTAATGGAACTGGCCAATGCTGCGTTTGGCCGCTTCGCGCGTTAAAGCAAACACCCGCGGCCGAATAACCTTAAGCTGTTTAAAGATTTCTTCGTTGGTCTCCAGCTTGGAAATTTGTAATTGGAAATTGGAAATTTCCTGCTTTATTTGTTCCTCGCTTAAAGCAGCCACTTCGTCTGTAAAACTGTTGACCTCATCCAGCTCGCTACTATAGGAATCCAGGGCCGTCCTTGAGCCCCCGAACATGCGTGATAAAAATGACATATGCCTAATTGTACCAGAAAATGGGAAAGAAAAAAAGGGCTATTTCCCCTTAAATTTCCTGGCTGCCCGGCGCTTTTCGCTGATTTTGCGGTCTTTGGTTTTAACCAGCTGGTCCTTAATTTTGGGCAGAACAAGGTCCATGGCCATATAAAAATCCACGGCTTTGGCATCCGCAAAATGGCCGCGCGGCTGGATGTCTATTTCCACGCGAAAATTCAGGCCGTCTTTGTCGCCTTTACTGGCCTCCAACTCTATCCTGACCTTGTCTTCCGGCTTTAAAAACCTTTCCAAAATACTCAATTTATCGTTAACAAACTCTCTGATAGTCGGAGTCAACGTGGTGTTGGTGGCCTTTATGGTGAGGTTCATGGGAATAAAGATTATTGATTTATTTAATTATAGCACAAACTCCTAGATGGAAGCTTAATTTTTCCTTAGTCCCTCGCCGACCCACTTTGTCAGACACGTTCGGACTTCTCCTGCGGAAGTCCTTCACTCAACACAGAGTCAGAAAACTTTTATCCCGACTAGTCGGGATAAAAGGCCAAGCTTTTCTGCCTCTGTGATGGTCTTCCAAAGTGGGTTCGGCTCGGTCTGATACTGAAAAATTAAGCTTCATTTTCCCTATACAGCAGGAGTCGGATTCATTTTTCAGAACCCTCTTTACAGACCAAAAAGCCTGGTCTTTTTGACTTTCAGTCAAAAAGTTTTTGGGCTGAAAGCGGAGTGAGAATTTTCGCTGGGAAAATTCGAACGTGTTCTGAAAAATGATCCGGCGAGGTGCTAAGGGAAAATGGAGGTTAAAATCCAACCAATTCCGGTTCCACTTCCAGTTCTATGCCAAACGTCGCTTTTACCTTATCCAAAACATCATCTTTTAACTGCAAGACATCACGCGAGGTTGCGGTACCAGTAGCGTTTAAAACTATGGCCGGCTGGGAAAGGTTAATTTGTGCACCGCCTATTTGGTAACCTTTTAAGCCGCATAATTCCAGTAAAAACGCGGTCGGAGTTTTATAACCCTGTGGGACTTTTAAGCTGTCCAGCATGCCCTGCAACCTTTGTGACGCATCTGGACCGAAATCCTGATTGATTTTAGCTTCAATAACTTTTAACTGGTCCGCGGAAATTACCGGCCCGCGGAAAAAGGAGCCGGCATTGCCGTTTACGGCCTGGGCGGGGTAAGGGAACTTAGAGTCCCTAATTTCTGTAATAGCCTGGCGAATCTGACCAATTGTAGGATCAACAATCTGCCGATCCGCAAAATATTTTTTAATGTCCCCATATTCCAAATTAGGTTTGGGAATTTTTGATAGCCTGATAGTTGTGGATAAAATTAAATATTTACCTTTGTCAGTAATGTTAAAAATGCTGTGCCGATAGGTAAACTTACAATCGGCGTTGGCAAAATTAATAACGTCCAGAGTTTCCATATCCAGGGCTTCTACGTCTTCCACCACAAAGCTGGCTTCCTGCCCGTACGCGCCTACGTTCTGCACGGCAAAACCGCCGCAGTTGCCCGGAATGTGCGAAAGATTTTCTATCCCCCACCAATTGTGGTTAACCGCGTATTCCACGGCTGTGTCCCAGGGTTCTCCCGGCATTAATTTAAGCAAAACCGAGGACTCGTCTTCGTTGACCAATTCCAGTCCGGCCATTTGCGGATGGATGACTAAACCGTTAAATCCCCGGTCGCTGACCAAGATATTACTGCCGCCGCCCAAAACAAAAACTTCCAGAGCTTTGGCATTGGCAAACTGTAAAGCCTGTTTTATCTCTTCCAAATTGGCAGCCACGCAAAAATATTTGGCCGGTCCGCCAATATGAAAAGTCGTATAAGGAACTAATGAGATTTCTGTTTGGATATCCATAGATTAAGATACTTAATTTAAGACCAACCCTTGGCGGCCTTTTTCTTATATGTAGGCGATTTAAGGTTTGGCTTAATTCGCCTACATTACCAAAAAAATACCCTACCCAAGAGATTTTTTTAATTCATATCCTAAACGGTTAAAATCACCGACTGCCATTACCACCACCACATCGCCGGATTTTAATTCCGCTTTTAAAATATTCAGGGCTGCCTGTTTGTTATGGACCAGCCGAATGTTAGAGGTTTTGTTTTCCGCTTTAATTCTTTCCACAACTTCCTCCGACTTAATTGTCGCTGCCGAAGCTTTTTCGCGCGCCGGATAGATTTCCGAAATTAAAACTTCATCAGCGGTGTCAAAGGCTTTAACCAAATATTCCAAGGTAGCTTTGGTGCGGCTAAAAGTATGCGGCTCAAACACCGCCCAGAGTTTGGAAATTGAAGATTGGGAATTGGAAATTTGAGGGAAATACTTTAACCTTGCCGCTTCCAAGGTTTCGCGCACGGCCGTGGGATGATGGGCGTAATCATCCACAATAATAACCCCATTCTTTTCACCCACAACTTCAAACCGCCGTTTCACACCCTGGTAAGACAATAACTCCAAAGCAATCTGGTCCTGGGAAAACCCCAAGGTCCGCAAAGTGGCAATCACGGCCAAAGCATTGTAAACATTAATTTTCCCGGGCAGCTGGATTTTATAATCCTCTGTCAGCCCCATTAAATGCGCGCTGACATTTTTGGAAAAATTATTTAAGACTTCAATGGTGGTGTATTCCCGTCCGTACTGGATATTTTCAATCTTAAAATTGGCCGCGTCATCAAAACCAAAACTGGCCTGGGATATATTGGATTTATGCGCCAGTTTAACCAATCCCGGGTCATCGGCATTATAAACAATTAGGCCGTCTTCCGGCATGGCCTGCACCAGTTCATCAAATTCGTTTTCATAATCCGCAAAACTGG
>CAIVSE010000010.1 GCA_903908535.1 Candidatus Doudnabacteria bacterium
AATTCTTATCCTTTTTAGCCATACCAATTAATTCATCAGTAGCGGCCCTAACATCATCCATATCTAAATGCCAATCAGCTTTTCCGTCACCAAAAAAACAAACCCGGACATGAGGATAATTTCCCGCGGGCTTTCTCTTTTCCTTTAACATTTCAGCATCGGCAATGGCAAAAATAAACATGGGGCAGCCATCAAATCGCTGGTGGTACCATTCTTTGCCGAAAATTAACTTCTTTTCAGAAAATAGAGATTTATGTAAATTTTTCATACATTGTAATTACCCTTTAATTATAACATAAAAGCACCTTGTTATACCATTTTTTATGAATATGCCCGTAATACCCTCCAAAGTCCGCAGTTGATAACCTGTAGGTAACTCGACTTCCACGAAACCCAGTAAAATGCTATAATCTAAGCACAATTTAATAAATTTACCTAAACCCACGGCGGTGCTGCGGGCATGGTATAAAATCTGTGAAGTCAAAGACGGTCATCCGTCTGCTTTAGACTTCACAGTCGTAATCCGAAAGGATTATGGGCGAACTCCGCAAGGAGAACGCCGAGGCAGTACGGGTGGCCTTTTTTGATACCCGTAGAAAGGACAATTATGAAAAAAGGGAAATTGTTTATGAACAACGTTTTGGATATTCAGACAAAAAATCAGTCATCACCAGAAACAACCAAGCAGTGCCCTCACTGTAAAGAAAATATTCCGATTGCTGCCAGCAAGTGCTCCCACTGCGGCTCAGACCTGAGAGCTTGGTTTAACCGCCATCCATTTTTAACAACTATCTTGGCTATAATTGTTTTTGCATTCGTAATTGGAATCATCGGCAATACTACAAACCAAAGTAATAACTCATCTAGCTCAAATCAAATAAACAATACTAGTGAAACAAATTTAAACCCGACACCAGCAACATCTACAGCCCCTAATTCATCTACTGCAAAATCTAGACCTCCAGAATCAAAAGCTATTGGCCTAACTCCTGAACAACAGGCCGCGTTTGTTGACGCCGCCAACCATATGAATCAAATCCAGGCGGACGCAAAGGCTGCCGAAAATAATACCCAAACTATAGACAGTGTTTACCAGGCTCACGTCACAAATTCGGCACCGACTCCGACTTGGCATACCGTCCAGACGTTCACTGGTAGTGGCGGCACCAATACCGCTTCTTTTACTATCCAAGGATCACAGTGGCAAGTTAAATGGACTGCTACTGGCGATAATAGCAACTCCTACTGCCAGCAGAACGGCTGTTATTTTATCGTAATACCTTTTTACGTCAATGGCGATTCTGCTGATGGCTATATCGATTCCGAAGTTTACACCACCACTAGCGATGTAAGCTATTTCTACAAACCAGGCCAATATTATCTTAACATTCCCGCCGGCAATATCACCAACTGGACGATCACTGTATTGGATTACTACTAGGTAGGATATTGCTTAGATAAAATCTCCAACATCTGCTTACTTTTTAATTTATTTTCTTTTCGCTCTCTATATAACTTTGCCTCTTGTTCATCGAGTGAACGGATATGTCTACTAGCAATCTGTCTAGGAATTCCATGCTTACGTTCCCTAGCTTCGTCTTGGTATGCATACCAGTGCGGCAAATCTATCCGACCTTGTTTAAATTCAAGTTCTTTGTCAGCTAACCATTCGTCGATCTTTCTTGTTTCAGCTGTTTCGATCGGTCCAGGTGGAATTATTTCTTGTGGCTTAGGAAACACAACGCCAGGCGCCGTCATCATACCCATAGCTGTATGCAGCGCAATTGCCAGTGCATCTGCCAAATCGTCATGGCGTTCAGATCCAAAACCAGTCAACTGGTTAATAAGCTTTTCCGCACCGTGCTGAGGAAACAAGACGGTACCATTTTCAATCAGATGAGTGACAAGGGATAGGCGCATGCGCTTGTCCTGTCCGTGGACCTGAAATTCTTGAACCGGGAAATTTTCGTGCCGTAAATCCTGGATAATGGCAGTTTGGTAAGCCACCGCTTCAATGTACATCAAGGTCGGTTGGCCAAAACCAAGCGCGCGGGAGACTTCCTTGATTTTGGACCGCTGTTCGGGGTAATCAAGCCGTTCGTTAATTGGGTTTGGGTGAACATAAATTTTCCAGTTTTCTTGGTGATCGCGAAATACGGAGATGGAAACCATGGCCGTAAAGTCGGCGCTGTCTTCTTTAGAGATTGCCAAATCCACACCGGTCAGCGTGGCCCAAAAAGCGGGGTTACCCTGCCGCGCCGGCATGGTTTGGTAGTATTTAATCCATTCCAGTCGGACCACCGAGTTGTCTTCCGATACAATCTCCAGTAAATATTCCCGTCGCCAGGCCAGTTCATCGCCGACCCGTCTTTTCTCCTTTTCAATGTCAACCGCGTCCGGAAACTTAGCTGGCCACAAAGACTTACCGTTTTCATCCACAATCGGATAGTTCTTATACGCCCCGTCCCGACTGCCAGCTTCAATATCTTTTTTTATACGCATAATAAGAGAATCAGCATGTAGCGGCGTCCCCAAAAGGGTGACCTTAGTCTTCTTGCCGCCCAGGGGCACAATTGTGCTGCTAAACCAGCGGCTGGTGTCGTCCCGGCTTTCCTGTGTTTTTACCGAGTCCAAATCATCAGTATCATCCAAAATAATTTCCTGCGGGCGGTGTTGGCGAAAACGCAGACCACGCACAGACTGGTCGCGGGAAACCACCATGATTTGGGCGTGATATTTGTCCAAGGTTATAGTCGAAGCACCCCAAATACCATCCTCACTGATAAATGGACCTAAGTCTTTTTTAAGCAAACTATTTTGTTCCAGTTCATCCTTAAGGTTCTTCATTATCTGCTTGGCCAAAACTTGAGTTTTGGCAATAATCAACACAAACTGTGCCCGGCCGCTAATAACCAGCCATATTGGATAAAAAGTAGACATCAAAGTAGATTTAGCACAACCACGAAAGCCGGTAATCGCCACTAAGTTGTATCGATCATCCACCATAAGTTCAAACATTTCTTTATGGAACGGCGCCATATCAAACTCCAGGTGGTCCTGAAAATAAAACTCGACGAAAAGGTGCGGCAGGCGCTTAACAATGGCCTTACGCACCACGCGGTCTTCATACATGCGCCGCAAGGTTTTTTCAAGTTTTTTATTCATCTTATTACCCTTTCTTTTTATCCGCCTTGGGCCGCAGACTAAATTGCTTTACGGCTCGCTCCACAAACCGCTGCTGTTCGGTAGAAAGCGGCTCTTCGATGCCGTTGATATTTGCCTCCACCTGAAGTTTTGCCGCGTAAGCCGGATGCCGGTGAGTCAACCAAAAACGGATGGACTGGATATCTTGGTCTTTAATCAGGCTAATTAACTGTCCTTCCGACAGGTCATTAATAAACAGCACACCATCGGAGAGGGCTTGGTCAGCGGCTTTGGCAAACTCCGGATCCTGTTTACGCCAGACGTAATATATGGCGCGGCTGATACCACATTTTTCTACCGCAATTTGAATAATCGGAATCTTTTTAAGCTGCTCCACCACGGCTTCTTTCTGTTTTTTCTGTTGCGGATTGGCGCGGGTCATACCAGCCTCGCTTTCTGACCGGTTAATTTTTCCAAACGTTTTAAGATGACTTCCATGTAAACATTAGACTTTTCCATAAGATAACAGCGACGCTTCATTTTAATAGCCGCGGCGGCCGTGGAACCGGAACCGCCAAAGGGTTCGATAATTAAATCATCACGTTTTGTTAAGACTTTAAGATAGGGAATTAAAATTTCTACCGGCTTGGTACCGAAAATAATCCCCTGCCCGGAAGATTTGGCATCCGAGGCCTTGTAGTCAATAAAGTCGGTTGGACAGTACTTCTTACCCTTGGCATAAGATTCCCAGTGCGGTTTACCAGAGGTGGCAAATAGGGCTGACTCATATTCTTCCTGCAGCAGAGCGTCGCTTTCCGGTTCGTCATTTAGGCGAACCTGGCCGGAAGTACCAACCATAGCGAAATCCCATTTATTGAAAAATTTATATTTAGCCGCAAAACCCTGGACACGATTAGGTAAATGCCAAATTATGGTATTTCGATATTTCCAATACTGTTCAAGAGCGTTCCAAATGATCCGCAAGTTCTTTGGATTTTCGTAAACTATAATGGAAAAATCCGGCTTTTGGATTTTAGCTATATTAGCCATCCAAAGGTCGGTAAAATTTTCCGGCAATTCTGTAGTGCCCAGATACGTCCGGTCGCGTTTTAGTCCAAAACCCTTAGTAGCTTCTTTTTTCTTTTTACCGTGAAGATAATCGAGTATATACGGAGGATCCGTTAAGCACATGTCGGCCTTCTGACCGTTCATCAATTTTAAGACGTCGGCTTCCACGGTACTATCGCCGTTCATTATGCGGCAGCCAGCTATTTCATAGACATCTCCCTTTTTTACCTTAATATTGTGGATGTCCAGCTTTTTTAGTTCCGTAGCCAAGTCAAAAACTTCCGGCGTTTCGCCGAGATCGAATATCTCATCTAATTCCTCGCTGCTAAAACCGATTCCGGCCAGCAGGTTTTCGTCAAAGTCTTTCAGGATCTCAAAATCAAACTCACCGACGTTTTTATTAAGTCTTAAATTTAAAGCTTTTTCTTTTTCCAAATCCGGGATGTTGATGTATACCACCGGCATGTCTTTGTAACCAAGCAGCTTGGCCACATGCAGGCGGAAGTGGCCACCAATGACCACGTTCAGCCGGTTTTCAGCGCCGTTGACCACTATAGGGTCAACCAGCCCGTATTGCTCTAAACTCTCTGTTAATTGTTTGGTTGTTTCCTTGTCCCACTTGCGAGGGTTGTAGTCGGCCGGTTTTAACTGACCGATGGGTACGTACTCTACTCGAAGTTTGTTGTCGAGCATATTTTTAATGCTTTCCGGGCAAAAGCCCTTAATTAATAAAAACAGTCGGGATGGATATTCCCGACTGCTCTTATCAGTTTGTGGACAAACCAAAAAAAAGAAGAGCAGATGGAAGTTATCCATCGTACTCCACTTTTTGAGGTTTGTCATTCGCCTAAGCACCCCAAGGGGTGTTCTCTCAGGCAGAAAACATTTCAAAAAATGGCTATTTATGCTGCTTAAAATGACTGCTCGTCGTTTTAAGGACATTTTAATTATACATCCAGAATTTTAAAAAGCAAGTACCCAAATGTGAGGGCGGGGCAGATAAAGACCTATATAAAAGCAAAGTTAGACACGGGACCACTCCTCTACTGTACTGTCTAACTATGTCTAATAATGGTTCAAAGACCCTACCGAGGTGCGTCAAAACGCCTCTGGTAAAATCGCCCAAAACCCCTTATAATACCCCTAAAGGCTTGGTTCTGAACCGAGCCACACAGCCAATAATTTTGGTTCCTACAGACCTGCCAACCCTAAGTCAATAGACACTTCCATTTATGGCCAGCCCTCAAAAAAAATCTATTCGCTTGGTAAGTTTTAATGTCCACTCGGGGAAAAATACCAAGGAAATTGCTGAAGTTTTTGCCCACGACAAAAATCTTTCTACCGCGGATGTTATATTGCTGCAGGAAATAGAATTCCACCAGGCGGAAAAAATTTGTCGCGCGGAAACTATTGCCCGTCACTTAGGTTTCCATTTTGTTTATGAACCTGCGCGGAAGCTTAAAAATTCCGGCACTCATGGGCTAGCCATCCTAAGCCGCTTTCCTATAAAAAAAACTCTCTCAATCCAGCTTCCCGGATATAAGTTGCCTTTTTTACTACAGACGAGAATTGCTTTGGCCGCCGGCATTAAAATAGCCGGAGTAAATATTACGGTGTGTAATATACACCTAGATACCCGCCTTAACCCAAAACAAAGAATGCACCAGTTAAACGAGTGCCTGATAAGACTGAAAGAGGATTACGGGCAAAATATTATCATTGGGGGTGACTTTAACACAATCCCGTTTCGGACTGTCGCAAGAGGTATGCCTATTTTTTACTCTAATCAGGCAAAGCATCTCCATAAAAATATGCTAAATATGGGCTTTAAGCATTTTTGTAAACCCCAGAGCTATACTATGAAAAGCGGTTTATTAAAAATGAAGCTTGACCACATTTATACGGATTGCCTGCCGATAACCAAATCCGGAGTAGAAAAAAATATTTATGTATCAGACCATAAGCCCATATGGGCCGATATTGAAATTTCTTAGTACTGTTTTATAAACCGCACGAACAGCATCTCACCGAGTCTTTCCAAAGGCCCTCTTTTTTGCCACTGTTCAAGGGTAATTTGCTGTGCTTTTTGCTGATCGCTTAAAAAAACCGCGCCTAATTCTTGGGCAAACCTCGGGTTGCTTATACCTAAAACATTTTCTTCATTAAGTTCAACAGAGCGGATGTCCATGTTGGACGAGCCAATAACAGACCATATATCATCTATAATAAGGACTTTGCTGTGGATCATGGTGGGCTGGTATTCATAAATTTTTACCCCGGCTTTCAGGTATTTTTGAAAATAAAAGTGGCTGGCTAAGCGGATTGGCTTGGCATCAGTCTTGTTGTTGGGTACCAGTAAACGCACATCTACCCCGGCCCGGGCCCTGTCCATAAGGGCGTGCCTTATATGGTCGTCCGGAACAACGTATGAGGAATTTAAATAAATCTTTTTTCTGGCCGAGGCGATGGACAACCAAAAAAATTTAGTCAGTGGCTGGGTATCGGAAGCCGGGGAGCTGGCAATGCTGACATATTTACAGAGAGGGCCTGTCTGCTCGGCAGGAGCAAAAGCCGGGTAAAATTTACTGCCCTCCAGAATCTCCCCGTTAGTAGTGGCCCATAATTGGGCAAATGCGGCTTGCAAACTCTTGGCCATATGGCCACGGACTTCAAACATCATATCCCGCCATTCTTTTTCATTACGTGCGTTACCCAGCCAGTGGTCAGCCACGGCCATGCCGCCGGTAAAGCCAATCTCACCGTCTATAACAATGGCTCTCCTGTGGTTCCGTCTGTGTAATCGGGAAAGCTTGCCAAAGCGGGCCAGGCGAAAGTGTTCAACACGGCCTCCGGCGAGTTTAAGTCTGCCCATTCTTTTATATGAAGCGAAAAATCCCCCAAACCCGTCCAGGAGGAGCCTAACTTCCACTCCCGCTTTAGCGCGTTCAAGCAGAGCCTCAAAAATAGCCTTGCTCATAATTCCTTCTTTCCAAATATAGGTAGTAAAATTTATTGTTTGCCGCGCATTGCGTATAGCCTCCAGCAGGGCTGCTAAAAAATTGTCGCCGTTGTTTAATATTTTTACGTCTTCGCCTTCCTCAATAGGCGAGTTGGAAAGCCGGGCAATGGCCTGGATAAATTCTTCCGAATCAACGGGGTGGTTTTCTGTAACTGAACGCTTTTTGGTGTGGTCGCCAAAAGTAGAAAACAGCTCGAGGATAACGTCAAAAATAGCTATAACGCCAATTAGCATTAACAGAATTTCCCACCAAGCGAGACTGCCAAAAAAATTGATCATAAATTATTTGTCTTTTAAGCCATTCTTACTCCTTAACCTGAATAATACACTATTCTCCAAAAAAACCAACAATACTGATTAATGGTTTTTACCCTAACGACTTACCAAATTCAATGAACTCAAAAATAGGCCAAAAACCTCATAAATGCAAGCTGTAATGCTTTTACCCTTGGTACGGCTTAATGGTAGGGTCTTTATAATGATAAATTTTATGGTCGTGGGATATGTAATAATTTACGGCGCTGTAATTGGATTTATAGCTTCTAAAATTTGGGGTTCGGGTTTCGGCTTATTGTGGGACATTTATTTAGGAGCTGCCGGTGCTACTTTTGGCAGTTGTTTTATGATTGCTGTCTATTTTCTTAGCATTTCGGCTAATC
>CAIVSE010000011.1 GCA_903908535.1 Candidatus Doudnabacteria bacterium
AGTTTTTAAATATTCCAACTTGTTGCCGCAGTCATAATATTTCGCGCCGGTAATTTCCCAAGCCAAACACAATTTTTGTCGCTCCAGCAAAACATTAACCGCGTCCACATAAACCAGCTCTCTATGAGTATTTTTGGGCGCATTTTCTTTTTCTAAGCGCGCCATAGCTTCTTCAATGGCATTAAACATTTCCGGCTCGTAAACCGCGCCGCCCATAACCGCGTAGTCAGACTTAGTTTTTCCCGGCCCGGGCTTTTCCACAAACTGCTCAATCTGTAAAACTCCCGGTTTCAGTTCATGGCCATCAGCATAACCATAACGGTTATAGTCCTCGGGTGAACTTTTTCTTATGCTGGCCAAGGTCGCGCAAGCCTGTCGCTCCTGGTAAGCTTTAACCAATTGCTGACAGCGGGTTGGAGTACTGTCCATAAACTCATCGCCCCATAAAACAATAAACGGCTCATTACCTACAATTTCGCGGGCGTTCCAAATGGGCGTGGCATTGCCCAGCGGCCCTTTTTGGCGGACGTAATAAAAATTGGCTAACTCCGCGATGCGCCGGATTTCTTCCAGTTCTTTTTCCTTACCGGCCTGTTCCAGCCGCTTTTCCAGTTCAAAAGGATAATCAAAGTGATCCTCTATGCTGCGCTTGCTCCAGCCGGTGACGATGATGATGTCCTCAATGCCGGCGCTGACGGCATCTTCCACCACATACTGAATAATGGGCTTGTCCACCACGGGCAGCATTTCTTTGGGCTGGGCTTTGGTGGCCGGCAAAAAGCGGGTGCCAAAACCCGCGGCAGGAATTACGGCTTTGCGGACTTTCTTCATGGCATTATTCACGACGCAGGCGAGTCTTCCCGACTTGTCGGGAAAGCGAGCCGAGGAGTTAAGAATATATACTTCAGTATATATTATAACACTTTAGTTCAAAGAACCAGAATTTCCGCACGGTGCGGGAATTCTGGCCAGCTATTCGTTTTTTGGCCGGTACTGCACGGCTTCGGCCAAATGGGCGGCGCTAATTTGGCTTTCTCCGACCAAATCCGCAATGGTGCGGGCTACTTTTAAAATCCGATGGAGGCTGCGGCCGGAAAAATTATAACGTCCCATAACCTGCCGGAGCAACTGCCGTTCTCCGGTCGCCAAGGCGCAAAACTTTTTAATTTCCCGCAAATCCATTTCGCTGTTGGTCTTGGTGCTGTTAAAACGCTCGCGCTGGATTTGGCGCGCCGCCTCCACTCTGACTTTGATGTCAGCGGAAGTCTGGCAGGCTGCCTGTTCCTGCATTTTTTCGTAAGGCAGGCGCGGCACGTCCACGTGCAAATCTATGCGGTCCAAAAGGGGTCCGGAAATTTTTTTTTGGTATTTTAAGATTTGCGACTGCGGGCAACTGCAGCGTTTGGCCGGGTCGCCCAGGTAGCCGCAGGGGCACGGGTTCTGCGCGGCCACCAAAGTAAACTTGGCCGGAAAAGTAAATGTGCCGCTGACGCGGGAAATGGTGACTACACTGTCTTCCAGTGGCTGGCGCAGGCTTTCCAGCACGCCGCGCGGAAACTCGGGGAATTCATCTAAAAATAAAATTCCGCGGTGGGCCAAAGTAATTTCCCCGGGCCGTGGTATACTGCCGCCGCCCACCAAAGCCACGCTGGAGGTGGTATGGTGCGGATGGCGCACCGGCCGGCTGGTCACCAGACTTTCCTTGAGTTTGCCGGCAATACTGTAAATTTTTGTCAGCTCCAGGGCTTCTTCCAAACGCAAATTCGGTAAAATGCCGGCCATGGCCCGGGCCAACAAAGTTTTGCCGCTGCCGGGCGGGCCGCTAAGCAGGACATTGTGGCTGCCGCTGGCCGCAATTAAAAGCGCCCGCTTGGCCTGTTCCTGGCCGGCAATATCAGACATATCCAAAGCCGGCGCCACATTTTGCAGCAAAAGTCCGGGCTGACTGGCCGAGGCCGGCTCCAAACTGGCAACTCCGGACAAATGTTTAATTAAATCGGTCAAAGTTTTAACGCCAAAAATATTAATGCCGTCCACCAAAGCCGCTTCACCGGCATTGGCCGCGGGCACAAAAAGCTCTTTAAAACCCAGTTCCCTGGCTCTTAAGGTCACGGCCAAAACTCCCGGTACCGCGCGCAAACCACCGTCTAACGACAATTCACCCAAAAATAATTTATCTTTTGGGTTAAACTCCAGCTGGTCGGAAGCCAATAAAATAGCCAGGGCAATGGGCAAATCAAAATGCGTGCCGAGCTTGGGCACGTCTGCCGGCGCCAAATTAACACTGACCCTGGTATAAGGGTAGTTGCATTCTGAATTCTTAATGGCCGTTTTTACGCGCTCCTTGCTTTCCTGGATGGCCGTATCCGGCAAACCGACAATTATGGTGAACGGCAGGCCATTGTTAACGCCGGCCTCGACTTCTATAATCGCGGCATCCAGCCCAATAACGGCGGCGGAAAAAACTTTACTAACCATAAATGATAATGAAGAGGAAAACCCTTATTAGAAGAGGTTTTTCCTCTCCATCGGTCGCTTCACTCCCTGCCTCACCTTTCCAATGAATCACCTACGGCGAAGTGAATTCGCCTCCCGTGATACAATTAATTTAACTGTTTAAAAAATAATATTAGGATTCCAGCAATGATAAACAAATCCGCGAGATTAAGAATCCCGTTAAAAATTAAAAGGTAATCGCGCACATAGCCCAAAACTAAACGCTCGCCAATGTTTGATAAGCCGCCGGCCAGCAGCAGGGTCCAGCCAATTAGTTCTATTTTTCCAACCCGCTCAAATCTTTGGCCCAGATAATAAAATGCCGCGGCCAGCACAATGACATAGAAAACATAAATTAACCATACCGGCATGGCAATGGAAAACGCAAACTGATAATTGCGGAAGCGGATTAGCCGTGACGGCAATATTTTACCGGCGAACACTAAATATTTAATAAGCTGGTCCGCGGCAATGCCCACGGCCACCAGGAAAAAAAGAACAAAAGATTTTAGTTGTAATCTTTCGTTCAATAATTTATGGGATCGCGTTGTGGGGGAAGTTTCGGGAATCATGGCACCAATAATTTTAAATTTTACAGGACTTGGTCAGCCCAGGGCAGGGCCCGAAGTCTGGCTTCGGAAATTTCCCGGCCGTCATCGTTCGTGCCATAGCTGCCGTCTTCTATTTTAGCCAGGGCTTTATCAATTTTTTTTAGGTCAGCCTCAATAATCGCGCGCTCGTCAGCATTGGCCTCGTCCGGGCCGACTTCATCTTCGTTGGCTTCCAGGTCGTCGCCCATAACTACGTGTTCAGGCAAGCCGGCCAACTCCTGCTCCAGGCGGGATTTGCTGGCTAACAACTCTTCCTTCATTTCTTCAACAAATTCTTGGCTAAGCATAAAAACAAAAAATAATATTTCCGTACAGGTATTATAGAGCAAATATAAAAAAACGCAATAAGCTGCAAATCACGAAGCCTAAAAATTCAGATACTAAAACAATTTTTATAAGAATAGCAAATAGATTGAGCGAAATCCGAGGCATTTCCGGCGGATTTTACGAGGCGTACTTTGAGTACGACGAGTAAAACCGTAACGGAAATAACGAAGGAGTTTGCCAATATATTAATTTTAGCCATAACAAAAGCCCCAATACTGGGCCAATAAAGTTAAATTAAAGGGCCGTTTTGGGGCTCGATACCCGAACTATCACGACTACTCATCGCCAATGATACAGGGATTAATAGGTCCCGCTCCGTAAAAGGTGCGGGTTAATCCCTAAACCATTGGCAATGGGCAATACTATAGCTATTTCAGGCCTTCCCGAGGATAACACCTGGGAGAAAGCGTCTGCATTCCAATCTATGTCAAACTACACTTTAAACTTTTCTTACGGTAGAATTAACTACCTAAAAACTATCTTTTGTTGATTTTTATTTTGAAAATCAGCCTACATTTTTGTTTTTGTTTTTCAGACAGCCTAGATTGGATAGGCTATGACGAAAAGTTTAA
>CAIVSE010000012.1 GCA_903908535.1 Candidatus Doudnabacteria bacterium
CATTTTTCGTAGTCTTTTTGTAATCCGTATTCGAGGGCATAACCAGAGCCAGTACAAGTTAAAAAATTCCTTTGTTTTAATGAAGTTAAGGCCCTACTAATATGCCGCCGGTCAATTTTTGTAGCCTCTTCAAATTGTGAATAGCTGATCCGGTCGGTCTTCTTATGCCATCCATAAGTTTTGCGTAGCACACAGTCCAAGATTCGGCGCTCATAGGCCGAGAAATTAGTTCGCATTAGTGCATCCATAATTTCATTAGTCACGGCAGTATATCCATCTTCAAGTTGGGGATTGGCCATTAAATCTATCCTTCTCGGACTTCAGCCGGTATATTCTGAGCTTGACATGCGTTTTGTGTAACCATGCACCATACACCAGCGGCAAACCTGGTTTCCCCCGCGCGGATAAAGTTTGTTTTCTAAGTGGCCGTCTCCAATGGCAATGCCGCAGGAGTCGCAGAATTTATGTTTTTTCCACTGCACATTACATTGCGGGCAAACTTCCAGCGGGCCCGGCGGCGGAGCTGGCTCACGCCGCACGGACATGCTCCTAATCTGTAAACGCGGAATAATCGTTATACTCATTGCCATCTGACTTACGCCCTGGTTGGATATTTACCTTCAAGAGCCTGGAGCCAGTCGCAGAAGTTTTTAGCGGCCACGGCGTCCAACTTGGATAACGCCTCTTTCATGGTTTTACCGGGATCGTCAATCTGGTACGTAATTATAAACCGTGACTGTAATAATTCCGGCGTTACATCGGGGCAGCCGTTTTTCCGCAATTCCGCGATCGTTGAAAGTACCCAGGGTACTTCGAGTTTGCTGGCAGACGGCAGCGCGTCGAACATGATATCGCTTTCCGTTTGATTCACCGGCGGCGCGGCGGCAGCGGCTTTCGGCGGCTCCGCAGCCTTGACCGGCGGCTTTTCTTTGATTTCGCCGGTGAGTTGATCTGCGATAATTTCTCCCGTGTTCGGCGGCAATTCTTCGAAATCCGCGTCGATGGTATCGCCTGAAGGCGGCATTTCACCCGGTGCGAACCGCTCCAGCGCGTTTGCTTCGGACCGGATCAGCGCCATATTTGCCTGAGAGTTTCCCTTTTCCGATCCCTTCGGATTGTTCGGGGATTCTTTGTTATCCCAAACTTTTACTTTGTTCCATTCCCCCCAACCGGGATATTTGCCGCCCTTGTCGTCAACGAGAATTGTAATTGCGCGTAATTTGTTCGGGTCCGCGCTGCCGTAAATCCGCATTTCTTCTTCAGCGGTCATAATCCGCGGCGTGTTATCGGCATAGGAGAACGGCCCGCGCCGGTAGGCAATCAGCCGCTTGGCCTTTATCCCGTAAACTATCTCCCATTTTGTCCCGATAACCTTACCGTTTTCCTTCTCGTCGTAAGGAATTAAAAACAAATGTTTTGCCAGGGGATTAAGGCCGTAATCGACGCAGATCATCACGGCCTTTAATTTGTCGATCGCGGTAGCTTTACCCCAAAGGCTCTCGACGATCTGCGAAGCCCTCACCTGGGAGAGCGCGGTCATTCGATGTGTACTTAGTGCTGTGGTCATAGCTTTTCTTTCCCTCCTATCGATTTCCTCGAAAGCATCCGGCACAAATGGCCGGACGACTCCGGTATGCTCTATATTTTTTGTGCAGCGTAAAATGTACTGACTGATTTTCCAATGGCCTCCCCAGGCGACGGATATCGGCGCTCCGCACACTGCACAAACTTGCTTATCG
>CAIVSE010000013.1 GCA_903908535.1 Candidatus Doudnabacteria bacterium
GGACCCATAATGGCCACAAATTCGCCGTCTTTAATGGTAAACGTTACGCCCTTTAAGACTACAGTTTCTTCGTCACCGGTTTTATAAACCTTTGTGATGTCTTTACATTCAATCATAGATAATTTTATTTATCCGCCACCGCCAGTTCGGATAAAGGTTGCTCCGCCTGCCGCGCCGGCGCCGGCTCGGGCCGCGCCGCCGGTTAAGCCCTGGAGAAGATTAGTTTGGGTGGTAGCCGCCTTGGCAGTCGTGGAAGTAATTGTTTGGGTCACTACCTGCTGGCCGGCCTTAATATTACCGGAAATTTCGGTATCGGTATTGTTGGATAGGCCTGCGGTTACCGTAATTTGTTGGGGCTTGCCATTCACTAAAATTTGCACGTAGCTTTGGCTGCCCGAAGTTTTTACAGCCGCGCTGGGCACCATTAAAATGTCCTGGTGCGCGGCCGTGATAATATTTGCTGAAACGCTCATGCCCGGCTTAACCTGGGGATTTTGCTCGTCCAGGGCAATTTTTACGGTAAAATTCACCACATTTTGCGTCACAGTGCCGGCGGCGGAAACCTCCGCTACCTCGCCGGTCAAACTCAAACTGGGCAGTGCCGAAAACGTCAGGGTAACTTTTTGGCCTACCGCTACCTTGGCCGCATCAACTTCATTTAAGGTAATTTGCGCCAACTGCTGGTTGGTAATCATGGTGCCAAGTGCCGAGCCGCTGCCGGCCTGCTGGCCCAGCTGGGCGGTTAAAGTGGCAACCACGCCGTCAAACGGCGCGGTGACAATATTATCCTGGTAAGAGGTTTCGGCGTTTTGCAAAGTCACCTGGGCCGACTGGATTTGGGCTTTGGCCGACTCTACGCTGGCGTCCGTGGGCGGGGCTGTGGTAACGCTGGCCTGGGTTTGGGCCTGTTGCAACTGGTTTTGCGCGCTGTCTATTTGCTGTTGGGCCGAAGCCAGAGCCTGTGTTTGGCTCTGTTGGGCGGAGGTATAGGAATTTAAATCGTTAGTATAACTGGAAGACTCGGGGTTGGGCAAGTTAATAGTCCACACAGTACCCGGAGAAAAATTACCGCTAGTACTAAATGTCACGTATAGACCGTTACCAATAGGCTGGGCCAAACCAGCATTAAGCGGGCCGGTTCCACTACCTAAACCAGCAGATGTATAATGCAGGCCATCGCCGGCCTGATACAAGGTAATAGTGTAAGAGCCTTCTGTGGTTGCGGTGTAACCGCCACTAATGGTCACAGTACCGCTGCTTTGGGTGCCGCTGGGCACAGCCTGTAAATTGTCAGTCAAAAGATTTTGGTAGGCTTTGGCCACAGCCAATGTTTGCTGCTGCTGAACCTGGACATAGTTAGTCTGGGCATTGGTCAGCGACTGCTGGGCCGACTGCACGCTTAAATTTGACAGCTCCAGCTGCTGGCTGGTAGCTCCGGACATTAAACTATCATAACTGGCCTGGGCCGAAGCCAAAGCCGCCTTGGCGGAATTAATTTGGTTTTGGGCACTGGTTTCATCCAAAGCCACCAACGTTTGGCCGGCCTTAACACTCTGGCCTTCCGTAACGTCCACGGCGGTAATCAAACCGCTGCCCTGCGGGGTAATATTAATATCACTGGAAGCCGCCATTTGGCCGGTACCGGAAACCGAACTGGTTATGGTGCCCTGCTGGACCGCGGCAGTTACGTAAGAAACCGTGGTGGCGCCGCTTTTACCCTTATAAATTAAATAACCGCCGACTACGACAATAATAATCACTACTGTAATCGCGGCTTTTTTATGGTTTTTCAGGTAAAATTTAGTTTTTTGCCAAAATGTTAAGGGTTGTGTGGGTATCTCCATAAACGATGTGAAGGATTAAAGATTAGGCTTAAACTAAGCCAAGTGTAGTTATACAGGTTACTACAATATGCGGAAAATTTTATTTCACCAAGGTCATAATTGGCTAAAAATCAAATCCAATAAAACTCTGGGAGGCGTGGATGAGGTTTTTAATTCCTCGTCCAGCAGGCTTAATTTGTTTAAGACATCTAAAACTTTTTTAGGCGCAAATTTGCCGGCCAGCTTTTTCATTACGAACAGCCGGCCGCTCTTCCAGCCGGTTTTTTCCAAAATTTGGCTTTCGGGGATTCCATTGCCGGAAAAATCCTGGACCATAGCCACGTTGCGGAACTGCTCACAAAGCAAAGCGTTGAGCTGGATAATTTTACCTTTTTCGTCGGCCGCATTTTCTGCCTGCAAAAAAATTTCCATCAGTTCATAGGCCCGCGGCCGGTTATTTTCACCAATGGCATTGGTTAAACTAAACACGTCAGCTTCTTTTTGGGCGGGAACTAAATCCATGACCATTTGCGGGGATATTTCCGCTCCGTTACTGTAGGCCAGCAATTTTAAAATTTCATTGTCCGCGTCAAACAGCGTGTAAATTTCCTGCACCTCCACCACTTTGCCGCCAAATTTGGTTTCTTTGGCCTGGTCGCGGCCCAAGTTCACTGCCAGGGCTTCCGCCCCCGTGTTGGCAATTTCGCCGCCCAGCTCTTTTACTCTGTTAATTATCCATTTATTTAAATCCTGCCCATGCGGCAACGCGAAATCTTTTATGGTAATGGCCTTATTGGCAAACAAACTTTTATTAAAGGTACTGCGCTTGTCTATTTTTTCCTCTATTAAGATAATTTGATTCATGCTGTTAACCAACTGGCCCAAATTCTGTCCATCAATAAGTTTTATTGCTTCCTGCATAATAAAAATCTTTTTGGCGGCAAACAAATCCTGGCCGAGCAATTCCCCCATTGGCAGGCCTTCCGGCTGGATTAAAAAAACAGCCTCGGCTTTTTGTTGTTCCGCCAAAGCCTGTATGCGCTGTTTTTTGGTAAATTCATCCGGCCCTAAAAAGATGGAAAGCATATTTTGGTGGGCTGGGTGGGATTCGAACCCACGACCATTCGCTTAAGAGGCGAGTGCTGCTACCAGCTGAGCTACCAGCCCAAGTTACTAAATTTTAGTTTAAATTGACGGGTTTGACAACCGCGCGTAGTTTTTTCCACCTCCGCTCGGTTAATTCTACCTTAGGCGCAATACTTTTTAATATTATCATTTGCCAGGCATAAACCCTATGCCTCAAATTTGTACTTTTAGGAACACCAATCCTAATGGTCCCATAATATAAATTATTCTTTTTATAATTCTTACTTAGAGGCTTTACATAACTTTTTCTAAAATTTTCCACGGGGATACCGGTTAAGTCGGACCAGAATCTTTTTAGGTCATTTTCATTCTGCTGCGGATATATATTCAATGTGGCTTTGAGAGATGCAGCGGGAATTTTAAAAATTTTATCCAGCCAAGTTACCCAAAATAAAATTAAATTGGGGTCGGAATTGGTCATGTCGAACATCTGACTCTTGCTGCCCTCTGCCCAGTATAACGCCGTGCCAAAAAGACGGTAAGCGTTTAAGGAAATTGGGGTTTCTATTTCAGCGGCAGCTGATTTTATTATAGCATCAACTTCCCTAATCCTCCTATTTTTTTGACTCTGCGGCCCGGAATTGAGAATAAAAGTTTGTTTGGTATACAGCCTTTTCTTTTGTTCCGGCTCCAGCTCCACCTCTTTTAACCAAAAGCTTAAGGTGCTTTTGGAGACCTGAAGTTTACGGCTAATTTCGCCATAACTTAATCCCAACTTCCTTAACCTAGTGGCCTGGGTTTTAACAAATTTATAGTCCTTGTCCATAAGTAGATTATACCACACATAACTAATGGACTAAAACTAATGGTGCCCGAGGGGAGAGTCGAACTCCCATGACCTTGCGGTCGTCACCACCTCAAGGTGATGCGTCTGCCATTTCGCCACCCGGGCAAAAATCATTTGATTTGCTCAAATATTATACCAAAAAGCCGGAAAAAAATCCAGCAATAAGGAGGCTCAAATAGGATGTATCAGATTATTCCGGATATTGATAAGATGTCTATGCTCAAGGCGCTGACCTTGATCGACCTGCTCAAGGACGATGTTCCGGCCTTTAAGGTCCACTCCCTGGCCGACCGGGAACTGCCGATTACGGTGTAAAGGAGAGAAGCTCATGGAAAGACGGACTTTGTGCAACACAGACCTCGGCCCTACCCTGCTCGACACCTGGAAGACCTGCCGCTGCCGGTTTGCAGCGCCCTGCACATTGAGACGCCGCAGTACCGGCAAGACCATTTGGCCTTGGCCGATTACATCGCCAAAGGCCAGATTATCTGGAAACTCAAAGACAACTGGGACGAGCTGGCCGAAGCCATGGCTACTTACGCCTAAACCTGGCACCTGCCAAAAACTTCCCGCTGCCCACACGATCAGCGTTCGCTGTTTCAAACCAGCGAACGCCATTTTTTAGTTAGACACCACCCGACAAGCGGGTGGCTTGATGAGTAGTATCGTCTCAAAGACGATAGAAGCCATCCGTGGTTAATTATTAATGATTAGAACGATCCGTTCTCGCTGCCCTCTTCCTGCGTTTCCTGGTCTTTGATGTA
>CAIVSE010000014.1 GCA_903908535.1 Candidatus Doudnabacteria bacterium
CATCAAATTCGTTTTCATAATCCGCAAAACTGGCGAATAAGTCAGGATGGTCGTATTCCAGGTTAGTCAGTACCAAAATATCCGGCTTATAATAGTGGAATTTTGGTATCGGATCATCAAATTCGGCTTTGTATTCATCCCCTTCCAAAACCGCGTAATGGCCGTCGCCGACAAAAAAATTGCTGTCATAATTCTTTAGAACCGCCCCTGTCAAAAAAGAACTGTCGTCAATATTTTTTAACACATGCCCCATTAAGCCCGTGGTGGTGGATTTTCCATGCGTGCCCGTGACTACAATCCTTAGCTTGTCGCGGTAGAGATTATAAACCAGTTCCGCGAACGAAGCATGCGGCAAATTATGGTCGTAAATATATTTAACTTCCGGATTATTTAAGTCCTCGCCGGCGGACAAAATGTAAACATCAGCCCTGGCGTTGATGATGTTTTGTTCAGCATAACCGACCTGATAAATAATTTTATGGAAATCCAAAACGTCTTTGGCCGGGGCGTAAACCTGCTTGCTGTCGCTGCCCAAAACCTCAAAATCCGCGGCCGCAGCCATACCCGCCGCCGCCGACATGCCGATACCGCCAATGCCCACGAAATAAATTTTATTTACGCTGTTTAAATCCATCATATAATTTCCAGGGATTTTTGCTTTTCTTTTTCCAAAATCAACCTTTTTATTTCCGGCAAATATTCCTCCGCTTTTTCCCGGCCCCACTCATAGTAAGGGCTGAACTGCATGAATTTGGTCTGGTCCAGGGTTGGCAGACCGGGGTCTATAAACAGGTCGCAGCTTAAGTCTTCGGCCTGGTTTTTTTTGCTTTCGGCGATGGCCAGGTCCATGCTTTTTCCCAGGACGGAAAAAATTCCGGGGTTTTCCATAACAAACTCATCTTCTTCATTTTCATTCTTAAATAAATAATGCAGCGCCGCCCCGATTTCATCCACGAACAAAATGGTTTTAAAAATGTTGACGATTTTTTTAAAAGTCAGTTGGGAGTCGGTAAACAGGTATTTGGTGCCGCGCATATGGATGCCTACCGTGATATCGGGATTAAAATTACGCAGGCCGTCCAACGGGATGGTGGACAGCAGGCCGCCGTCCACCAGAATGCGGCTGCCCCACTGCACCGGCTCAAAAACGCCCGGAACGGTGCAGGAAATACGCGCGGCGCGGGCAATATCGCCCATACACAAGACAATCCGCTCGCCGTTTTCTATATCCACAGCGTCAAAACTAATTTTGATTTTGAGCTGTTCAAACGTCTGGCCGCCGGTAATGCGGCGCAGCTCTTCTTCAAACCGGTCCAGGGAATATAATCCGCCTTTGTTCCTGCCGCGGGCCACAAACTGCTTAAAATTCCCGCCGTTAATTTCCAGCAGCATGGTTTTTAACTCCTCCAACTTGCCGCAGGCATAGGCCGCGGCCACCAAAGAGCCGCCGGAAGACGCGGAAATGTAGTCTATGGGCACGCCGGCTTCGGTCAGGCCTTCCAAAAGACCAATATAAAATGAGGTCCGGTTGCCGCTGCCGGAAAGGGCCAGGCCTAAAGTTGGGCGGTGGATAGGGTTCATTGGCAAAGATTAATGATGATATCCGAGATTTTTTGCGCGGCGTCGTGGGGCATAATGTTTTGCATTTGGCGGATTACCCCCAGCTGGGTCTGATATTTAAACAAAAGTTTACGGATAAGGTGCGGCAGGGTCCGATAGTCCAAATCTTTTTGGTCGATGACGAACGCGGCGACCTGGTCTTCCAAAAGACGGGCATTGTACTCCTGGTGGCTGCCGGGAATTGGGACTATTATAGCCATTTTCCCCAAGCTTGACAACTCGGTGATTGTGGACACGCCGGCGCGGCAAAGGACTAAGTCGGCAACGGCGTAAGCCCCGCCCATGTTGATAATAAATTCATAAGGATGATAATTGCCGGATTGCTGAACTGCTGGACTATTAGCGCCGCCTTTGCCTTTGCCGGTTTGGTGGATAACCTGCACAATTTTGGTTAAATACGGCAGGGATTTTACTACCATATCGTTTAGCGCGGCCGCGCCCGTGCCGCCGGTGGTCACCAACATCACCGGCAGCTCATCAGTCAGATGAAAAAACTTTTTTGCCTCATCCTTATCAGCCGCGGCTAATTCCCGGCGGAAAGGGTTGCCGGTATGGATAATCTTCCCGCTGTCGCCGCGCCGGTAAAACAAACCCATGGAGGCCGGAAAATCCCTTAATGAGGTTTCAAATGTCACGGTAATTTTGGCGGCAAAAGGCGCGCAAAGTTTGTTGGCCAAACTGGGCTTTACGTCCTGCTGGTGGATGACGATGGGAATTTTAGCCCAGGCCGCCGCCCACATCACCGGCACCTGCACAAAACTGCCGGCGCCAAAAACGCAATTAGGCTTAAACTGCCGGATAATGTCTTTGGCCTGGAATAACCCCGTCACGGACAGGAACGGATCTATAAAATTTTCCAGGCTAAAATAGCGGCGCAACCGGCCGGCGGAAATGGCGACAAATTTTATGCCGGCGGTTTCGGCCATGCCGCGTTCCGGGCCATGCTTGCCGCCCACAAACAAAAACTCCGCCTCCGGATGCTGCTGTTTAATTGTTTGGGCCACGGCCAGCAGGGGCGAAACGCTGCCGCCACTGCCGCCGCCAACCAAAAGAATTTTCATATTTTTTCCCCGTTGACTTTATAATAAACTTCCAAAGTTTTTTTAGCCGTATCTTTCCAGTCAAATAATTTTCCCCGCTCCAGGCTGTGCTTTTGCACCTGTTGGTAAAATTGCCGGTCGCGGGCCAGCAAATGCATTTTTTCCCCAATATCGTTAACGTCAGCCGGATTAAAATACAAAGCCGCGTCATCATAAATCTCGTTAAACACCGGGGTATTGGCCACCACCAAAGGCAGGCCGAACTGCATGGCTTCCACGCCGGGCAGGCCAAAGCCCTCAAACGGCGAAGCATTGGCGTAAGCGTAAGCCCCGGCGTAAAGGGCGGCCAGCTCGCGGTCTTCCACATAACCGGTAAATACCAGGCGGTCGCGGTTTAAAATATCCATGGCGTGATGGGGAATTTCCGGGGCATTGCGGTCGGGCTTGCCGGCAATAACCAAATCCATATTGAGCTTATACTTTTTTAAAAAAATATCAAAACCGCGCGTTAAATTTACCAGGTTCTTTTTTCGCTCAAGCACGCCCACAAATAAAAAGTAGGGGTTATGCAGGAGATATTGTTTTTTTACCCGCTCAGCATAATCCTTGTGCACCGCCGGATTTAAAGTCGGCCCTTCATAAATGACTTCTATTTTCGCCGGAGTGATATTTAAGACTTCATGGATGTCTGTTTTGGAAACCTCAGACACGGTAATAATGCGTTTGGAATTTTTAGCCGCGGCAAACATAACTTTTTGGTAAGCCCAAAAATGCAGGGCGTGGCTGGTTTTGGCGCCGCCCAATTTATGGTGGACCATATCATGTATGGTGACCACAAACGGCCGTTTGTACAATATGGGCGCATTGAAATTGGGAAAGTGGACCAAATCCAGGTTCTGCCTGTTGAGCAAGCGCAAAAACGAGGTTTGTTCGGCAAAAGAATAATGCCGGGCTCTGCTCATCAAAATTCTGGTATTGGGGAACCTGGAAAAAAAATCAACGTCAGTTTTATCGGAAAGCCCATGGCTGAAAAACAAAACATAATTATTGGCTGCATCCTGCTCCAAAATGTGTTTGGTAATTTCAAAAGCGTAGCGGCCAATGCCGCCGTGTCTGGTCCCCGCCATGCGCATGTCTATGCCAATATTCATAGGCTGTTTAAACCTTCCAAAACGCGTTCCGCCGTTTTACTCCAGCCGAATTCCGCCGCGCGGCGTTTGCCTTTCTCAATTAATATTGCCCTTAAAGGCTCATTATTCAAAATTTCTTCCAAAGCTTTTTTCATCTCCCCGATATTGTAGGGATTAATTAGCAGGCCGGCTCCCTGTATAACCTCCGGGATGGCCGTAACCGCCGAAGCCACCACCGGCACGCCGGCAGCAAGGGCTTCCAGCGGCACAAAGCCAAAGCCCTCATAAAAACTCGGGTAGCAGACTGCGCGGGCCAGCTTTATAATTTTGGGTTTATCGTCTTCCGGCACATAACCTATATAATGTATTTTAGCAGATTTTTTAGAATTCCTAAGCGCCCTAAAAATAGAGGCGTCCTTCCAGCCGGGCCGGCCGGCCACCACCAGATGCGCGGTGCTGTCCACAAGCTCAAAAGCCTCAACCAGGTTGTCCAGATTTTTTCGCGGCTCCACGGTGCTCAAAAACAAAATAAAATTGCCCGGCAGTCTATAACGGTTGCGCGCGTCCTTAAGCGATCCGTCGGGCAAGTCGCGGACGGCGTTCAGGCCTGGGTAAGTGACTTTAATCTTGCTTTCCGGCACGTTAAACAGCCTTTGCAGATCGTATTTGGTATATTCAGAAACCGCGAAAATAATATCTGCCCGCTCCAGGGATTTTTTATAATTCAAAAACTTATGCCAAACCCTCCTTTTAACGTCGTAAAATTCCGGCGTGACCACCGGTGATAAATCATGCACGGTAATGGCCAGTTTGGTTTGGGGCCTAATATTAAACTGGTTGAAATTGGGCATGAACAGACAGTCAATGTCGCCGGTAAATTTTTCCAGTGAAGTTAAATGCAGCTTGAGCGCGGCATTCAATAATTTGTTGGGTACGCCGGTTTTTTTTATAGTGGAATTGATAAAATGGAAATCCGGCAGGCCTTTATGGCCCCAGGAATTGTAAAACAGCCGGTAATTATTTTTTTTGTCCAGGGGCAGGAGGTGCTCCAAAAGTCCGGTAATGTAGTTTTCTACACCGCTAAGATGTCCGCTGCTAAGGCTTCTTAAGTCTATGGCGATTTTCATCGTTTCAAATTATTTACAAAATCCAAAATTTGCCGTTTAAATTTGTCTTTGCTGAACC
>CAIVSE010000015.1 GCA_903908535.1 Candidatus Doudnabacteria bacterium
CAGGATGTCGAATTCCTGGTCAGGCTTTCCCAGGACAGCAGAGACAAATCGTACGCCGACGTGGCAAAGAAGTGGTATAAGGTTGTTACAGACAACTTTACCGCCGAAGCAAACGTGGCGCGGCTGATTACCAATCGCTATTCTCTTGCCGGCTGGGACACGGCGGCTCAAATACGGGCAGCCTATGCCACTGGGTTTAAAGACTACGCGCGCGCCATGGCCAAAGAATTGATACGCCGCTCTGCTGACTGGGTCGGGGTTGTTTATCCCGGCATAGGAGATCTCACTGATTTGTCTTACGGCTCATTGCTATGGGCCCTGGACGAGGTCGGCGGATTCCAGCCAACCATCAAACAATACCGCGATGCCTTGCTTGCTAATCAAGGGGCGGACGGTTCCTGGGCTGACGGGGATTACCAAACAACGGCTTACATAGTCCTTGGTTTGGATGCCGTCAAGGGAGAGGGCAGAGATTTGAGAAACGCTCTTGTTCTGGCCGGCGATTTCCTCGTCGACAATCAGGCAGATTCGGGCGGATGGATTTCCGATGCCGAGTATCCCGAGGTAAACTCCGAAGTGCTTATGGCTTTGGCTAGCTTCGACGGTCTGCACAAGGCCAAGATGGACAGGCACGACGAACGGCACGGGGGAAAGCACAATTTCCAGCGCGGACCGGATCGCTAACTTAAAGTCCGCGGACATATTTTCTGAATTTCTTTTTTAAAGCCAATAGGGGTGTCGCAAATGCACGCCCCTTTTTTATATTAAGATTTAGATTTTAACAAAAAGGACAAATGAGAGCTCGTAATTTTTTCTTTGTGGCGTATAATGGATAAAAGATAATTAATAACAGAAAAATATGGAGCAACAACAAAATTCGACCGGCCCTAAGCAGCAAAAAAGATGGGGTATCGGCCAGATAGTGCCGCTTATAATTTTAGCCGGCGTTTTTATTACTATCGGTTTGGCCCAAACTGGAAAAATAAATTTGCCGAAAATAAATGTGCCCGGAGGAGGTTTTAATCTTATGGAAAGCCACACTTACGGTTCGTCGTGTACAAGCAGCGGGACGCTCGGCATATATGGGTCAAATGGTGATTGTTATACGTGTTCAGTGGGCGTTGCCGTCAAAAGTCCCCTTACCGGAAGCAGTTGCTCGGGCGGAACAGATGGGGTTTATTGCTGCGTTACCAAAAGCACCAAGTGCCCGACTTTATCTTCTCAAACAGATACTCCTTGCCATTCAGTGAGCGGCGGTATCGGAGTTTACGGAGTAATAGTGCCCGGGAGTTGTCCCAAATGTCCGGATGATACCACTTTTGCGCAGATGGACAACGTAACGCCCGGTGGGCCTTATAGGATTTGTACATGCAAATAAAATTAATATAAAAAACAGCCTGCTCGGATAAAATCAAGCAGGCTTTTGTTTTGTACATATTAGTGCCATGGCGGGTACGTCGTAATAACGCTGCGCGTTACAAAGTACCAGCTGTACGGATTTGCCATTGCGTTGCCGTCTAAATCTTTGGCGCCGCTGATTTGGGCGTAGTAAACCGTACTGGGATTCAGTTCGTGCTTTGGTATAAAGCCGGCGCAGTTTTTTGTGCAGTTAGTTGTCCCCGACACTTCCGGTCCTGTTGGGCCGCCGATCTTGAGTACGAAATTTTCCTCAAGAATGCTCTTTGGGTCTATGTTTTTGGAAAAAGTCACCCAAATTGCGTTTTGGACTTCAAATCGCGCGGTTCCGTTGCAAGGATTTGTCGAGACGACTCTCGGATGGTCCGGAGCGGCCGCAGCCAGCGAGG
>CAIVSE010000016.1 GCA_903908535.1 Candidatus Doudnabacteria bacterium
CAACAAGTTGGAATATTTAAAAACTGTGTTGGAGTATGGGCTAAAGCACGAAGACTTACATGAGGATTTTGGTAATTATTTAAAAAACTTAAAAGTTTAAATAAAATGGACAAAAAAACTATCTTTATTATTGGCGGCGCGGCTGGCTTGTTAATTTTAATTGTCTTGGTTGTGGCTTTAACCGCCAAAAAGTCCGCAACTCCGGCAGCTTCGGCTTATCCCACCGGCCCGGTGACTTTAACTTTTTGGGATCCTTTCAACACCAGCCAAAATATTACCCCGCTGATTGCCGATTACGAAAAGTTGCATCCCAATGTGCATATTGTTTATACCCAGGAAGACGCCAGCAATATTAATAACTACCCAAGCGACCTATTGCAGGCCCTGGCTGCCGGCACCGGCCCGGATATTTTTGCCATCAACAATTCCTGGCTGCCGCAGTATTTGGATAAAGCCACTTCCGCGCCGCCATCCATAATAAATTTTACGGATTTTAAAAATACTTTTGTTACGGTGGCCACCCAGGATTTTACCAAAAATCAGCAGGTTTACGGCGTACCGCTGTCCGTGGATTCCCTGGGGCTTTATTATAATAAAGATTTGCTGGGTACGGCCGGCATTGCCACGCCGCCGCAAACCTGGGATCAGCTTTCGGCCGACGTGCAAAAGATCCGCCAGCAAAACAGCGCCGGCTATTTTACCCGCAGCGGGGTCGCAATGGGCACCAATGCCAACGTTAACCGGGCCGTGGATATTTTATACCTGTTTATGCTGCAGGACGGCGCCGTACCTTACTCTTCCGACGGGACCACGCCGGAGTTTGACCAGACGGTAAACCAAAATGGCACCACTGTTAATCCGGGAGAAACGGCATTAAATTATTATACTTCCTTTGCCAATCCCAGTTCGCCCAACTACAACTGGAACGCGCAAAGCGATTATTCCATAGATGCCTTTGCCAATGGCCGGGCCGCCTTTTTGTTCAGCTATTCCTATACCCGCGCTACTATATTGCAGAAATCACCCAACCTAAATTTTGATGTCGCCCCGGTGCCCCAGCCGACCTTAAGCAACCCCAGCGTCAACTTTGCCAACTATTGGGGAGAAGTGGTCAGCAAGCAGAGCCAATACCCGCAGGTGGACTGGGATTTCCTAAAATTTTTAATCAGCAAACCGGAATTGGACAAATATTATGCCTCGGCCCAGGTGCCGGCTTCGCGTTTGGACCTAATTAGCGTCCAAATTCAGGATCCCAATTTGGGAGTGTTTGCCCATGCCAATTTAACGGCCCAGGATTTTTACCGGCCCGACCAGGTGCAAATGGATAATATTTTCGGCCAGGCCATAGATGGCGTGATTTTAAACCACCAAACCGTGCAGTCGGCCATGCAACAGGCCCAGCAACAGGCTACTACGCTTACCCAGCAATAGGCGAACAAAGGGAACCATTGTGTTCCACAATGGTTCCCTTTGTGATATACTTGAAACAAAGAGTCTTCCATGAAGAAACAAAAAACTTTTGTAATAATGGCGGTTGTGGGTGGTTTATTGTTATTGTCCGCGCCCATGCTGGCCCGGGCTTTTACCATTATCCCGTGTGGCGGTTATTCCACGGCGTCCACCGCTCCGTGCACGGTCAACGATTTTTTTTACCTGGTGGCGCGCCTGATTAATTTGTTAATTTCCCTGGCCGGTATTTACGCGGTGTTGCAGATTATTATTGGCGGGTTTAAAATGGTCATTTCCCAGGGCAACCAGGAAGCCGTAAAAAAAGCGCAAACAGGGGTTATTGACGCTATAATAGGATTTGTTTTGGTGCTAGCCGCGTTCCTGATAGTGAATACGCTAGTCAATACGCTACTGATGTCTAAATGTCCTATTAAACTTAGTAACCCCACCACTTATTTAACCATACAAAATTATACGACGTGTCAATGAAAATAAAAACAACGAAAATAATAATCGTGGCTTTGTTGGTATTTTTTGGATTAGGGTTACGAGCGGCTTACGCACAAACTGTTACAATTCCAACCACACCAGCAAGCCCAACAAATCCAACCACACCTGCTACACCTGTTAATCCGACCACCCCTGCCACCAATTGCGCCACTGCTCCCCCGGGAACCCCCAACTGTTTGTATAATCCTCTCCCCACCGGCGACTTTACCACTTTCATGCTTTTAATTATAAAATGGATACTGGGGATTATTGGAATTTTTGCCGTGCTGTTTATTATGATTGGCGGCTTTAAGATGATTACGGCCCAGGGCAACCAGGAATCCTATGAAGGCGCCAAAAAAACCATTACCTGGGCGGTCATTGGCCTGGTGGTGGCTATACTTTCTTTTAGCATGATAGCCATAGTGGAAAATTTATTGCAGGCCAACATTACCAACGTTAGCACCACCACCCAAAGCACTTCCCAATGATATGAAAAATAAAATCGCCAAACTATTTTTAGCATTAATTTTTGCGGCAGGCGTGTTTTTGCCCCTGTCTTTTGCCCATGCCACCACCTGTAGCAGCTTTACCAATCTGTTTAACATTAATCCTTCCAATATTAGTACCTCCAGCGTCAATACCGTCAACCCGGCCACGCAAGTGACTGTCTATTGCAGCGCCGGGGATTTATTGACCGCGGTTTTAAATATTTTATTCGGCTTTACCGGCGCCGTAGCCGTAATCTTTATTATTATTGGCGGCTTCCAGTTAATAACTTCCCGCGGCAACGACGAACAGGCCGAACGTGGCCGCAAGACCTTGACCAACGCCCTAATTGGCCTGGTGGTGGTGGTTTTGGCCGCCACTATTGTAAAAATTGTGGTTAGTACGGTGACCGGCAGTACAAGTACAAGCAACAGCAGCAGCCCTAATAATTCCATAAACACCACGGTTAATAATGCTTCGGCGCAATCCACCGTTTTGACGCCGGTCCAGCAGCAGTCGGTTGGCGGGTTAAACAATGTTAACGGCGGCCAGTAGTAGGAAGAATTCCGGAAATGTAGTATAATACAATTAGCCACTAAAACTCCTTAAGAGTTTCCCCATGGAAGGGGGTGAACAGATTGAAACAAATAGTAAACAAAGTAAATAAAATTGATTTCCTAAAAACTGCCGAAATAATTTTGGCTGTCATTTTGTGCGTTGCTCCTTTAAGCGTTGCGGCTTTGACTTTACCATCCTGCGGCGCCGGCGGCATTAACGGCGTAAACTGTTCTGCCGGAACCTCGGTTACCGGACTCATTGTCACCGTTATTAACTGGATGCTGGCTTTGGCCGGCTTAATTGCGGTGTTGTTCTTAATTATCGGCGGGTTCCGCTATATTTTTTCCGCCGGCAATGCCGAAAGCGCGGAAGCGGGCAGGCAAACCGTCATCAATGCCGTTATTGGTATTGTCATCATCATTTTGTCTTATGTCATTGTTAACGTCATCTCCAACTTGGTCACCAACACGGGAGGCGGCACCAGCGGCACCGGACTATAAAAAGCTTTTCCTACGCCTTGGCGCAAACGTGTACACAGCCGGGGCGTAGGAAAACTTGGCAAGCTAACATTTTAAATATTATTTTGCTAAGTTTATGAAAATCAAACAGTGGTTAAAATATTTGGGAGGCATAATTGCGGGTTTAACTATCCCGGCCTTTGTTTTTGCTCAAAATCAGGTTTCCAGCGGCCTAAGCGGCATCCAGGAGTCGTTTGGTTTCAGCAGTCCGCTTACTGGCGCCACAACCGCTTCCCAGTTTGCCATCCAGATTATTAACATAATGTTAATGTTCGCCGGGATTGTGGCCGTGTTCTTTATAATTATTGGCGGCTACCGGTATTTAACCGCCGGCGGCAACGCCGAGAGCGCGGAAGCCGGCCAAAAAACGCTGACTAATGCCATTATTGGCGTGGTTATAATTATTTTGTCTTACGTGATTATTAATGTGATTGTAAACTTGGTGGGGAACGGGTTAGCCTAAAAAAATGCAACACAGGCATACAAAATTTATCGCGCTGTCGGTTTTGGCCGCGGTTTTAATGTTAGGTTTGGCGGCCAGGGTCGCTTTGGCCGCGACTTATAGCAGTTTTAATGATTGTGTGGATAATAATAATACCTACGAGGAATGTTGCGCTATGTCCCAGTTCACCAGCGACACGGCGGATTGCGGCAGCACCAACGTGACCAAACTGGTTGATGGCTCCCCATGCGTGTCCAGCCCGTCCTGTACCTCGGGAAATTGCTCTAATGGGGTTTGCGCGCTGCCCGGCACCAGCGGCGCGGGTAACTTATGTGGCGGCGTGACTTGCAGTAATGGCAATAGCTGCGATTCTGCCACAGGCTTATGTACGGTTTCCGGCACAACTAATAGTTCCGGAGGCTCTAACCCAATTTGTGATACTTCCAACGGCTATACCATGAAAAACGGGTTGTGCATTCCCAACTCGCCGTTTAGCGGGGGTTTGGCCAGCCAAAGCACGCTTTCCGGTTTAATCAAAACGATTTTAAATATTATTTTGACGCTGTCCGGCATTATTGCGGTAATCTTTATTATTATTGGCGGCTTCCAGTATATGACCGCCGGAGGCAACGAGGAGCAGGCTGAAAAAGGCCGCAAGGCTTTAACGAATGCCATAATTGGTTTATTGATTGTAATTTTAGCTTTCACCATTGTCCAGGTGGTAACCAATACATTGACTTCGGCGAGTCCGATTGGAATAAGCAATGTAAATAAAGTTTAGACCAAAGAAAAAACGAGACGACCGGTTGGTTGTCTCGTTTTAAGTTTACCCTGTACCCTTTGTGGTACAGGGTAGGAGCTCTTGCTCGTTGCATAGCTCCCTCCTATTGAATTGTAATTTCGGTGATCCTGTGACCACCGGTGTTTGGCGCCAGGGTCTGGGGCTGTGCCTGAACGTTCGCCATAACCTGGAGCTTTTTGCCGTCAGCACTTGCAGGAATTATTCCCGAGTATTCAGTGCCGATGCTGAATGGTTGTCCGTCCGATCCCCAGCGGCCGATGAGCGCGTAATACGCGCCATCTCCGAAAGGGTACCAAGTGGGGTGATACTTGTCATTGCCAGCGGCGGGTAGGTGTAAGCCGTTGCCGTCAGCACAGGGATCCGCGTCCGCCGAGCAGACTCTAAAGGAAGGGTCTGTCTTGATGTAGATGCGGTCATTGGCTACAGCCGTGACATCCAATTCCCGCCATTCTTCCCGCGCATCCAGCTGGTAAGCTTTTTTGCTGGGGTCGAGCAGGGCGAAGGTGCGTATTGGTTCTCGAGTTGCCGTGGAAGATGATGGAGGTGTTTTGTTTTCACCGCCACCTTCCAATAAATTTAGTCGCCGATATTTAGCTCCCTCGGCTTTATTGAAATCGGTAATCGCTGAGTCATCCCCGTCATTGATGATACGTTCGGGGATGCTTTTCGTCTCAATTTCTTGCCGCTTTACGATCGCCTCCTTGACTTCTCGTTTTCTGGTGTCAGTCGGATGAGAGAGCTCACTGTAGCCTCCCTCAATCCAGCCTTTTTTATCGGCTACCGTATAGACAATGAACAAGATCACGGCCAGCGAAGCGACGTAGGCGAGTCTGATGTTGAAGCTCCAGCCCTTTTTTGCGGGGGCAGAAGTTGTGGTCGATGCCGACGTTGCCGTCGGGATCGTTGTTATCGTAGTTGTGTGGGCCATTTTTTCCTTATTTTCTCTTGATGCACAGGCCAAATATGGCCAGTACGGCTATAACTGCGAAAGTTGTTTTCCCCACCGGTAGGCCGGTGAAGAACCCGGAAGGGTCTACTTCTTGTTGATCAGGCGAGTTAAGACGCTTCAGCGATGTCATGTTGTCAATCCGCTGATTAATGTCGTCTAATTCTTCTTGCTCGTCATTAGAGAGCTTTGGCTGTCTTGCTAAGGTTTCTCGTCTTGCGTTAGCGGTGGCGATATCCTTTTGGTAGCCCTCGACGATTTTGTGGTTCGCCGCCTGCTTGGCCTGCAGCAAATCGTACCGGTCGCTGACTCCTTGCGGAATGACGAACGGGGCGATAAGCCACAGGGTGCTGCAGAGCAGCATGATAGCGGCGAGGACGGAAAACTTTTCCTGGATATGGAACTTGTTTTCCGGGGCCCATCCGTACGTGGCCATCCCGATAAAGGTGGCCATGATGACGCAGCCGATGAAAAGTAGTACGTTGCGGTAGGCCGGAATGACGGAGATATACATCACCACGAACATAATCCAGGCGAAGACTGACATAACTTCGCGCAGGATGTTCTTTGTAGTCTCGTCATCGATCACGTTGGTTATGGAAACCTGTGATGCACCAGGAACGAACTTTACCGCCTGGTTCACAATTACCGTGCCGCCGCTTGCCACCTTGCTCGCCGGAATGGCGATGGCCGCCAATCGGATCCAAATACTCATGAGGCAGAATGCGGCAAAGAGTCCGGCCAGCGCGCTAACGTAGCGGCCGATCGTAATGCCGATTTCGTTGTGGATTTGGAATGATATGGCCGAGATAAGGATCCCGGCGACTATTCCAAGGCCGCCAATCCATTGGAGCCTTTTGAGGTAGGAGCGGATTTCATCCACCCGGTTGCCCATCCAGCCGAACAGCTGGAGGGCTTTGTTACCGACCCACATAGGGCCGAAAGTCAGAAGTGTCTGCCAGTGATTCATCGTCGTATTCTCCTTACCAGCGGAATGTAAACCATTTTCCCAGCAGAATCTCTCTGCGTCGAGCAGTTTGGTTAGTGGTGGTTGGGTCTGGATTGTGGGTGCCTGACAGGCGGCCAAAGAATTCTTGTTGAAGTCTGTTGTAATGCGGTCGCAGTTTTACCGCGAGTTTTTTTGCCCCGGCATCCATGTGATCCCATGTGGTCATCCGGTAAGTGCCGGAGCCACGGAGAGTCGCCCGCATTTCGTTTAGCGGAAGCTGGGCAAAACGCAGGAGGTTGACGTCACGCAGGTCATCGTCCTTTTCTACCGAGAACATTTTGCGAAATTTTTCGTTTTCCCGCGCGGTCATGCCTTTAAGGAAGGCACAAAAGACTGCTCTCTGCTGAGAGGTTAGTACCCCGGCGAATAACACGCGCAGGGTGGTGGACCAGACGATGTACTCATCATTGAAGCCAAATCCACCAATGTGGGCCTGGATGACATTGCGAGCCTCGTCTTTTTTGCCGGCGGCGTGCAGCTCTCGCGCTTCCTCGAGTTTTTGTTTATCGAGTGCGCTGAGTTTGCCTTCCAAATGCTTTTTTCCAAAGTAGTGGAAGGCGCCGCCAATGCCAAGATCGGCGAGAACAGGGAATACCCATTCCCAAAATTTTTCTGTCGTTTTTCCGGTGACCGTTTCCACTATCTTAGTAGCCGCGGCTTGACCGGTAGTAGGCGTTGGTGTTGCCGGTGCGTCTGTCATTGTATATCTCCTATTTGAAGCGAATGCAGTTGCAAAGTTTGTCTTCGGTATCCTCGCGGGTAAACGTGTTGCTTACCGCCAGGCCCCTGAACATAACTTTGATTTTTTTGGTTCCGCTAGCCGGCACCAAGATGGTGGCGTGCATAGCGTCGACCGCGATTTCCGTATTAGCTCCGTCAGTTACATCAACGAGCTTTACCGGAACGTCGCTGTCATAAGAAATTTTCGCGGCTTCCTTTTTCTCGTCCTTATTTTTGCAAGTCAGGATCAGAACTTTGCTGTGGTAGTTGTCGGTTGTCAGGTCGTGCGTTTCGAGCCGATCCTCACAGGGATCAATCTCAAAACGTTTGATTTTCTTTTTGTCTTTTTTCGCGAGCTTGGCTGATTCTTCCGTTAGTTCGGGGATTGGACAGGAGAAAATTAGCCATTGCTGGCCGTCCCTGACTTTAATGGCGAGTACGGTAATATCTTTGTGCGGCGTCATGTCAAGGTTCTCACATGAGCCTTCTCCCCCCTGGATTTTAACCTTGAGCTGCTTGGTACTGTCATTCGGGTCGGGAATTCCCCACCTGGTGGGGATTTTTTGGCTGCCGCCGAAAATTCCGACGTATTCGCCATCGGGAAATGGAGCAGCCGTGACATGGACGAACAGCTTATGCCGGGGTCCTTCAACGATGACTCCAAACTTCTTCTTGTTACCGTCCTTATTCTTTTTCCCCTGGTTCCCCTTGTTCTGTTGGCCATTCTGGTTATCGGCCATACTTTACCTCTTTCTTGGCCATTTCTGGCCGGAATTTGTATTTCTAAGTTGTTAAAGATCAATCTTCAAGCGCTTTTTATGGCTCATGAAGAGAAAAACCGCCTAAATGTGGTGGTTTTAGACGGTTTTCCTCACCACAAGGAGAAGCAAGGTTATTTATTTTTTTACATTCCATTATAGCAGAAAATAAGGAACTTGTCAAGAGGGCAGGTAACTGGTATAATAAAGTGCAAACACGCCGGGGTGGCGAAACGGCAGCCGCACTAGCTTTAGGAGCTAGCGCCCGAAAGGGCATGCAGGTTCGATTCCTGTCCCCGGCACCATATTATTGTTGCCCGGCCGTCTATTATTCTATATAATACATACATTATTATACACATATTATGAGCAAAATCATCCGCAATATCATCTACATTTTAATCATCTTTTTGTTTGTTACCGGCCTGATTGCCGCCTTTAGCAATAACACCAAAGTCAACACGGTCTCGCTGTCGGAAATTAAGAACCAGATTAACGCCGGCAATGTTACTGATCTGACCATTTCCGACGCTGACGGTACGGTGATGGCTCAGCTCAAAAATCCCAGCACCCAGGACACGGCCAATGTGGACAAAAATACCGATGCTGTTACCGAGTTAAAGGGTATTGGCGCTGACCCAACAAAGCTGTCTGCCATAAACATCCAGGAAAAAACTTCGTCCGCGGCTTCCAACCTGCTGGTGGACCTGTTGCCTTATATTATTACCTTTGCGGCCATCTCGCTGTTTATTTATTTGATGATGCGCCAGGTGCAGGGCAGCAACAATCGCGCCATGAGTTTTGGCCAGAGCAGCGTAAAACTTTCCGACGAGCGTAAAAATAAAGTTAAGTTTAGCGACGTGGCCGGCGCCAAGGAAGCTAAGGAAGAATTAAATGAGATTGTGGAATTTTTAAAGTTCCCGCAAAAGTTTTTGCAATTGGGCGCCAAAATTCCCAAAGGCGTGTTGCTGCTGGGCGCTCCCGGCGTTGGCAAAACTTTACTTAGCCGCGCCGTGGCCGGCGAAGCCAACGTGCCGTTTTTCCATATTTCGGGTTCCGAATTTGTGGAGATGTTTGTGGGCGTGGGCGCCGCGCGGGTAAGAGATTTGTTTAAAAAAGCCAAAAAGAACGCGCCCTGCATTATTTTTATCGACGAAATAGATGCCGTGGGTCGCCAGCGCGGAGCCGGCCTGGGCGGCGGGCACGATGAGCGCGAGCAGACTTTAAACCAAATTTTGGTGGAAATGGACGGTTTTGAAACCGACACCAACATAATTGTTATGGCGGCCACCAACCGCCCGGACGTTTTGGATCCGGCTTTGCTTAGGCCCGGACGTTTTGACCGCCAGGTCACCCTGGATTTGCCGGATATTAAAGACCGCCAGGCCATTTTGGAAGTCCATGCCAAAAACAAGCCCCTGGCCCAAAATGCCAATTTGCGGGTGATTGCCGAACGCACCCCGGGTTTTAGCGGCGCGGATTTGGCCAATTTAATTAACGAGGCCGCCATTATGGCAGCGCGCGAGAACAAAAAAGAAATTGGCGAGGCGGAATTAAAGGAATCCATAGAAAAAGTTATGATTGGCCCCCAGCGCAAAAGCCATATTCTTTCAACGGAAGAAAAGGCTATTACCGCCTATCACGAAGGCGGCCACGCTTTGGTGGGCAGCGCTTTGCCATTTTCCGATCCGGTGCACAAAGTTTCCATTATTTCCCGCGGCCGTGCCGCCGGCTACACCATGAAGCTGCCGTTTGAAGACAAGCACTTACACACTAAGCAAAGCTTTTTGGATGAAATTGCCGCTTTGCTGGCCGGCAATGCCGCGGAACGTTTGGTATTTAAGGAAATTACCACCGGCGCCAGCAACGACATTAAAGTGGCCACCAGCATGGCCCGCAGTTTGGTTATGGCTTACGGCATGAGTGAACTTGGCCCAATTGCCTTTGGCGAGCACCATGACAACATTTTTTTGGGCCGTGATATTTCCGAACAGCGCAATTACAGCGAAGAAGTTGCCAAAAAAATAGATGAGGAAGTCAGCCGGATAATTAAAGAAAACTACGTGCGGGCCACGGAAGTTTTAACCAAACATCGCGATGTTTTGGAAACCATAGCCCAGCGGCTGATTAAGGAAGAGACTTTGGAGCAGGAGCCGTTCCACGAGATTGTCAAACACATTATTCCGGCGGGAAAAAAACAGCGCGTGGAATTTGAAGATGCCCTTCCTCCGGCGGAAGAGGTTGTAGAAGCGGCCGCATAGAAATTTCCGTCAATATCCATTAATTTCTGCGCCTCAAATACATGTTTTCCTATTCCTCCGTCATCCGTCAGGCCTACCATATTACCCTTAAAAACCCAATCCTTTGGTTATTGGGCCTGTTTGTAGCCGGCGGCTTTAATTTGGATTTCCTGCAGTACCAAAATATTCCGGCGCGGCAAATTAGCCAAAATTTCAGCGTTAAGGACCTGCTGGTTTTTTTCCAGGGCCATCCCGGCGCTTTGGCGGCTTTAAGTTTTTCTATTTTAATTTTTTCCCTGTTGGGGTTAATTGTCACCAACTGGTGCCGGGTCATGCTGGTTTTAGTGGTGGATAAAATCTTAAAAACCAAATTTCCGGAAGTGGCCGGACAACTGGCTAAAAGCCGCAGGACTTTGTGGCCGGTTATTAAAATTAGCCTATTTACCAGTTCTTTAATTGTGGTGGTGGGCTTGGGGCTGTTTGTACCGCCGCTGTTTATTACCAGTAACCCGCAGGTCCAGGTTCTGCTGTGGGCGCTGGCTGCGGTGCTGTTTTTGCCCATACTGTTTGCGGTGTCATCCGTAAATATTTTTACCACTTATTTTGTCATTTTGTTCGGCCAAAAGCTCAAGGCGGCCCTGAATTTGGGCACGGATTTTTTCCTGTCCCGCTGGACCCAAATTTTGGGCCTGGTGGTGGCTTTGGGGGCCATATATTTGGTGGGTTTTTTTGTCGGCGTCTCCATTATCTACATACTAAGATTGCTGTTTCGCCTGTTGTTTGAGGAGTTCACAGCTTTGCCGTTTTCTGCTACTATATGGATACCGAATGTGGTGGCTAATGTCTTAATTTGGCTGCTGCTGGGTCTGCTCAACGCCTTTATTAATACCGCGCTGCTGCTTTTGTTCTTACAGTTGATTACGCCGGTGGAACATGGGGAGACCATAAAAGCAACAGAACATCTTACGGCGCCGGCAGGTATTTAAAACAAAATATTACGGGCGGCTAGCTCAGTGGTAGAGCATTTCTTTGACGTAGAAAGGGTCGAAGGTCCGATTCCTTCGCCGCCCACCATATACCATTCGCTCCGCTCAGGTATATGGCGCGCCACTAGGTTTGTTACTAGGCGCGACATATACCATTCGCTCCGCTCAGGTATATGGCGCGCCACTAGGTTTGTTACTAGGCGCGACATATAATTGATAGAGCGAATGGTATGTGCCCTGTACCGGAGTACCGATTTATCGGGATGACTGGTACAGGGCTTAACATACAAAATACATGCCAAGCATAGACATTCCGGAATTAGAAAAAATATTGGGGGTTACAACAAAAGACCCTAATTTATACCTCTCAGCTTTTACCCACCGGTCTTATCTTAACGAAAACCGCGGTTTTGGCCTGCCCCACAACGAACGGCTGGAATTTTTGGGTGATGCCGTGTTGGAGCTGGTGGCCACCGAGTATTTATACAAACATTATTCCCATCCCGAAGGCGAACTGACCAACTTCCGCAGCGCCCTGGTCAATTATAAAAAACTTTCCGATATTGCCAAGCGCCTGGGTTTTGAGCAGTTTTTATTGATGTCGCGCGGTGAAGCCAAAGATATGGGCCGGGCGCGCCAGGTAATTTTGGCCAATTGTATAGAAGCGGTACTCGGCGCCATGTATCTGGATTTGGGCTATGAACCCACTGCCAATTTTATTGAACGCGAAATTTTAATTGAACTGCCGGCCATCATTAGCGGTGGTTCGTATTTAGATCCCAAATCCAAACTGCAGGAACTGGTGCAGGAAAAAAAGGGCGTAACCCCGACTTATGCCGTCATCAGCGAGACCGGCCCGGACCACAATAAAGTTTTTGTAGTTGGCGCTTTTGTGGGGAAAGCCGAGGTTGGACGGGGAACAGGGCCTTCTAAACAAGAAGCAGAGTTGTCCGCGGCGGAAGACGCCTTGAAACAAAACACTTTTTAATCATAATTAAGCGACGGTATTTGGAGCCGGGATTTACATGAATGGTAACTTATCGAACAAAAGTTTTAACTTTGGCTGGTACGGATTTTCGGGAAATCCACGTAAAAGCCAAATTAGTTTACAAGGAACTGCTTCGCAGAACAAAAAGAAAGCCCTATGTAAGGTCGGCTTATTTTAATAAGGAAAAAGTTTTTATTGATTATTTTTGGCAACATTTGTATCAGAAAAATTGGCAGGATCAGGTAAGAAGATTAAAATTTTATTCCTGTGCATTGGATTTAATAAAAAATTGCAAAACAGATCCATATACTGTGCAAAACCCAAATAAACCCGGAGATACGCTCCATAGATTTATTGGTGAAACAAAAAATGGAGAAAAGTTTACGGTTCAAATTACGGAAAAGAAAAAGAATCATCAAAAATACTTCATTTCTGTATTTCCCCAATAAAAAAGGCTCTCCGCTAATTGTGGTGCAAAAACCACGGGCCGAGAACCTATGTATATAGACTATCATAAATGCAAAAACTGTCAAATATGGCCAAATACTTGAAACATCCTTTAATATATATTGGGTTATTGCTCATAATAAGCGGTTTATATTTAATATTTACCAAAAGAAAAGTTAAGGTAGGTACCTCTTACGGTTTATTGGCTCCAAAGGAGGCTATTTTGTTAAATGCTGCTGGGACCTTAACAGGTAACTTTCCTAAAGATACTAAAGCCTTTGACATGTCTAATTGGGAGAAAAAAGTGTTTGGATGGTTTTTCCTGATTGCTGGTTTGGCTTTAGCAATAATACAATATTATCTGTTAAAATAAAAGTAAATGTACCTCAAACGTTTAGAAATCCACGGCTTTAAATCTTTTGCCAGTAAGGCCACCATGGAATTTTCCCAGGGGATTATTGCCATTGTCGGGCCGAATGGCAGCGGCAAGAGTAATGTGGCCGATTCTTTAAGGTGGGTCTTGGGAGAACAAAGCGCTAAGCTTATCCGCGGCAAACAAAGCCAGGACGTAATTTTTGCCGGCAGCGAAAAAAAAGTCAAAATGGGCTTTGCCGAAGTCTTTGCCACTTTTGACAACCGCGACCGCCGCATCCCGGTAGATGCCGCTGAAGTCAGTATTGGCCGGCGCATTGACCGCAGCGGCGAAAGCGAGTACTTAATTAACGGCAATAAGGTCCGGCTTTTAGACGTTGTAGATTTAGTTTTAAAGAGCAATATTGGCACTTCGCGTTACACCGTAATTGGTCAGGGGACTATAGATCAAATGGTTTTAGCCGGTCCAAGTGAAGTTAAAAATTTGTTGGATGAAGCCAGCGGCGTAAAAAATTATTATATAAAACGCGAAAAAACTTTGCGGCGGTTAGAACAGACCGCGCAGAATTTGATGCGGGCCGAAGATTTAATTGCGGAAATAGAGCCGCGGTTAAAATCTTTGCGCCGGCAGGCTAAGCGTATGGAAGCCCGCGCGGAACTTGAGCAGGAATTAAAACTTTATCAGCGGGAACTTTTTGGCAATACTTACTCTATGCTCATTTCCGCTATCAATAATTATTCCACTCAGCTTGAGCAGTTAAACGCGCAAAAAGAATTGTTGGAGCAAAAGTTGCTTGGCTTTCGCAAGCAGGTGGAAGGGTATGAGGCGCAAAGCGGTCAGCGCAGCGCGAATTTTAAAAAAATTCAGGATGAGTTGCAGCATTTGCAAAATCAAAAAAATAAATTGTTGGAAGACCTGAGTATGGTTCGCGGCAAAATGCAGAGCCAAAAAACCGTTGGTTTTGCTGATGCCAATAGTATTCAGGTTGAAGTGCATCAACGACAGCAAAAAATTGCGGAAATTCAGAGTAAAATCACCACGGCTCAAGATGAGCAAAATGCGGTGCGTGAACAATCTCTACAAAGACAAAATGCCTTGGCGGAAGTCAACAAAAAGTTAGACGAAATTTACAATATTATTCAGCATCCGGTAAACATCGACTGGGTGGCTTTTGACCGCGAGTTAGTGGGCGTGGAAACATCATTTCAAAATTTTTATCAGAGTCTTCAGCAGGCGGCCGACATTAGCCAGGTTAAGTTTATGGCTGACGGCTTAAAAAACAGCTTTAATAGTTTTGCTCAAACCGCTAAGAATACTATTAGCAACCCGCAAATTCATATGCAAACCGCGCAGCAGGAGCTGCAGCAAATTTTGCGCAAAAAAGAAGAATTGCAGGCCGAGATGCAGCGGCAGGAATTGGAGTTGTCCCGCGCAACTTTGAGCGTGGAATTTTTATCTAAAGAATTACAAACCGCGGAGCAAGACCGCCATCATTTGGAACTGGAATTAAAAAAAGCCCAAAGCACGAACTTTGATGATTTTGTGCAGAGTATGATTGTGGAAGAAAAAAATATTCAAAATGAAATTGATAAGCTCGCTGTGGAAATTACCCGTGTTGGTCAGTTGTTTGCTACCGAACAGACCGAAGAAAATATTAAGCAAAAGGCTTTGCGCGAGGCTGAGGGTGCTTACCGTGATGAGCAGGACGCGCTGTCTAAATTAAAAGATAAAATTTCCGCGCTTTCCGTGGAAAAGGCCAAATATGACACGCAAATGGAAGTTTTAAAGGAAGAAATTCACAGAATTTTAGGGCAGCAGGAGTGGGCGAGTATGCAAGGGGCGCCCTTGGCGGCTACTAACACGGACGATTTAGAAGGCAAAATTAACAGATTACGCAATCAATTAGATATGATTGGCGGTATGGATGAATTAACTCTTAAAGAGTACCAGGAAACCGAAATCCGCCACACCAGCCTGACTACTCAGGTGGAAGATTTAAGAAAAGGCATTGCCGATTTGCGGAACGTTATGGATGAACTGGATGAACATATTAAAACTAAATTCAACGAAGCCTTCCATAAAATTAACGAAAAGTTTGAATATTATTTCCGCGTGCTGTTTAACGGGGGTAGGGCTTATTTGAGCATGCTTAAAGCCGAAGATTCCGCTGGGTCTGACTTGTCCCCCGAAGCTTTAGCGGAGGGGGAAGACACAATTGAAATGAATAATGAAATCAGACCCGAAGAAAAAATTGTCAAAAAATATGAAAAAGGCGTAAATAATGTTTTGGGCATAGATATTAAAGCCACTCCGCCTAATAAAAAATTGGCGTCCATCCAGGCCCTGTCCGGCGGCGAGCGAGCGCTAACCTCTATTGCATTATTATGCAGCCTACTAACATGCTTTCCTTCGCCTTTTGTCGTACTGGACGAGGTGGACGCGGCTTTGGACGATGCCAACACCATCCGTTTTGGGCAAATTTTGGCCACTTTGGCGCATCAAACCCAATTTATTACCATTACCCATAACCGCGAAACCATGGGCCAGTCAAACGTGCTTTATGGCGTGACCATGGGGGATGACGGCATTAGTAAACTATTGTCAGTTAAGCTCGAACAAGCTAAACAGTACGCAAAGTAATTTTCATTTAACAATTTTCAATGACAAGCCTGCTTACGTCCGTTACAAATTTAATCATCCATATTATTTCCAGCCTTGGTTATGCCGGGGTGGGTTTTTTGATGGCTTTGCAAACCGTGGCTGTTCCCATTCCCAGCGAAGTTATTTTGCCGTTCGCGGGATTTTTGGTTTCATCGGGCAGGTTTAATTTGGTTTTATTAGCCTTGATTGGCGGATTGGGCAGCTGTCTGGGGTCATCCATTGCTTACTGGATAGGTTACAAAGGCGGGCGGCCTTTGGTTGAACATTATGGAAAATATATTTTAATCTCCCATAGTGACTTAAACCGTACCGAAAAGTTTTTTGCCAAGTTTGGCAGCATTGCGGTATTTATAGGCCAACTGCTCCCGATAGTGAGAAGCTTTATTGGTTTTTTTGCCGGCACTGCCGAAGAAAATTTTAAAAAGTTTTTATTAAGCGTATTTGTTGGTTCATTTTTGTGGAGTTTAGTGCTGGGGTATGTTGGAGTAAAACTTGGACAAAATTGGAGCAGCTTGCATACTAAATTTCAAAAGTTTGATGTCCTTATAATAGTTATTATTGTCATTTTGATTTCCCTGTATATTTGGCGGCATGTAAGACATCTAAGAAGACGGACTGTTGACTAAAATTAGTTGAGATGTTACAATGTGTTCACGCTCAAGTGTTCTCCTTTTAAACCTGTCCGATTACCTGCTTAACATCGGATTGTTTAGATGGAACCCATATTTTATTTTTTAAATATTTACTATGTTAACTATTCGTTTGCAACGTACCGGCAAGAAGAACCAGGCTGATTTTAGAATTGTCGTGGCCGAAAAAGAAGCACCAGTGAACAAAAAAGTCACGGAAATTTTGGGCAGCTACAACCCCCGCAGCAAAAAATTTCAAATTAAACAGGAACGCGCCGCTTATTGGATTGGCCAGAGGGTGGAAATGTCCCCGACTGTGCACAACTTGTTTGTGACTAACAAATTAGTAGAAGGCGCCAAAGTTCGTGCTTTTAATACCCCCAAAAAGCCGGTTGAGCCGGTTAAAGAAGAAGTAAAGCCAGCGTCCGCTGTTGAAACTCCGGCTGACTCGTCCTCCGAAGTTTTAACGAAGGAGGAAGTAGCCGAAGCTACCGCTGAAATGGAAGTTAAGGTTGAATCCGCCTCCGCTTCCCCCTCCGTTGAAACTTCGGGAGACAAGGAAGCTACGGCGGACAAGGAAGCTACCCCTGAAGTAGTTGTGGAAGCACCTGTTGCGAGCGCTCCGGAAGTTCCTGCTGAAGCTCCCACCGAAACTCCTGCTGCTTAATTGACAGGCAGTTTGAATCTTATTATACTAAAAGCAGATAGCGGCTAAATAAAAGGTCGAAGCTCTAAATCAGATGCTATCAGAAACATAAAATTACGGAATGGGATGAAATGCGAGGAAAAACCGAGCATCGAAGCGAGACGTACTTCACGTACGGCGAGCGAGAAGCTCAGGTTTTGACGAAGCAGTTCGCACATTATGTAATTTTAATACTTTTATGGAGAAAGATCAGGAATTCGTAGAATACGTTGTAAAGGCTTTGGTTGACCACCCGGACGATGTTAAAACCGAACGCGTGGTTGACGAAATGGGCGTATTGATTACGCTGCATTTGAACCCGGAAGACATGGGCCAGGTTATTGGCCGCATGGGCCAGACCGCCAAGTCCCTCCGCACTCTTCTTAGAGTGGTGGGTGCCAAGCACAAGGCCCGCGTAAACTTAAAGATTTATGAACCGGAAGGTTCTCACCGCGGCCCGCGCCGCGAGCATGGTTCTATGGACCATAGCAGCGGCATGGACGCCGGAGCTCCGGCCCCAATGGCCGAAGCCATCGATGACTTCAAGCTTTAAATTGAGATTTGAAAAAGTAAAACCCCGCAATTGGCGGGGTTTTGCTATAATACAGATATGAATAAAAAGCTTTCCATTAAAATTATTACCCTATTCCCGGAATTTATAAATAATTTTGCGGACAGTTTTGGCATACTTAAAAAAGCGATTTTAAATAATTTATTAGAAATTAAGCCGGTTAATTTGCGCCAGTTTGGGATTGGCGAACGTCAGGCAGTAGATGACCGGCCTTATGGCGGCGGGGTGGGGATGGTATTGCGGCCGGATATTTTGCATAAAGCCATAAAGAAAGCAAAAAGCAAAAAATCCAAAGTTATTTTATTAACGCCGCAGGGTAAAAAGTTTAATCAACAGACGGCTCAACGACTGTCAGAGGCCAATAATTTAGTTTTTGTCTGCGGCCGCTATGAAGGTTTTGATGAACGCATCCGCAAGTTTGTGGACGAAGAAATCTCCATTGGCGACTACGTGTTAATGGGCGGGGAGTTACCGGCCTTGGTGATAAGTGAAGCGGTTATGAGACTGCGACCGGGGATTTTGGGAAAAATAGAGTCCACAGAAAATGAATCTTTTAGCGCTGGAAAATTGGAATATCCTCAATATACCAAACCGGAAGTCTGGAAGGTCGGCGGTAAAAACTTGCGTGTGCCAAAAGTTTTATCCACCGGCCATCATAAGAATATCGCCGATTTTAGAAGTAAGAAAGCAGATAAAAGGACAAAAAAAAGACGGCCGGATTTGTTTGTTTAACTTTATGACCCACGAATTTATAGTTGAAGACTTGAAGACCCGTTTGGATAAATTTCTGGCAAACCAATTGCCGCAGATTAGTCGTAGTCAGATCCAAAAAGATATTGAAGGCGGCCTGGTGGAAGTTAACGGCGAAATTATTGTTAGTAGCCATTTGGCAGTGAGACTGGATGATAAAATTACCTATAAACCCTCGGCCAAACCGGATGACAGCTTAAAGCCCAGCAACACTCCTTTAAAGGTTTTATATAACGACCGGGGACTTTTAATAATAGATAAGCCTGCGGGCATGACCGTGCATCCCGGCGCCGGTTTTAAGGGCGAAACTTTGGCCAGCGCGCTACTTTTTAATTTCAAAGATATTGCCGTTGTGGGCGAAGAATACCGTCCCGGCATTGTCCACCGTTTGGATAAAGACACCAGCGGCGTCATTTTGGTGGCCAAAACCCCGGAAATGTATGAATTTTTAAAGGATGCCTTTGCGGAACGGAAAATTAAAAAAGAGTATCTGGCCTTGGTTTTGGGAGAGGTAAAAAAGCAGCACGACTTTATAGAAACGCCCATTGGCAAGAGTAAGAGCGATTTTCGCAAACAAACGGTTAAAAATCCGGTTGAGGCCAAACCGGCTGTTACCGAATACCAGGTTTTGGAGCGCCTTGACGGCTGCACCCTTATTCTGGTAAAATTACACACAGGACGGACCCATCAGATTCGGGTCCACATGGCAAGCATAGGCCATCCCTTAGTTGGTGACGAGCTCTATGGTAATAAGCAAACACAGAGAGCCGACTTGCATCGCCAGTTCTTGCACGCTAAAAAGATAGAAGTCCGGCTGCCGGACGGTACCTGGATAGAAGCCGAGAGTGATAATCCCCCAGATTTAAAACAAGTCCTAATTAATTTACATTCTAAAACTGTAAACAACTTATGAATATAATCAAGCACATTACCGATACCCAGGTCCGCGAACTTCCGGAATTCCGTGTGGGCAATACCGTAAAAGTCCACAATAAAATTAAAGAAGGCGGCAAGGAACGCATCCAGATTTTTGAAGGCCTGGTTATTGCCCGCAAAGGCGGCAGCGGCGTGAACGCCTCGTTTATGGTCCGCAAGATTGCCAGCGGCGTAGGCGTGGAAAGAATTTTCCCCCTGCATTCCCCCAATATTGCCAAGCTGGAAGTAGTGAAGGCCCCTATTGTCACCCAGGCTAAACTTTATTATGTAAGAAAGCGCCAGGACAACGCCCCCCGTACCAGAAAAGTAAAAGCGGTAAAAAAATAAATGTATTATTAATCCTCTTGGTATTCCAGGAGGATTTTTAAAAGAGTTAAATTTAAGGGGGACAAAATGGATAAGGAATTGGTAGTCAGGCAATACCAATTGTTTTTTTACGGTGCCATGTCTGTTCGCTTAATGATTAATGATGGCGATATATCCATGGTTCGCCAAAATTACTACCATTTGGAGGGCGCAAAATGGGAGTTTGACCGCGCGTTTTATGGCTGGAAGTGCGTACGAGATTGGATGTGCAGCGATCTGTGGACGGCGGCTGACGGTTGGGAATTATTCAGGCTGAGTGCCTGGGTGCAAAAGGAAATGCTGCAGGTTCAGGAAGATTTCCGTTTGTTCATTAAGGCGCATCAGGCAGAAGCCTTTCCCGCATCGGGTATGAACAGGACAGTCTCACCATATGAGCTGATGCTTTATAATTATCTCAGGTTTGATATTCTGCCTGGGGAGAAAAAGCTGGCCTGCGCGGCTGACTAAAACAAAGCCGGGGATTTTGGTCCTCGGCTTTTCCTTATGTTTAGATAAATTTGATGGTCTTCCACCAGTTTTCTATATATTCTGGGCGGCGGTTTTGGTACTTAAGGTAGTAGGCGTGTTCCCAGACATCCAGGCCGATTATGGGCGTATGCCCCTGCATAATGGGGGAGTCTTGGTTAGCCGTGGAATAAATTTCCAGTTGGCCCTGGGCGTTCTTGGCCAGCCAGGCCCAACCGCTGCCAAAGCGGCCAACTGCGGCTTCGGTAAATTTCTTTTTGAATTCGTCCACGCTTAAGAAGGTTTCGGTAATGCTGTCTGCCAGGCTGCTATCCAAAACTTTTTCCGGCGACATAATCTCCCAAAAAAAACTGTGGTTATAGTGCCCGCCGCCGGTGTTTTGGATGGCCGTTCGGTCCTTTTCATCCACGGCCAGGGTCTTGATGTTTTTTAATAAATCTTCCACGGTCATGCCTGACAGATCCGGGTATTTTTCCACCGCCGCGTTTAACTTGTCCACGTAAGCCTGGTGGTGCTTGGTATAATGGATCTCCATGGTTTTGGCGTCTATGTAGGGTTCCAGGGCAGTGTAGTCGTATGAAAGTTTGGGCAGTTCAAATGTCATAAAGTTTTGATATTAATTATCTAATGTATACTTCAATATACATTATACCAAATTAAAGAGGCGTTGTCTGTTTTTATAGACGGGCGCCCGGGGTTGGACTGTCTAGGTTTTTGCCCATCTGGCAAATATGCCGGTGGAGATTAAACGTTCCGATTTTTGTTTCAAACATAGTTCGCCGAATTCAATTTTGCCGGCGTGATTTTTTAAAGAATCTTCTAAAATATTATTTAAAGCCAAAGCTGAAGAGTTGGTGGCATAGCCGTTGATAATTAAAAATTTGGCATCGTCAGAAAGTAGCTGCGCGCAATCGGTTAAAAGCCCAGGCAAGTCCTGGTTAAACTTCCAGGTTTTGCCGGTGGGCGAATGGCCAAAAGCCGGTGGATCCATAATAATGCCATGGTATTTTACCCCGCGTTTTAACTCCCGTTTTACAAACTTTGCCGCGTCATCTAAAATCCACCTAACCGAATCGGCGGGTAAATTATTTAATTTAGCATTAGCACTAGCCCAGGTAATGGCCGGCTTGCTGGCATCCACATGGGTAACCTCGCAGCCGGCTTTAGCTAAGACCATTGTCGCGCCTCCGGTGTAACCAAACAGGTTTAGAATTTTAAGTTTTCCGTTAATTTTTTCCGACATCCACTCCCATTGCGCCGCTTGTTCCGCGAACAAACCGGTGTGTTTAAACGGTGAAAGTTTTAATAAGAATTTGATGTCTTTATAGGGAATAATCCAGGGGCTTGGCAAAGGTTTTTTAATTTCCCATCTGCCGTTGCCATCCCCGCCCGCCGGTAAAAAAATAGCCGAAGCTTTATCCCATTCCCCTTGGGCCAAAGACGGTTGCCAAATTATTTGCGGATCCGGGCGTTGTAAAACAACGGCTTCCCAGCGTTCCAGCCGGTAGCCGTTGCCGGTATCTAGCAGTTCAAAATCTTTAAAATTGGTTGGAGTTTCCAGTTGCATATCTTGGTGGGCTATTGTTTACAGAATTACAACCCTATTATACAAGAAATTAGGCAGTTTGCCCAGCTAATCCCAACATTGACCCAATAAAAGACCTTTATTTATAAACACTGGTGGTCTGGGGTGATGCTCAAACAGAATTAACTACTGCAAACTAGACAATGACATCACTGTGAAAAGAAACAGTATTGCGAAACTAAGTGCAGGAAATATGAGTATATAAGTAACTGTGTAAAGTACTTTTTCACGTAATTCTGTAGCCTTAGACTTTAATAAAACAAATGGGAAAGTAAATACTGAGACGATAATCAAACTGAGTAAAATATTTAGCCATTGGCTACCGTTATTATTGGGTGTTATTTTAGCCAAAATCATCCAAATTAGGTATGCTATAAAACTGTTAACCAGACTCAAAAAGAAAATGTACTGGAAAGATAATTTTAACGGAAATATTTTTGTCATCTTTTTAATTTAATTATTCTTTTTATATTATACCACGTTTCTAACGTCTTATATGCGGCTAATCCCAGCTCTAAATGTTTAAAGAATAAAAAGAAAACCCCACGACCCGAAGGTGGTGAGGTTGCTCGGCTGACGAGCGTGATTATTTACCAACGGACTGGAACACGGGGGCGGACTGCACGATAGGCGTTCCCGATACCATGGCCAACTGGCCTTAATATCAAGATACGAATTGCGCGTCCGGCAAAGTACAGGCCGAGAGCAATTAACGCCAGCAGGACAAAGAATTGGCACACCAGCACAAGAGTTGTAAAAATGTGTAGCCAACTGTCCGGCTCCCATTCGCCGATTGAAGCGTGTGGCGGCTCTTGAAGTACGTAGAAAATTGAGCCGACGACCAAGCCGCCGAGAGTGACCAGAGCGGGGATTATTAACCCCACACCAATGGCACCGAGAATGTTTCCGAGCGAAAGCTGCCTGTTCACGATGAAATCTCCATGGCGAGCAGTCTTGATGATGTTTCGTGCGACAAACACGATGCAATAGAATGCGAGCGTGTAGCCGATAATCCGATAGGACTCGCTGTCCGTAAAGTAAAGTTGCATAGTACCTCCGTACTAATTTGAATTTAGGTTTCCCTTCCAAACTCACCAAAATATTTTGATGAACTTAGAAGGGGGGCGGAAAACATTGCTGCAATCCGCCGCTGAAAAATTCACGATTGGGTTTGTGTGCCGTTGTTGCCGACGCCTTTGTTTACATCATCCAAGAAAAGCGTAACCGCTGGGAAAAGCATGAGGGTGAATACCACTGACCACCCGAGAATACCGAGGTCGGGCAACCATGACGACTGTTGTACAGCGTCATCCCAGTAGACGCAAGTGTTGGGGCGGCCTTCATAATCGCCGCCGCAATAATTGTCCCAACCGTCCCGGGAAGTGCCGCCCAACGAACCCCAGGCGCACACAACGAGAACGATGACAAACAACAAACCAAATCTCTTAACGTGTCGCATTGGTCCTCCTACCTTTTTCTCAGCCTATCCTTGATACTGCTGGATTACTGAGAGAAAACTACCCACGAAATGGGCAATTTTCTTCCCGCAATTTACTTAATTTATGATAGCATAATTTAATTACTTTGTCAATAGTAGGTGCTATTTAAACCCATATTTAAGCCAATAATTTATTAAATCCCTCATATTTGCTATACTTTAAGCATAATCACTATATGCTTTGACGAGTATTTAAAGGAAACAAAAATATAAAGCAATGAATCACCTAATGCCCCAAAGTCATACAAAAGCCCTTGAATATTTTAATGATGTAGTCACTAAAAAAGAATTTCAAGACATAGTCTGGGACATGCGGGTCAAATACGCTCCGGAAAGGGTCGGTAGTAGTCAAAACGTCTTTGATGATGAAGTGGGCGAACCGTCATTTTATCCGGTGGAAATTGACGGCACTACCTTTTTAGATTTTAATGAGGAAGAAATCTACAAAGATATTGAAGAAAAAATTCTAAAAAAATACGAGTTAGGAAATGCCTTTATTCACCCAATTTGGTATTACATTTTTTGTGATTTAGACTTTAGCCTGACATTGGAAAATAATCTTAACTTTGGCCTGTGCGTAATTGAGGATTTAAAAGAAACTGCTAAAACTAACAAAACCACCCAGCCCAGCG
>CAIVSE010000017.1 GCA_903908535.1 Candidatus Doudnabacteria bacterium
GACCGCTACGTGGAAGTTTCCATTCCGGTAAAAATGGATTCCGGCGAGCAGAAGATTTTTACCGGCTTTAGGAGCCAGCACAATAACGCGCGCGGTCCGTATAAAGGCGGCATCCGCTATCACCAACAAGTGAGTTTGGATGAAGTGCGCGCCTTAAGCTTTTGGATGTCTTTTAAAAACGCCGTGGTCAATGTGCCGTTCGGCGGAGGCAAAGGCGGAATTATTGTCAATCCTAAAGAATTATCGGCTGGCGAGCTTGAGAGGCTCAGCCGCGGTTATGTTAAAAAGGTTTATCCGATTATTGGTCCGGAAACGGACGTGCCGGCACCGGACGTAAACACCACCGGCCAAATTATGGGCTGGATGCTGGACGAATATCAAAAACTATCCGGAAATAAATCTACGGCTACGTTTACCGGGAAGTCTTTGAACAACGGCGGCAGCCAGGGTCGCGAAGAGGCTACGGGTTTTGGCGGAGTTTATGTTTTTGAAGAAGCGGTAAAATCCAAAGTTATTGATATCCCGGCCGGTTCCGCCGTAGCCATCCAGGGTTTTGGCAACGTTTCCACCTTCTTTGCCCAAGCGGCGGAAAAGTTGGGTTATAAAATTGTGGCGCTGTCAGATTCCAAGGGCGGAATCTATAATCCGGCCGGCTTGAGTTTTGAAAAAGTTTTGGCGCATAAAAAATCCAGCGGCGCGTTAAAAGATTTTGCCGGTAGCAAAAATATAAGCAATTCCGATTTGCTGGAGTTGCCGGTAGATGTTCTGGTTCCCGCGGCCCTGGAAAATGTTTTAACCGGTGACAATGCCGCCAAAATTAAAGCCAGACTTATTATTGAAATGGCAAACGGCCCGACTACGCCGGCCGCCGATATGGTATTTGCTTCAAAAAACATCACGGTCATTCCCGACATTTTAGCCAACAGCGGCGGCGTTTGTACCAGTTATTATGAATGGTACCAAAATATGAACGGAGAAAGCTGGAGCAAGGAGCAGGTTTTGGAAAAATTATCCAAACAGATTAAGCGGGCCTTTGCCGATGTTTTAGAACAAAAAAATAAATACAAGTGTACCTTTAGAACCGCGGCCTACATTTTAGCCGCGCAGAGGATAATAGAAAAGATGGTCTAATGCCGCTGATTTGTCGCTCTGACTATTAACGTCGGGGCTGATGGGTATGCTGGGCATGTTAATAAAAGAGTGATAATCTTTATTGATTGTTGCTCTTTTTTGATAAATCTTGGTGGCTTGGATAAAAAAATAGGAGGCCAAAAATCCTGGCAGTTTTCTTTGCTTCCATCTTCGCCCCGCCGCCGCCAAGGCTACGGCGGACTTGAAGGCGGGGCTCCTCCCTAGCGGTCGTCAAACAGTCCTCGCTGCAGAAAACTGCCAAGATTTTTGGACCAAAGCAGTATATTGTTGTAAAAATTTAACTTATCTAGATGGGTTATTTTTTAAAAAATTTCATTGACAAATAAGGACAAAAGGAGGATAATATAGAATCCACTACGAATAAATTATTAACTTTTACGCATATGAAAATATTGTCAAAAACCTTAATATTTGGCTTATTTGCAAGTCTTTTAATCGGGTTTGCCGGTTCGGCTTATGCCTATAACCCGACATTAAGCGTTTCTTCTTCGGGAAGCAGTACAACCGTATCCATCAACGGCGGCCAACCAAATACTACGGTTGTTATAAATTATACGCCTTCCGGCAGCAACTTGCCTGCTACTGTTACAGGAGTAACGGATTACAGCGGTAATTTTATGACGATGGTTGATTCCGCTGTTAGTTCGCAAATTAATGCCACTGTCGGCGGCCAGCA
>CAIVSE010000018.1 GCA_903908535.1 Candidatus Doudnabacteria bacterium
AATTTTGAATAATAAAGAAAACAAAGAACTTAGATTTCTTAATAGAATTCCTAATCCAATTGGTTTTAAACATGACTTGATTGTTAAAAGTTACTTTAGCCAGAATTAAGGTTCTTAGCTATTTCTGTCCGCACATCATTCCATAGCCCGCTCCAAATAGGCAATTAATTAATTTTATTTAAATTTTATGAAATCACCTGAATTACAAAATTCTCTTGAGGAAACTGAAACAAAAACAGGTAAAAAATCCGAAGTTGAAAAAGCTGAAACTCCTAAAGAAAGATTGGCTAAAGTTGATAAGCGAATTGATGAGTTTAAGGGTAGACTAAATATGACAGCGGAAAATGCTTTAAAGACCACACAGGAACTTGGGGTTGCCCGCCGTAAATTAGAGATTCCTACTCCGGACGAACAGCCTGTTAGTCTTGAGCAAGCGGCTGAATCCAGCGAAAAATTAAACACCGAATTAAAAAGTTTAGAAGAAGAAAGAACCGGACTTGAATCCTCATTAAAAACATCCGATTCAGGCATTGATACTGAAAAATCAGTGGAGTTTGCCGAGAATGAAAAACCATTGGAAGTGGGCGATGAAGTTTATAACAACGGACGGTTTTATACAGTTGTAGAATTCCCTTCCGGTTACGATAACGAACATACAAACCCAGACGGGACCCCATTTAATGGTAAAGGGCAAATGATTACAAAGAAAAGCAAAGATCGTTCGGTTCTTATTGCAATTACAGAGGGCGGATTTGGCGGCGGTAAGGGCGCCCAGGAAATGGTTAAAGAGAGCACTTTGCATAAAGTTACGGCGGAACAAAAAGCAAAAATTAAGGCAGGGCGAAAAGCCGCCGGCCTTACAGAGGGTGGCTCCCCGTTATAAATAAAATTCCTTATTAATTTAACTTAAAAAATACAATCCTCTTAGTATTAATCCAGTCTATTTTTGGTTATTTCCGTCCGAACATCATTCCATCCGACTTCGTCAAGACTACGTCGGACAGGTAGCCCGCTCCAAGGTTTTTCATATAATATTTAATGATTTATTTTACCAAACATGCCAGAGATAAATTTGCCGTCCTTAAACGTCATAAGTTTGAGGTGACCAGAAAACAAGTTGAGGGCGCGGTAAATAAACCAGATATCATAGATAATTCCCGTTTACCTCTATTGATTGCGCAGATCAAAATTGACAAAACTCATGTTTTGCGGGTAGTATATAAACAAGCGGATAAAAATTTAATTAAAATTATTACTTTTTACCCGGGAAGGACTAAACAGTATGAAGGTTAAAACTATTAAAATGACGTATGAGCCGGAATCCGATGTCTTGTCTTGGGAAGCCAATAAGCAGGCGATAGACTACGCGGAAGAATTTGATAATGTTGTGGTTCATTTTAGTAAAAAAAATGTCCCGGTTTTGATGGAGATTTTAGAAGCCAGCAAATTTTTATCCAAAGCAAAGAAGCTGGTTGGTTCACAAAGTCAGTTGGTAAAATCTTAATGTGAGCCAAATTGTCCGTTGCTTGACCGTATTAATCTGCACATAGATTTGCCCCGGCTGCCCTACAAAAAGCCCACTGCGATCTGCAATGGACTTTTTTTTTGCGTTCCAGTTTTATATTTTTAATGCCACACGCACCACTACTGACCGGCTGCTTTGAACGCCGTGGCCATGGCATTCCAGGTGGTAAGGGTGCCGTTGTTCGCCCAGTGGTAGCCGAAGTTGAGCGGCGAGGTATCCGGGTTGTAAGCATGGGAAATGCCGTCGCCCCAATTGAACCAACTTTGGTCGGTAGAGCTCGTATACCACACGGGGTCGAAGGTATAGTTGATGGAACTGCTTGCCGGCCCAATGCCGTCATTCAACGCGCTAAGCACAAGCCCGTGGGCGGTACCTGGGGTAATGTCAGGGGCATCCACGATGTCCTGATTCGGAATTGTTGTGTTTCCGTTGTTGATGCAGGAACCGGTACCAACTCCGCCACTCGTCGAGGGAGAAGGACAGGTCGCGGCCGTATCAAGGGGAACGGTGGCCGCGCCGGTGATGTCGTAGAAGACGATTTGATCATATTCAACCGAGCCAGAAATATTGACCACTCCGTGCAGGGCGCTACTGCAAGTCGCGTTGTCCGCGTGGAACAGGTAGGGGGAGTAGGTGCCGGGATTAATTTTATTCCAGGTATTTCCGAAGTTGTCGGTTATGCCCCCGAGAGCGTCCTCGTTGTAAGAACCCTCGGCGGTCAGCGCGACAATAAGATTACCGGAGCACGGGAATGTAAATGGAGAATTCTGGAACTGTGGTGAGAAGAAGTCCTCCCGGATGATCCGAATACCGGGCCCGGGCGCCGTGCCGGCGGCAGCGGATTTGAAGGCGATCGCAACGCTTGCAAAGTTATCGTGCGTGGACTGGGCCCAGGTGGAGGTGGCATGGATGACACCGTGGGTCGGCTGGATTGCAAACTGGGCGCCTGTGCCAAGCGTCTGGTCGCCATAGAGACCCGTGAAGTTGTTACCGAAGGAGATGTTGCTGATAGGGTTATTTTCCCCGAAAATGCCGTTGTATTCGTCGACCACGTAGTTCCAGATTAAGTCGCCATCCTGCGTGGTCGTAATTGCCCCCGAGTCGATGTTGGGGCCGGTGATCCCCGTCGTACAGACGGGTACGCCGTCCACGGCGGAAGAAAGCGCTATGTTATTGAACTCCACGACATGGATGTTCACGTTTTCTTGGTTGGCTCCGAAGTTCACGGTGATGGTCTGCGTGCCAGGGGCGGTATTTAGGGAATAAAAGAGGGAATATTTTTGGTCAAGCCAGGTGGTGTGGGCGGAACAATCAATGACGTCTATCCAGGTGTTCGTTCCGTTGTTGTCGGTTATTGTAGGAGTCGTTCCACTGGGGTAAGTGACAGCGACCCCGACGAAGTTACCCGAAAGGACCGGGTTTGGCAGGACCACCCTGAAGTGATTCCCGGGATCGTCGCTCTCGTTACTTAAGTATCCCACGGTCTGGACTAAGCCAGGAGTTGCGGAGGAGGCCGCCAATGTCGTCGCGCTAGCCGCCGCCGATTGATCGCTTGTGTTGCCAGCCAAATCCTGGGCACTCACCGTGTAGGTATAGGTGGTTGAGGCAGTCAGGCCGGTATCGGAAAATGAGGTTGTGCCGGGAGTCGTGGTGGCAACCCACGTGCCATTGCGGTATACCCCGTAGGCGAGCTGGCTTGGCGTATTGTCCGGATCGGTTGAAGCGGTCCACGACAAATTGATCTGTGACGAGGATGTTGAGGTTGCGGCGAGATTAGTGGGCACGCTGGGTGGCGTGGCGTCCAGGTTATTAACATCAATCGTGATGGAAGGGCTGGTGGTTGCATTCCCTGCCCCGTCAACCGCTGTTGCGGCTAAGGTGTGCAGACCATTCATAGCCATGGTCGTATCCCAAAGCAGAGAATAGGGAGTTGATGTGACGGCTGCTCCAAAAGGTGTGCCATCAAGCAAAAACTGGACGCTGGCGACTCCGGAATTGATTTGCCCAGTAACTACAGGGTCGTTGGCTGTGGCGGAAATACCCGTGGAGGTACCACTTACGGTTGAGTTCGGCGCGGGTGAAGTCATTGAAACAATCGGCGGGGTGGTATCGGGAGCCAGTAGTGTTGTTGCCTGCGTGCTGGATGACTGGGCAGAGGTATTTCCTGCCGCGTCCTGGGCCGCGACTGTATAGGTATAAGTTGTCAGCGGGCTAAGGCCGGTATCGGAAAAATTGGTTGCCGGGGTCATGCCAACCTGGCTGCCGTTCCTGAATACGAGATACCTGGCAACGCCGACGTTATCGGTGGAGGCGGTCCAGGTAAGGTTAATCTGCGAAGACGAAACGGCTGAAGCGGCAAGGTTGGTCGGCACGGTGGGAGGCTGGGTATCCACAACGGCCGAGGTTGTAAATTTTGAATCCGTCCCCACTTTTTCATTTCCGGCGGCATCTTTGGAACGAACGCGGTAATGGTAGGTCGTTGAGGGCGAGAGGCCGGAGACAAGGACGCTATGCGAGGTGACGAGGTTTGTATCAAGCGTAGTCGTGGCCCCATAGCTTGTGGTCAAGCCATAATTAACCTGGCTAGTTGCCGGTTCGTTGGTGGTCCAGGTAATTGTGGCCGAATTGCCGGTAATGTTGGTGGAAGCAACCGCCGAAATGGTGGGGGCGGTGGTATCCAGCGTAATTGTGCTGGTGGCGGAAGCCGACCAATTTCCCGCAGGATCTTTAAACTGCGCATAGACGGTTTTTATGCCGCTGCCTGACGTGAGCGTCCAGGTTGCCGTGGTGGCATAGGCCTGGGCCGTGGAAAAGCTGCTGCCCGTATTGGAAAAGCGCATTTGGGACACGGTTCCTAAATCATCGGTAGCGGCAAGCGTCAAAATCGCGGCTGTGGAATTTGTGGCTGGCGCTCCGCCGTCAATAACTACGGATCCGGTCGGGGGTTGGTTATCCACGGTAACGGTTACCGGGGTTGATGTTCCAGTATTGCCCGCGGCATCCAGCGCACGGGCAGAGAGCACGTGCGAACCATCCGAGGCAGCGCTCGTGTTCCAGCTGATTAAATAAGGAGGGGCGGTGACTTCATTGCCGAGGTTTAATCCGTCCAAAAGGAATTGCACGCCGGCAACGCCGACGTTATCCGAAGCGGTGGAAGAGGCTGTAATAATGCCGCGGACAAGAGCTCCATTTATTGGGGATGTAATGGAAACCGTGGGCGGTGTTGTATCGGGAACGGTCACCGTCACGGTGGTTTGGGTAGTGACAGAACCTTGGGGATTAGTCGCGGTGAGTGTATAAGTTGTAGTTACGGTGGGAGATACCGTGACAGTTCCCGTGGGGATGGCAACCGATCCCACTCCATTGTCGATTGTTGTCGAGGAGGCGTTTGAAATGTTCCAGGAAAGGGTTGCGCTGCCGCCAGAAGAGATGGAGGAAGGCGAGGCGGTGAAAGAATTGATAGTGGGGCCGGGTTGAGCAACCTTGAACGCCGCCGTAAAGAGAATTTCCTGCGCAGGGGCGCTTCCGGTCCAAGAGATGGAACTCGTGCCGCTCCCGGCGGGAACTCCTATTAGGGATTCGCCGCCGGTGTCTACGCCTATTGCATTAAAGTTGAGGGTCGCCGCCAAGCCGAACGTTTTTCCCGCCGTATTTTTGGTGAAAGACCCTCCCTCGGAGCCGATGGCGGTCACGATGACGTCGGTATTCGCCGTCGTAAAGGTTGGCGACGTGAGCGTAGAGGCAGTCGTGCCCGTTTGGGTGCTTGACGCGTCAAGCGGGCTTACCGGATCGAGGCCGCTGAACTCCCAGAGTAGCGAACGGGGAAACGACGAACCAGAAACGGTGGAAGACACCACCAGTGATGCCGAACCCGTAATGTTCTTCGCGTACCACATGCAGGTGGAAAGGACATTTGAAATGTCTTTGCAGCCAATTTTAGCGTAGACGTTCCCCATGTTGTCATGTACCGAGGTCGGATCGGCCCCCTCGTTTTTAGTAAAGACTACGATGGTGTTACCCGAGGGGGCGTTTACTGCGGGAAGCGTCAGCGAACTTGAGGCGCTTGCCGTCGTGACGAGGGTTGCGGCTTGCGCGCCATGGGGCAACAGAACAAACGACACAAAAAAACAAACAAGCGCCAAAAACAGCATCCTATATATTTTTTTCATAGTTTTTCATAATTTTAAAATTTCTGCTCATACTATAGCATAAGCGAGGAAATTGGGCAAAGACAAAGGGAAAGCCCAGCGAAGCTGCCCTACTTGGGACGCTGAATCAGTACACCCATTACGACTTAAATACACCGGTTGCGGGGCAAAAAACGGTGCACATAGCGGAGTCGGGAAGTGGCCAAACGTACGAAAAAGCTTGGGATATTTTTATACAAAATTTTAAACTCAATGAGTAATTAAGTACAGTTTTTAACTACGTTGTGCTATAATTAATTTAGGCTGATTTAAAAAATTAACATCAAAATATGGACCAACAAGACCATCCGCATCACGCGGCGCATGAAAGCGCCACAATGCGCGAGCATTTAAACGCTTTGGAACAGTTCTTTGAGACCTATCTTCATAAAAAACTTGGTCTGCATTTGCCCAAAGGCTTAAAAGATTTTATTGTCCAATACGGCCCCTGGCTGCTGCTGGTTTTGGCGGTTTTGGGCATACTGGACCTGTTGCCCCTGCTGCGCTATGGCAGGATTATGTTCCAGCTGGAAATTGTAATCGGACTGGTTGTGTTGGTTATGGAAGCCGTGGCTGTGCCGGGCTTGTTAAAGCGCAAGCTGGCCGCCTGGCATTTGGTTTATTATGCCTGGCTGTTGTGGGCCGTGGGCCAGCTGTTGGCCGTAAACCTGGTCAATCTGGTAGTCGGCTTGGCCGTGGGCATGTATTTATTGTTCCAAATCCGCGAATTTTACCATTAATTGGCATTTTTATGGACAAGCGCGACCTGGAATTTTTATACGAAAAAATTTAAATTTATGCCAGAAAAAAAGCAACTTTCGTTAGAGCCTTATAAAGGCACGCGGGATTTTTATCCCCGCGGGCAGTTTGCGCAAGATTACATTTTTGGCGTCTGGAAAAAAATCGCGGAGGGCTACGGTTATTTGCGCTACGACGCTTCCATTTTGGAAGAGACAGATTTATACCGCGCCAAAAGCGGCGAAGAAATTATCAACGAACAAACTTACAGCTTTATCGACCGCGGCGGCAGGGATGTGACCATCCGTCCGGAAATGACGCCAACAGTTGCCCGCATGGTGGCGCAAAAACGCAAAGAGTTAACTTTTCCCATTCGCTGGTATAGCATCCCCAATTTGTTCCGCTACGAACGTCCCCAGCGCGGCCGTTTGCGCGAGCACTGGCAACTGAACGTGGATATGTTCGGAGTGGAAAGTTTGGAGGCGGATTTGGAAATGGTTAATATTGCCGGGGATATTATGAAGGTCTTTGGCGCCAAGGATGAACAGTACGAAATTCGCGTCAACAGCCGCAGGTTTTTAAATTTTTTGCTGAATGATTTTTTCCAGTTAACGCCGGAACAGGCGCACAAAGTTTCCAAACTGTTTGACCGCATGCATAAAATTAGCGGCGGGGAATTCCAGTCCCAGCTTTTGGAAATAACGGGGGACAAGGATAGATCGGAAACCTTGATTAGCATTAGTCGCGCCCGGAGCCTGGAAGAATTGCCGGAAGCGGTTAAAGCGCATGAATCCGCGGCTGAATTAATGGCGTTCATCAATAAACTAAAAAACCAGGGACTTAGTAATGTCCGGTTTGAAATTAGCGTGGTCCGCGGTTTTGACTACTATACCGGCATGGTTTTTGAGGTTTTTGATGCCAATCCGGTTAATCCACGCGCCATATTTGGCGGCGGCCGCTATGATGATCTCGTCGGAATTTTTGGGGTGGAACGCGTGCCGGGCATTGGTTTTGGCATGGGCGACGTGGTTATAAAAGATTTTTTGGAAACCTATCAACTGCTTCCGGAATATAAACCGTCGGTGGACTTGTATATTGCGCCTTTCGACGCGCTATATATAGACGCGGCCAATGAACTGGCCAAGTATTTGCGCGTCCAGGGTCTGAACGTGGCTATGGATTTAACGGATCGGCAAGTCAGTAAAAAAGTTAAGGCCGCGGACAAAGAACAAATTCCCTTTGTGGTTGTAATAGGGGAGCAGGAAGTAACCAGCGGCAAGTTTAAGGTCAAGAATTTTAAGGACAGCAAGGAGTTTGAAGTTAGCAAGGAAGAAATTGTTGGCCTGATAAGGAAATAATATGGAAGAATTTTACGATATTGTAGATGAAAACAATCAGCCGTTAGGAACCACCAAGGCGAAAAGCCAGGTGCACAAAGACGGTAACTGGCACCGGGCGGTCCATGTTTGGGTGGTTAACGGTAACAAGGAAGTTTTGGTGCAAAAACGTTCTGCTATAAAAACTTTATCCCCGAATCTTTGGGATATTTCCATGGGCGGACATATTTCGGCCGGTGAAGATCCAATTGTGGCAACCATAAGGGAATTAAAGGAAGAGCTGGGTATGAAAGTTAATCAAGAGGATTTAAAATTTGTTTTTATTTCCAAAGACGACGTAATTTTAAGCAATGGTATAGAACGCCTATTCCATAATGTTTATATTACCAAAACTAATTTGCCCATTACCGCTTTTAAAATGCAGGGCGAAGAAGTCGCGGAAATTAAATATATCAGCGTGGATGAATTTGAGAAACGGGTTGGCAATCAGCCGGAACAATGGATGGACCACACAGGAGAATATCACAAAATGTTTAAATACATAAGGAAAAATTCATGAAAATTACTATTTGCGGTAGCACCGCAAAAAACTATGCCAATCAATAATCCGGAATTTTGGAACAATCACACCGAACGGATTAGGATGCATTTTAATAAAGTTGAGTGGTCGGAGGCGGTTTTAATTACCAATTATGACAAAAATAATATCCCTAACTATATCGGTCCCAACACCTTAATGGAGATGGGCTTAGCTTTCCATTTGGGCAAGACTATATTTTTACTTAATCCGGTTCCGGAAACCGCCTGGAAGGAAGAAATTTTGGGTATGCGTCCGGTGATTATTAACGGAGATTTAAATTTAATCAAATAATATGGACCATTTAGCAAAACTATTTAAACTCTTAGAAATTACCCGGTCCCAGCCGCAGTATGGTTATGCCTTGGCCGGCATACCCAAAGGAGAGCTGAGCGATTTAGCGCAGCACCATTACTTAGTAACTTTTATTGCCTGGCAATTAGCGCTTTCGGTGCAGAGCAAGGGCGCGAAAATTAACGTGCAAAAAGTCTTGGAATATTCTTTAATTCACGATCTTGGCGAACTGTTTGGCGGCGACATTGCCATGCCTTACGCCAAGGCCAACCCCAAAGCCAGGATTTTAGCTAAGGCTTTTGAGGCGGAAAACCAAAAATATTTGGCTAACTTTTTTGGCGCGCAGGCCCGGTTATTACATGGAACTATCAAACGAGATTATGGAGACTTCGGTTAACGAAGGGGTTATTGCAAAATTGGCTGACTACCTAGAAGTTACACACTATAAGCAGTATATGAATAGGCTAAGCAAGGGTGATGTGGTTATGGCTTGTAAAGCTATGGAAAAAAAGATTGCGTTGATGACAGACAAAATTGCCGAAAAAGAGTTAACTAAATTTATTGTTGACTGGAAAAAGCAACTGCTGTCTGGTAAGAATCAGGAATTTTTTGAACAAGCCAAAAGTAAATAAAAATGAAGAATTCGGAAATTATTTTACAGGTGGGTGTTAAGGTTTTGTTAAAAAATAAGCAATGCCTTTATTTATTGATGCGCAGCAACCCCAAAAAGTATCCGGAAAAAGGCGCGCGCTGGGATATTGTCGGCGGCCGGATAAACGCGGGATCAACACTGATGGAAAATTTAAAGCGGGAAGTTAAGGAAGAATCTGATTTAGACTTAACTGATGAACCGCAATTAATGGCGGCGCAGGATATTTTGCGCGTACCCGGGCGGCATATTGTCAGGTTGACTTATGTGGGAAACAATGAGGGTGAACCAAAAATCGACGAAGAAAGCACGGAATATAAATGGTTTACGGCTGAAGAGATAAAGGCTTTAACCTACGACGAACTGGATATTTATTTTAAAGAATTGGTGGAAAAGGGGATAATAAAATTATGACTAAAACCAGCGGAGAGGCGCAAAAACTTTTGGAGGAATGGGTGCAAAACGAAGCCTTAAGGCGGCATATGTACGCGGTGGAAGCCGCTATGCGGGCTTACGCTAAAAAGTATGGTGAAGATGAAAACTTGTGGGGTATTACAGGTCTCTTGCACGATTTTGATTACGAAAAATATCCCCATCCCGACCAGGCGGCTAAAAGCGGCCACCCTTTTGAGGGGGTAAAAGTTTTGGAAGGCCAGGGTTATCCGCCGGAAATGCTGGAAGCCATTTTAGGTCATGCTATATACAGCGGCGTGCCCAGGACTTCCAAAATGGCCAAAACATTATTCGCGGTGGATGAGCTGTGCGGTTTTATTGTGGCCGTGGCCAGAATGCGGCCGACCAAACTGGAAGGCATGGAAGCCTCTTCGGTTAAGAAAAAACTTAAAGATAAAAGTTTCGCGGAAAAAGTCAGCCGCGAGGATATTGAATTGGGTATTATAGAAATGGAAATTGATAAAGACGAGCATATAAATTTTGTTATAAAGTCCCTGCAGCCGGTGGCGCAAAATTTGGGGTTATAGGAAGTTTCTGTGGCTTTAATTGTTTAGACTTGCTATTATAATGTATAATATCCAATATGCGAAAATTTGAAGCTTCAGACGAATACCGCGCCGTTATTGGTTTTGAAATCCATGTGGAGCTGGCCACCAAGAGCAAAATGTTCAGCCCGGCGGCCAATAACCCGGACGAGGCTAATCCCAATATTAATATAGATGAAATTGTCACCGGCCAGCCCGGAACTTTGCCTGTAGCCAATAAGGAAGCCATTAGGCTCGCCGCCATGGTCGGCGTGGCTTTAAATTGCCAAATTGACGAATGGTCCAAGTTCGACCGCAAACATTATTTTTATCCGGACCTGCCCAAGGGCTACCAAATTTCCCAGTACGACCAGCCCATTTCCAAAAACGGTTATTTGGATATTTTAGTCAACGGCGTGAATACCCGCATTGGCATTACCCGCGCGCATTTGGAAGAAGACGCGGGCAAAAATATCCATCCCGAAGGCCTGCCGTATTCTCTGGTGGATTACAACCGCGCCGGCTGCGCCCTGCTGGAAATTGTCACGGAGCCGGATTTGGAAAGCGGCGAGCAGGCCCGCGTGTTTTTGCAGGAACTAAGGAATATTGTGCGCTATATTGGCGCCAGCGACTGCAACATGGAAAAGGGCACTATGCGCGTGGAGCCGAACATTAGCGTGCGCAAACCCGGCGAAACCACCCTGCCCAAATACAAATGCGAGGTCAAAAATATCAATTCCTTTAAGTTCGCGGAAGCGGCCATTAATTACGAAATTGCGCGGCAGACGGAAATTCTAAAAAAAGGTCTTACCCCCAAACAGGTGACCATGGGCTGGAACGAAAAATTATCACAGACAGTGGAGCAGCGCAGTAAGGAAGAGGCTAACGATTACCGCTATTTTCCGGAACCGGATTTGCCGGTACTGCAGTTTACAGAGGAATATATTGCCGATTTAAAGCGACATTTGCCGGAACTGCCGGCGCAAAAGCGGGCGCGGTTTAAAGAGGAATATAGTTTGCCAGATGCTGATATTGAGAATTTGTTAAATTGGAAAGAGCTTACATTTTATTTTGAAGATGTGGTAAGTGAGATAGATGAATGGTCAGAACAAGTCCCAGAACCCTTAACTAAAAAGAGTCAGGAAGGTCATGAAAATTTTAGGAATACTCTGATCAAAGCGGCCGCAAATTGGTGCCTGCAGGATTTTAGCGCGCATTTGAACGGAAAATTAATCAATCCCGGTGAGTCTTCTGTTACTCCGGAAAATTTTGCGGAACTGTTAAAGTTAATCCAGCAGGGAAAAATTTCCGGCAGCGCGGCCAAACAGGTATTTAAAGTTATGTTTGATAAAGGCGGGGAACCGCTTTCTATAGTCTCGGATATGGGTTTGGAGCAGACTTCGGATGCAGGCGCTATTGAACAAGCAATCAACAAAGTTATTACTGCCAATGAAAAAGCGGTTTCTGACTATAAATCCGGGCAAGAACGGTCGTTTGGGTTCCTGGTTGGGATGACTATGAAAGAGTTAAAGGGTAAGGGTAACCCACAGGTAATAAACGAACTTCTAAAGAAAAAATTGGCATAAAAAAGCACCGTCGCTACCCATTGGATAGCGACGGTTTTTGTTAAGTCTCGTGTTTCTTACTGTTTCCGTTCGGTCAGAATGGACGGCCCGTATTCAATGGCCGCTTTTTCTTGTAAATGCGGATCTGCTTGTGAGGCAGGTTGAGTTATTGATTTGGTCCGAACCTGGCTCGGATCAATTGGGTCTGTGCCTTGTGACGTCCCGAAGAACGCCTCCAAAATCTGGTCGCCGTGATATGTGTGGAGTCCTCTGGGCATGATGTCTCCTTTAGAGGCAGTATAGCTTATTTGAGGAATTTTTCAACCAGAGGTTTTGCTTCTGTAGGTTTTGTCAGCCAGTGAATGCGTTCATTTCTTCTAAACCAGGTCATCTGCCGCTTGGAATAATGTTTGATGGCAAAAGCTAACTGGCTGACCATTTCCTGCATGGTCAGTTTTTTTTGCAGGTGCAAAGATATGTATTTATATTCCAAACCAAAGCTTTCCAGTTTTTTCCAGGAAAGTCCGCGGAGGTGTAATTTTTGTATTTCCCTGACCATGCCCTGATCTAATCTTTTTTTTAGGCGATTATCAATTTTTTTGTAGAGTTTATCCTGTCCGGGATATAAACCTATCCAAAGTACGTTATAATTTTGCTGTTGCGAAAGTTTGGGCACCGGCTTGCCTGTGGTCAGGACAATTTCCAATGCTCTGATCAGCCGGCGAGGATTGTGTGCGTCTATGACCGCTGCGCGGTCGGGATCGAGCAGTTTTAATTGCCCATACATTTCACCCACAGAAAGCTGCTCCAGTTTCTTGCGGAGCCTTAAGTTGGGTTTAACCTCGGGAATTCTTTGGTTGCTAATAACAGCGTCCAACCACTGGCCGGTGCCGCCGCACAAAATGGGCAGCTTGCCGTGTCTGCGGATTTCTTGGATTGCTTTATTCGCGTCTTTTTGGAAGCTCGATACTGAATATTGCGATTTTGGATTAACGTAATCTATGCAGTAGTGGGGGATGGACTTGTACCGGAATGCACAATGGGTCCCATTGTGCACCCAGGTCCCCTCCACTTTGCCGGTGCCAATGTCCATGCCTTTGTAAATTTGCCGGCTGTCGCAGGAAATAATTCCGCCGTTAAAGCGTTTGGCCAGTTGCACGGCCAGTTCGCTTTTACCCGAGGCAGTTGGCCCGACTATGGCTAAAATTTTGTCCATTATTTTGAGCGCTTAGTTTTGGCGAGTTTGACGCCCCCATATTTGGCGGGCAATTTTAAACTCCGTCCGTGCATTTGCATGCGCGGCCGTTTTTTAAGTTCGCGTTTTTTGGCTTTGGTGGGGGGCTCTTCGTGCATAAACTAAGTATACCACGAGAGGGCCGCCCTTAAGCCCTGCCACCACTAAGCTGAAGGGCGGCCCTCTCTTAACCCGGGAAACGTGGTATAATGCATACTGAAGTATCCATTCTTAACTCCTCGGCTCGCTTATCCCGACAAGTCGGGATAGACTCGCCTACGTCGTGAATAATTTTATGGAAACCTGGCAAACCTTTGGTCACCAAAGCGCGAAAAAACTCCTGGATTTGCAATTAAAATCCGGGAAACTTGCCCATGCCTATTTGTTTTCCGGCCCGGAAGGTGTTGGCAAAAAAATCCTGGCCCTGGAACTGGCCGCGAAAATTTTGAAAACCCAAAATTTGGGCGTCCATCCCGACTTTGCCATTTTGGACCAAGCCGAAAGCATAAGCGTGGAGCGCGTCCAGCAGTTTATGGAAGGTTTAAGCTTTAAGCCTTTTGTGGGCGCAAAAAAAGTCGCCATTATTAACAACGCGCAGTTAATGAATACCCAGAGCGCCAATGCTTTGTTAAAGACTTTGGAAGAGCCTTCACAATCAACAATTTTAATTTTAATCAGTGTCAATAAAAATTTATTGCCCACCATTGTTTCGCGCTGCCAAACTTTTGTCTTTAACGGTTTTTCCCTGGAGCAGTTAAAAGATTTTGCGCGAGGCAGGGAGCTTAAGGATGATGATGAAATTTTGAAATTAAGTTTTGGCTCTGCCGCGCGCCTGTTGCAATTGCAGGACCGGGATAAGCTGGCCAGGCAGGCTGACAGTATAAAAGAATTTGAGCAAATTAAAGCCGGCGCCAAATGGGGGCGCCTGCTGGCCATTGCCAGGTTTGCGGATTTGGAAATTCCGGATCTGTACCAATTGTTCACCTCCTGGCTGTTATGGGCGCGGCAGGGAGACTATTGGGGTATTCCGCCGTTGCTGGCCGCGCTGCAGCAGCTTAACACCAATAAAAATAAAAAATTAATTTTGCAGGATTTGTTTTTACATTTATGATCAAAAGAATTTTTTTGCTGGCGCCAATAATTCTGCTTTCCGCCTCCTGCGCCCTGGGCGGCAGTTCCATTACAGCCGGTACGGCCAGCTCCGTTAACGGCGGCGCGGACTGGCAGTTTATGAACAACATAGCAAACAGCAAAACTACCATTGGCAATTTAAGCGTGTCCAAAATGGCCTTCGACCCGCAGGATCGCACCAAAGTTTATGTTGGCGGCTATAATGGCGGCATGTTTGCCTGGGATGCAAACAGCAACAGCTGGAACGAAATTTTGTCCAACATTGATGTCTACGATTTCACCATCAGTCCGGTGGACAGCAAGACTATTTACGCGGCCGGGCTGTATAGTGGCCATGGGCGTCTGGTGGTGACCACAGACGGCGGCAATACCTGGAACCAAATTTTTAACGATCCTTCGCAGGACAATCCGGTGAGGGCCGTGGTTTTAAACCCGGCCAACCTGAATGAAATTGCCATCGGTCTTGGGAGCGGCAGCGTCATTAAAAGCGCGGACGGGGGGCTTTCCTGGCAGCTGGCCAAGGATTTTGGCGACCGCATTAACCGCATGGTTTGGCAGAATAACAATCTGTACGTCCTGCTTCAGGACCAGGGGTTGTATATGTCCTCCGATTTAGGGCAAACGTTTAACCAGCTTACTTCCGCGCTGATGCCGCCAAGCAGTGGCGCCTCCGGCGGCGGCGCCCTGACTTATAACCAGTTTTATGTGGATACGGTTACGTCCAATCTTATCTATGTGACCACCAGCGGCGGCCTGTATAAATCTACGGACAGCGGCGCCACCTGGCAAAACCTGCCTTTACCAGTTCAAAACGGCAACAGCGTCAGCCGGGCCATTGCCGTGGCCCAGACCAGCAGTAATATTGTGTTTACTAATGTCGGTTCCACTATGTATAAGACCACGGACGGCGGCGCCACCTGGCAAACCCAGACAGTTGCCACAACCGGCATTATCAACTATATTTTAATAGACCCGCAGCTGCCGCAAATCGACTGGGCGGGGATATATGGCAGCGCTAATTAAAAAAATATATGATAGACCAAATTTTGCAGCAACACCAGGAAAATTTTAAAAAGGTCCTTGACCACTTTAAGTTTGAGCTGGGCAGCGTGCGCACCGGGCGCGCTAATCCGGCTTTGCTGGCTACGGTTCAGGTGGAAAGTTACGGCGCTAAAATGCCTTTGGAACATGTGGCTTCCATAACGGTTTCCGACGCTAAAACTTTAACCATTAGCCCATGGGATAAAGGCCAGATTCCGGCCATAGAAAAAGGCATCCAAATGGCTAACCTGGGCTTTAATCCCTCCAATGACGGCGTGGTTATCCGCATTACTTTACCTTCGCTCAACGAAGAACGCCGCAAAGAAATGGTCAAACTGGTGGGGCAGCTGGCCGAAAAAGGTAAAATCGGCGTGCGCAACGCGCGCGAAGACGTTATTAAGGAAATGAAGAAGGCCGAAACCGACGGAAAAATTAGTAAAGATGATCTAACCCATGGCCAGCGCAAGTTGCAGGAACAGATAGATAAATTTAACGATGAAATTAAACAGCACGCGGAGACCAAAGAAAAAGAGGTTATGACAGTATGATAATTACCATTTTAATTTTTTTAATCATTTTAGCTGTCCTAATTTTTGTCCACGAATTTGGGCATTTTTGGGTGGCCAAGCGTTCCGGCATGAAGGTGGAAGAATTCGGCTTTGGTTTTCCGCCGCGCCTGGGCGGAGTGTATAAAATTCACGGCAAATGGAAGCTCATTTGGGGCCAAAAAAGCCTCCCGGATTTTGAGGGCACTATTTATTCCATTAATGCCATCCCCTTGGGCGGGTTTGTAAGAATTTTGGGGGAAAATAACGAAGACCCCGGTAATCCCAGCAGCTTTATTAACCAGACGGCCTGGAAGCGCTTTTTTACTTTGGCGGCCGGCGTTTTAATGAATGTAATTTTGGCCTGGGTGCTAATTTCCGCGGCTTATATTCCAGGCCTGCCCACGGCCGTAGATCCAACCGTTGCATTGCCGCATCACGCGATAATTAAAACGCCGCAGGTGGCCATTGTGGATGTTATTCCCGGCGAGCCGGCAGAAAAAGCCGGACTTGAGCCGGGAGATATTATTTTAAAAGTTAACGGCGTAATTTTGCCCGACATTACCGCCATCCAAAATTTTATAGACAGCGAAAAAGGGCAAACCATAGATTTTACCATAGAGAGGTTGAACCAGACTATGGACGTTAAAGTTAAATCTTTGGCCAATCCCGGGCCGGGCCAGGGGCCAACCGGCATTGAACTGGCCAGTTTGGGCAAGTTGAGCTTTCCCTGGTATTATGCGCCTATTGTCGGCGCGGAAACGGTTTACCAGCAGGCCATTGGAATTTTTAGCGGTTTGTACCAGCTTATTTCCACCAAAGCCGGTTTGTCTGCAGTTGGTGGTCCGGTTAAAATTGCGGAATTAACCGGCCAGGTGCGGGATTTGGGTTTTGTCTATTTGGTGCAGTTTGCGGCTTTTCTTTCCCTCAACCTGGCCATCTTAAATATTTTACCCTTTCCGGCTTTGGACGGCGGCCGCATTTTGTTTTTGGTCATAGAAAAAATCCGCCGCAAGCGCAACAATCCGGCCGTGGAGCAGTTCGTAAATACCATCGGCTTCGTACTGCTCTTAGTCTTAATGGTCGCGGTAACAATAAAAGATATTATTCATAAATGAGACCACTGATACACAGATGGATACAGATAACACAGATACAAATCAGACGGGTCCTTATTTATATGAAGAACTGACAAAAAGAATTATCGGCTCTTTATTTAATGTATACAATAAGCTAGGATATGGTTATAAGGAAAAGGAGCTGCAAAAAGCTGTTATGGCTGAGTTTAATAAAGCGGAGCTAAAATTTAAAAGGGAGTTATTCTGCGATTTATCGTACGAAGGCAAAATAATCTCCAAGTTTTTTCTTGACTTCTTAGTAGAAGATAAAGTCGTGGTTGAACTTAAAGTAGCTAACGATTTTTACCGCAAGCACTTTAACCAAGTTATGACTTATCTAAAAGTTAACAATTTGCGTTTAGGGTTATTGGCAATTTTTACAAATCAGAAAGTTTTAATCAAAAGAATCATTAATTAAATAGATATCCGTGTAATCAGTGATATCTGTGTATCTGTGGTATATGCGCCAATCAAAATACTTTTTAAAAACCAGCAAGAC
>CAIVSE010000019.1 GCA_903908535.1 Candidatus Doudnabacteria bacterium
TATATGCCAAGGCGGACGGCCAGAGGTATCTATTGTCCAATGTCCAGGCCAGAACCTTGGATATTATGGACAGCTTTAAATCAACCCCGGAACAATTTGAATTTTTTTGCTTTGCCTATATCTGGCAACACCGCGATTATCCGGGTGTCCGCCGCGACTATCCCAAAGCCTGGGAGCAGTTCCATGCTTGGGTGGAAAAATTCGGCCAGCCCTGGAACTGGAACACCAGGCACACCCTGCCGGCCATAGAAGGCTGGCCTGACCTTAAAGTCTTGACCCCTGACGGCGTTGACTTGTCCCTGCTAATTAAAAAATTCCAAGAGTACGGCCAGTATCAGTACACCCTTTATCCTTAATTTTGACATATTGGCATTGGCTACTATAAATACAATAATTTTTTTAATTAATTTTTAATTCGACCAATCTATGTCACGAGCAAAAGGTTACGAACGCGGAGGTTATGGCGGCACTTCCAATCCTTTGGAAAACAGGCATTTAAAACCCGCAGCCGAAGCCACTAATATCCGTACCGTTATGGTCAGCAACAATGAGCTTAAGAACCTGCGGGACAAAACCGGCAAGGGAACTTTGAAAAAATACCTCTACGGGCAACCTCTTGCCGTTGGGGAAATTATCAGCCTGCACAGCGAGGAGGAAATTGTCCAGGCCAAAGTGGTGGCCATTCCCGAAGGCTTGGCTGCGGGGAAAAACAAAAGCACGCTAATTGAAGTGGAATTAATATCTGACACCAAACAGTTATAAATCTAACTATGGGAAAAAGAAGACCTATCGACAAAAGCCTGCCGCCGGAAGAGTTGATCAGCGAAAAGCAGCTTAGGCGCACCCAGGCTGAAATCGCCGATGTATCCGGTGAACTGCCGGAACTTGACCTGCACGGCCAGACTGGCCAAGAGGCTTCTCTTAACGTGTATGGCTATGTTACCCGCATGGCTGATTCCGGCGAATCCTGTTGCCGAATTATCCACGGCAAAGGCACGGGCGTGTTACAGCAAGTTGTCACGGATGAACTTGAGGAGTTAATGCAGCAAAACGTTATTGAAACCTATTTTCAGTCACAGAAGTATCCAGGTGCGGCTATCCTCGTCGTTTTCCCCGTATAGCATTAAAGCAATTAACACCAATGAAAGAAACACCGAAAGCCATATTTTGCTGGAGTGGAGGGAAAGACTCTTCATATTGTTTGCATAAAATTTTAACGGAAAAGTTATTTGACGTAAAATATTTGCTTACTACCGTAAATGCCGAGTTCAAAAGAATTTCCATGCACGGCGTGAGGGAAGAATTGTTGGACGCCCAGGCCGCAGCAATCGGCATTCCACTCCTGAAAGTCAGGGTAAGCGCAGGCACGAATGACGAGTACGAAAAGCAAATGGCAACAGTTTTGCTAAAAGCCAAGTCGGAAGGAATAACTAATGTCATTTTTGGCGACATCTTTTTGGAAGATTTAAGGAAATACCGTGAAGCTAATTTGGCCAAGTTGGGGATGACAGGTATTTTTCCCTTATGGAAAATGGACACAGCCAAACTCATAAACGATTTTATCGGCCA
>CAIVSE010000020.1 GCA_903908535.1 Candidatus Doudnabacteria bacterium
TGAGTTATGGGAAAATTTGGCTACGGATGTTAAGCAGCCCTCTGAGTATATTTCAGATTATCACAAAGCCCTCACGGAGAAATTCGAGTTTTACAATATCGCAGTAAAAAATAAAGCGGCTTCACTTGCAAATGCCGCCGCTGAAAAAGAAGAAGCGGAAAATATAATAAAATTAGTTGCCGCCGCCGCTGAGACTGCCGCCAAGTTAAATTCAATGGCTGTAAGTCATTCGGCTATTCCTGTGGCAACTCACAAAGAATTAAAAAAAGTTCACGTCTTAGAAATTATTGAAGGCGATTATAAAACTGACGAAAAGGTTTTAAACGCCGCGAGTATTGTTGTTGTTGCTTTTATCAATAATATTGATGAGTGTAAAAAGTATTTGCGAGTAAAAAATATTTGGGCTTTATCGGTCGAGCAAATGGCGGAAAGTCTTTGTAAAATGAAAGATGCGGACGCGAATTTTACTTGGGGAACTTTGAAATTTAAACTGGTGGAGAAACTATGACAAAAATAAAAAAATAGCGATGGAAGATATAATACTTGAAGTTTACAACAAATTTACTACCGAAACGCTTTTTAAGTGGGAGTTATTTTATGATAAAGAGAAAGCGTGTTTTGGTAAGTACTCAAATTTTTGGAAGAAAGTTAGAAACGAAACAGCAAATCAATACAAGGTGGATAAGCATTGGATTAAGGCGAACATTACCAAAGTGAAAACAAAAACTAAAAGATGTACGCTTACTTATCCGAGTGGGTTGGCTATTGATTTGCCTCACGATATGAACGAGAAAGATTTTAAAATAGTAGGATTATATTTAGAGGCTTTAAAACTTGCTCATAGTGCGTAGTCTTTTATTTTTATTAATTAAACAATGACCACACTAACTACTATATAGATGAATTGCTTTAAACAACCAATAAAATCAACAGAATCAATTACTTACCATTATTAACCCCATGCACCTAACCTACTCAAACACCCAGCGTTTCGACAATATGCCGTTTCACGCGTACATAAACTTAATTGCAAAAGGTGAAAAAAATTACTCGCACAGTTTCTTGAAATCCGAAATTGCAGGAACTTCGCCAATCTTTATAATTACTGAAAAGGTAAAGCTTGGAAAAATGGTTGACGGAATTCTCACCAGCCCCGATGAGGTTGATCCCGCCGAAAACCCTCAAATGTTTAAGCAAGCCTGTAAAATCGCATCTTCAATTAAAGTAAATTTCAAAGGAATGATAGAACAGTTTAAGCCGCAAATATCATATACTGCCGATTTAAGCTATAAAGGACTTGTATTACCCGTTTGCGGGCGTTTGGATTGGTTACTTGAAAGACAAGCCGTCCTTGATTTAAAAGTTACCGAGGCGAAAACAGACAAGGAATTTGCCGCAATAATAAGGCACATGGGTTACGGCAACCAAATGTTCAATTATATGGGTTTGGCCGGGGTGAAAGTAGCCTACCTAATGCCTTACTCAACTAAAGCGAATGCTTGTTTAAGCGTTGTTAAAGTTGAATGGACTGGCGGCGCGAATAGTTTTTGGGAAAATAGTGTAATTAAGTTTGGGAAATAATTATGGAAACAATGACCTACTCAATAAACCAACAAACATTCATTAACCAGGTTCAATCCGGTTCAAATATTTTCCTTACAGGTAAAGCAGGTACAGGCAAAACATTTGTAGTAAAACACGTAATGGAAACTTTAACCAAACAAGGTAAAAGAGTAGTTGCTGTTTCTCCAACCGGAATAGCTGCTAATAATATCGGTGGCCAAACAATACATTCTTTATTTGTATTTTTACATTTGGGTTTTCTTGATTTTGCA
>CAIVSE010000021.1 GCA_903908535.1 Candidatus Doudnabacteria bacterium
CGGTTATTTCTGAACAAAATACATCATTCATCGCGGCGGCGGTTATTGGGCTGGAGCCGATGTTCCCGGTGATTGCAGAGGCATGTCCTTCTGTATCCGTTATTCCTGTTTCTGACAGGATGGTAAAATTACCCGATGACAGAAGATCAACCGGTGCCGGGCCGGCCGCGAGCGCCGGAACGGCGGTAAAAAAACTTCCTGCAGCCATTACGGCCGCAAAAACGAAAAAGAAGAAAATTTTCTCCTCCATAGATTTTAAAATTATTTTCATACTTATTAAGCCGCTCTGGAACTTAAATCATTACAAAAAATCTTAAATTACCGAGCAGGCATACAAAAAATCACCCACAAATATGGGCAATTTTTGTTAGTTTGCAAGGAGTTTGTTTATATCCCAGACATCGCATAGGAGCGGGTATATCTCGTGCCCGCCTTTTTGACGTTGCTGAACCCGTTTGATATCCTAATAATATGGATGGAAAAAACTTCTTACCAAAGTTCCGGAGATAACCGTTTATTTTTTTGATCATCAAAATCCTGTCCACTGCTATGGGCGAGGGTACTTCAGATTATCCCGTCACTCCACATAAATCCCGTAATAGCGTTACCTGATAACTTTCCATTCCTTGCTGTGCGACTTATTAAACACTGTGGCATGGAAGGAATTTGTGGACCATTCCCACAATAATTTTGGCCAGCCGATTTTATGCGGCCGGCGGCCGGTATGGTAGACCACAAGCTTGGGGTCGGTTCTGGTTTGGCCGATTTTAGAAATTCTATAAAATAAATCTTTATCTTCAGCCACGGTCAGGTATTCCTTATAGCCGCCCAATTGCTTAAAAACATCAGCACGGACCATCTGGAATTCCCCGCAGGTAGCGCCTATCCCTAAAATATTATTCTGCAAATAGAACATGCAGTCAGAAACAATAACGTAGCCAAAGTAATCCCCCCATGTTTCCATTTCCGGGAAAACCCGAATCCAACCGCTAAGGCCTAAAAGTTTTGGGTTTTCCTTAAAGGAAGCTTCGGCTCGCGCGAAGAATTTATCCGGTTCAGGTATGTAGACATCGGCATCCAAAAAAACTAAAAAGTCGCCGCTGGCGGCCGCGGCTCCGGCATTGCGTCCCATGGCAATAGTTTGGCGTTGATTAGTTTTATTCTCCACCACCTTATGGGCGTATATTTTGGCAATATTCAAAGTGCCGTCCCGGCTGCCACCGTCGGAAACAATAATTTCGTATTCAAAATTCCAGATGCTCCTAAGGTTGCTTAAAATTTTTGGCAAAACTTTTTCTTCCTCAAGGGTGGGAATAATAAACGATATCATAATTTATTTTTTAAAAGTAGCTGCTTAAAGTAACGCCCACTGCCGTAAAGTATGGCCATCATCAGGATGGCCAGACCAATAAGGAAACCAACTTTAAAGCCCCGATTTAATACCGCGTAGAGGTTACCGAAAAAATAACCCAGGGCAATTAGGAAGCCGGTCCAGACCAGGCCTCCCAAAAAATTAAACAGCGCATACCTTTTAAAGGGAATATGGACCAAGCCTGCGGTAAACAGCGTAGCTACGGCAAAGCCAAAGCCCATGGTCAGCTTGGAAATAATCAAGATTTTATCCTTGTGTTTGTGGAAAAAACCTTCAAGTTTTTCAATCACATCAGGGGTCAAACTAAAGTATTTGCCAAACCGTGCCACAAATGGCCGTCCGCCATGGTAACCCGCCCAGTACCAGGCAATATCGGCCGCGAAGTCCCCCAGCATTAGCGACAGGTAGACCGGCCAGAAATAAAAAAAATTAAGCTTAAGCAAAATGCCGCTGGCCACCATAACCATGGGCCCTTCAAAAATTGCCAGTATAAAAGTTAAGGCATAACGGTAATATGACAGCCCGGCCACAAAATTTCCCAGTAACGTCTGAAATGGCATAATTTATTAGCTTCTTAATTTAAAAATTATTGCGAAGAAGCAACACAGCGAAAACCCGTATCGTTAATATTAGTTGTGTCCGGCACAGGGGTAAGATGCATACTAAAGGCCCCATCAACTGCGCCGTGGTTCCACTGCCCGCCGCGTATAAACGTATAGACCGTAGTGTTGGTATCGCTTGTGTTGCTGTAATGGAATATCCGGCCTACGCCGTTATTGGAATTCCAGCCTGGGTTTGACGGCCTAAATGAATTATAGCCTAAAGATGGTCCTTGGCCGTTATCGGTAATTACGCTCGGCAAGGCGCCCGGAGCAAATTCGCTGGACAGCCAACCAACATCGAGCTTGCCATTACTTGCTGATTTGGGCTCATCCTTACGGAGTACGGTACCGTCAACCCATTGCCAGACATTGCCGGCAAAATCCCAAATAACCTGCCCGTTGCTTAAAGTCAACGTCCGCTTTTGGGAGTTTGGTCCGCCGCAGGAATTTGAGCCATCAGTAGCCGTCCCAAAGCAGGCTTGGCTGTCATCGGCTGAAGCAATCAGCGCGCTTTGCGGCTGTGCATTATTGTGCCCGTTAGCCAGAATTTTACCTGGCGCCCCGGGCGTGGCGCCGCAACCCGTACCATTTGCGCTGCACCAGTTGACCGCAACCTGTTCAACATTCCGTGCAACCGTCATCCATTCATTGTTGTTAACCAAATGCCAACCCATCTGCTGGCAATAATCTTCAGCATTATTGGTGCCGCTGCCTGTTTCAGGAATGTAGGTAATGGGAAAACCGGAAGGCGTAGAAACTATTTCTTTGCCGTTTTGGGCAGTTACAGCGCAACCTTTACCGTTATTTTTATAGGTACCATACGAATGACCGTTGCTTTCACCGTCGCAGGGATCACCAAGCTTTGGTTGTAAGCCAACAGTGGAGTTAGAAATTAAAGCGGCCTTAGCATCATACTTCATAATACAAAAATTACTGGTATTATAAAGCGGGCTTCCAGGAACTTCTACAAAACCGGGCGGACAAGTTTTTGTGGCAACCGGTGTGTTGCTCACAGTATTTTTTACAGATGATTTGGAATTATAAAAAGTGTACTGCGAGCTAGCGCAGCCAGCCGCTGTTAAAAATACTATTGGTAAAACAAAAAGTATTTTCTTCATGAAGTCATTTTTAGCTTTATTTTAACACAACCCATTTCCATTAAAATGCTCCTTACTTTTTATAAACATAGAAAAAATCTTTTTGGTAGCCGTTTAAATATTCCTTGGCGCCGTCCTGCATGTCTTTGTTGAGCGGGACGGAATTATATTGCCCGTTGCCAGTGGAATTAAAAATATTAAACCTTACCCAATGGGGGTTAATGTCCAGCTGGATGGCGTTAACCGCGCCGGCCGCGTTTAAGGCTACGGCCAAAGTTTGCGGGCTTAAATTATTACCGGCGGCAAACAGCAGTTCGCCATTTTGGGTAATGCCGATGCCGGAGCGCCAGGTATACATATCGGTTCCGATAACCCGGCCCCAAACCTGGGTACTGCTGGCGTTAGTCACGGTAATGTTACCGTTTTCTATGAGCATTGGCCCGTTTTGACGGACAAAAGCCACATTGTCGCCCAAAGGCTGGCCGGTGTAATCAAAAAGTTTAATTGTGCCGTCGGTATAGCCCACTATAGTGCCTAAATCATTTTTTAGCGGCAGGTATGTGGTGTTGCCGACAATCATGCCATAGGCGCCGTCGCGGTACTGGAAGCCGCCGTCAAAAGCTGCAACCAGGCCGCCGCTTTGGACAATGTTTTTTGGGACACGGCCCGGGCCGAACTTGCCGACTTTACCGCCGGGTTCCACTGTGCCGGCCACGCTGCCTAAAGTAAGGGCCGACATATCCATTTTTACTATAGAGACTATGGCAAACGAGCGGCTGGAATCCGGCCGCACAAAGGTATAAGCCATTACCTCTTTATTGGGAAAAATTGTAAGGGGGATGCTAGTCCACGCGCCTTCTTCCGGCAATGGCGTAAAGGCCGGATTGGGCGGGATGGGCTGAAGATTAAGCGCGGTGGCAATTTGCGGCCCGGCGCTGCCCCGGATGAATTGCGGAGCCGCCGGCTTTTTAAAATCATAGACTACTTTGGTGGCGCTGTCCGAAAGGTTAAAAAATATTTGCTCCGCAAACACCACCGGCCCGCTCCCGAAAATGGGACGCAGGTAGGTATCGGTAATTTCCGCCGCCGCCGAGGTGTCCAGTTTAATAAAAATAGCCGCAGCAAAAATCAGAATAATCAAACCTAAACCCAACCGCTTTAGAATTTTTAGCAAAACTGAAAAACTAAAGCGTCTCCGTACGGTTTGGATTTTTATTCTGGGTGGTTGTATGGTGTCCGGCATATAATGTTGCTACCTATAGGTGTTTAGTTATTAACCATGACCTTTTCCGGGCATAACATCTTTTAATCCAATATCTGACGCTATAAGCACATAATCTTCCCGGAACAGGTATTCTGCCAGCTTAAAAATACTGTAAGTCATAAAAGGTGCCGCCAGGACATCTATGGAATAATGCACGTGCGCCAACAAAACAGAAATGCCAAAAATCGCTGATGCCGCAAGGTAAATAAACCGCCACAGTTTTTCTTTCCAAAAAATCAGGGACATTAAAAACGGCAGGCCGGTATGGGCCGAAAAGAAATAGCCGGTTTGAAGGCCTAAGGCCACATAGAGACTGTCAAATGGCCCGGGACCGGGTACAATTTGTCCGGGATAAATTCCCAAATGAGTTACGGCCACAAAAACCGCCCGCAGCGCCAAAAATACGGCTACGGTCTTTAAAGTAAAAATAATGTAGCGCGGCTTGGCCAGGACAAGGATGGCGCTAAAGAGTATTGCCCAAAGGGCACCCTCCACAATAATAAGATTAAGATTGACTACAGGTAAGTGGTCGAGTAACAAGTCGCCAACATATTGGGTAGCCACGTGGGATGAATATACCCCGGCGTAGTATTGGAAGATTAAACTCAATGCCAAAATTAAAAAGGCTACGTAGAGCGAGCGGCGGCGCGGTTTGGTAAAAAAATGTCTGTAGGCTGATATCATATTACTCATAAATTGTTTAGGCAAACCCCGGAAAAAAGTCTGTCTTTATCTTATTTTTGTGGACGCCCATCCCAACCAGCACATCCTCAAAAGCCGTAACCATGGCATGGGGACCGGAAATATAAAAAGTTCTCTCTTTAAAATCCGGCACTTCTTCCGCTATCATCTGGGCATTAATAGCGCCGACACTCCCTTGCCATCCTGCCGGGACCTGACTGACCTCAGTTAAAGTATACACCACCTTCAGACCAATTTGTTCCACCGCTTGGTCGAAAATGTCCGTATAGACTATTTCCGAAACATTTTTATTGCTGTAAAATAATATAATATCCCTGGACTCATGGGCATCCACCAAGTATTTAATCATGCTGCGAAACGGGGTAATGCCAATACCGCCGGCTATGAACACGCTTTTTTCTTTGGGATTTTTGGGCAGTGTAAAATCTCCGGCCAACTGGCCGGCTAAAATATGCTGGCCCGGCTCCATGGCCAGTATAGAGGTTTTATAGCTGCTGGAAGAGTTGTAAAACTTCACGCCCATAATTATTTCCGGCTCGGTGGGCGCCGAGGCAATGGTAAAATAGCGGCGGTTGCCGCGGCTGTCCGGTTTTTCGTGTTCATGCGTCCATTCCAGGTACTGTCCGGGACGGAAAGCCATACCGGCATCCGCGGCAAAGACAAAGTCATAAATGCCGGGCGCCAGTTTAATTTTTTCTTTTAAGGTCAAAAATAATTTCTTTTTGGGGCTGACCAAATAGGAAAAAACATTGCCGACTAACAGCGAAAGTTCCGGCGTGGAATAAATTGTCCCTAAATGGATTTGCGGGGCAAACAACACACCCACCAAACCGCCATAAATAATTTGCAAACCCTTGGTGGGCGGCGTGGTTAACGGTTCAGTCAGCATAACGAAAGCAAAAAAGAACAGCGGGGAATCTACTAAAATTTGTTTCCAGGATGAGGTCAGTCCTAATCCGGCGGTAATATTAAAGGCTAAAATAGTCACGACCGCGGCCAACAAAAAACTCATAACCAAATCGAAACGCCGGATCTTCCTGACTATTAAGATACCACCGGTTAAAACAAAAGGCAGCATCCACGCTGTGCCCACCCACCAGCTGGCTGACTGGTTAATGGTAAGAGCCGTCAGCGCCACGGCCAAAGCCGCGGGATTAAAAATGTGCTTGCGGCTGACCGCAAAAATGTACTTGGAGGTTTGTGACCACACCGCGGCCCAGGCCACAAAAATTAAATACTGGGTGTCCGGCGTCCTGATGGGCGTAATAACAAGCGCCAAAATTAAAGCGGTAATATAAACAGATTCAATATTACTGGGCACGTTAAAAATCCAGGCTGAAATTGTGTTAACTATCCAGCACAATAAAGTTATAAACAAGCCCGAATAAACCAAACCAACCGGGCTGTAAGGTAAAATACCAAGCAGGCTTAGAACCAAAGCCACTGCCAAAAGCCCGATGAGGTAATACAGCAGCAGGCGGTACATGGTTATTTTATTTAAAAAATCGTCAATAAATGCGGGCATAATTTAACTTTTTGCCTGGGCCAAAGCCGAGGCTAGGGATTGCTGGAAAGCCTGACTGCTGTCTGTAGCGCCGGAGACTATATCTACATTGGCATTTTGAGATTGGATGGCTTCGGCCTTTAAGTACGGCATGGCTTGGCCATTAACATAGCGGGAATAGCTGCGGTCGCTGGGATATTGTAAAAACGCCACGTCGGTAATTTTACCGCCGGAAATTGTAACTTGTACTTGAATATTGCCGTAATAGGCGTCGGCTACACTGCCGGTATACTGGCCGTCAACGTATTGACCGGTGGGTTTGGGAGCCGGGGGAGGCGCGGGGGTTGGGGCAGGCGCAGGAGCCGGTTTCGGCGCCGGAGTGGAAACAGGTGTTGGCGGAGGTGCTGTTACCGGTGCCGGGGTCTGGACGGCGATCGGCGCGGGCACGGGAGTTGTGGTTGTCACAGGAGCCGTGATTGGCACAAAAATGGGAGCGGATGTTGCCGCCGGCTGGAGTGACGGAGCAGCCTGAATCGGCACGGTTAAAGCAACGGTGACTGCCCCCATTTTATTTTGATAAACAGCATAAAAGGCAAAACTGCCGACGAATATTATTGAATAAAAAAATTTTTTCATGCTTTTGAATTATTCGCTGTCATTATCATTATTAATATCCCTGTTAATTTTGCTGCCGCTACCGGTGTATTGTCCGTCTATCCAGCCATAATGGCCGTCTGTAAGTTTTATTAAATACCAACCGTTTTGGCTTTGCGAATAAGGATAAGTTTGCCCGGGATAAACCTTGCTGATAATATTACCACCCAATGACGGCTGGTCCCTGACATTTAAATAACCGGTAGGCGTGCCGGTAATTGTAACAAAATTTTTGGTAGCAGCAGGCGATGGGGGTTGAGTTGGAACTATCGGAGCTACAGAGCTGGCAGTGGGTGTAGATGTGGCTACAGACGGAGTTTGGTTTTGGGGAGTTTGTGTCCCCAATACAGCCTGTACCGGAGCCGGCTGTAAAATTGCAACCGGCGGCGCTACCGGAGATGCAAAAATTTTTTTACTGCCGACTGCCAAAAATACCATCCCCAATGTTGCCGCAAATAATTTTACAAATGGCAATTTTTTTTGGTCCATACGAAATCATAATTAGCTTTGGGCCTGGGTTAAAGCCGAGGTTAGTGACTGGATAAAAGCCTGGCTGGTATCTGTGGCTCCGGAAACAATGTTAACCTGCCCGCTTTGGGCGACAATGGCTTCCTGCTGTAGGTACGGCATGGCCTGGCCGTTAATACTGCGGGAAGTACTACGGTCGCTGGGATACTGCAAAAAATTGACGCCGGTTATTTTACCGCCAGCAATGGTGGCCTGGACCTGAACATCACCATAATAAGCGTTGGCCAGACTGCCGGTATAAGTGCCATCTTTATAACTTACATTGGGATTGGTTTGGATTTGGCTTAAATTTGGAGCCGCCACCTGGTGCCCGCCAAAATGCTGGTAAGCAAAGTAGATGACAATGGCAATAACAATAGCTGCAAAAAATTTCTTCATATTGATAGTAATAGCTTAATTACCCATACTACTATAATAATACGCAGGCTAAATGAAGCCTGCGTGAAGGTCGCCAAATTAAACTCAATTACGCTCTAGGAATGCGAATAATTACGGTTGTGCCTTTATCTATGAGGCTTTTTATTTCTACGGTACCGCGATGTTGCTGGACTATTTGTTTAACTATAGCCAAGCCAAGCCCCGCGCCTGGCTGGATATCCACAGCAGCGCGGGCCTGATCGGCTTTGTAAAAAGCTTCAAACAAATGTGGTAAATGGTGGGCGGCAATACCAATGCCGGTGTCGGCCACCCGAATTTCCGCCATACCCGACTTTTCAAACAGCGAGACGCTAATTTGGCCGCCGAAAGGAGTGTAGGTGATGGCGTTGGTAATAATATTTTTTAGCATCCTTTCCAAATCATCTTTTTTGCCGTTAACAAAAATTTTGGATGTAGAGTTAAATTTTATACCTATTTGCTTTCCAGCCGCCAGCTGGGTAAGCTTCTCCGCTGTGTTTTTAATTATGGCTGTTAAATCCAAGCGGTCAAACTGGACCAAACTTAAACTTTTACCGCGGGACAGTTCCAGTAACTGTTCGGTCATAGCCGACATTAAACTTATTTCTTCCAAATTATTATTAAGTACTTGTTTGGCCTCGTCCGGTAAATGCGGATGGCCGCGGAGCAGGACTTCAATGCCGGTGCGCATGACGGCCAGCGGCGTACGCAATTCGTGCGAGGCCTCGGCGCTAAAACTGGTTTGCGCGTTTAAAGCTAAGCGGATAGGCTTTAAAGTGTAGCCGGCTAAAAAGTAACTTAAACTGCCGGATATTAACAGGACGATAATATCCGCGGTAATAATGCCACCCTCCAATCGTTCCAAGGCATCTTCCAACGGATTTTCCTCGCTACTGCTAATGGCATATTCATGGTGCCCGGCTAAATCGGCGCTCAAATGCTGGGCCAGGTTAACGTATAAAATGACGCTAAACACGCCCAAAATAATAACTATAATCAGCAGGTAAATAAAGGTCAGTTTAATTCTGGCCCAGGTAAACAGGTTAGATCGTAAACCGGTAACCCAGTCCGCGCAGCGTTTGTAAATGTTGGCCATAATTTAGTCCTAATTTTTTCCTTAAATTCTTAATATGCACGTCCACCACGTTACTGTAGGAACCAAAAGCAAATTCCCAAACGTGGGCCAAAATTTGTTCGCGGGTCAGCACCTGGTTTGGGTGCCTCAAAAAATATTCCAAAATGTTAAATTCTCTTAAGGTCAGCGGCAGTTGTTTGCCGGCCAGCATGATTTGTTTACTGGCACTGTTTAAAGTTATATCCCCTACCGACAGCAAATTTGGCAGTTGGTTATTAGGACGCCTTAACAACGCCCGAATGCGGGCCAATAATTCTTCAAACGCAAAAGGCTTAATAAGATAATCATCTCCGCCGGCATCCAGGCCCAGGACTTTATCGGAAGTAGTATCTTTGGCGGTCAGCATTAAAATTGGCACCGTTATATTTTTTTCACGCCAAACCTTACAGACCTCAAGTCCATTTTTACCCGGGAGCATAATATCCAAAATTACTAAATCATAATCCTGGGGATGGGCAAAAATCCGCCTTTCGGCCACCCCACCGTCAAACAGGCAATCCACTATGTAGCTTTCCTGTTCCAGGCCTTTTTTTATGGACTCTGCCAGTTTTTGATTATCTTCAACGAGCAAAATTTTCATACATGGAGCATAAAGGTTTTAAATGAAGCTGGCGTGAAGAAAAACACCTTTAGTTTATTGGACAATAAACTTATAAATAAACTGAACTACCGGGTCAGTATTAGGGCCGTAAACTATGGAGCCGCCCAAAGCCCCGGCAATGGTAATGGCAATCAAGCCCGCAACCGATAGAATAATAACTAAATTTGTTTCTATAAGCAATTTTTGAATTTTTGTAGCAAATTGCCAAATCCATTTTAGTATTTTGCCCGGCAGATAACCAATAAGGTTAAACCTGTTTAGCCACGCAACAGCATAACCGGCGGCAAGCAGTAAATAAATCAGGGATGCTCCTTTGGCCCAGGTTTCGTGTAAATTTATGACCATCCTGGGATTAGCTACTTGCACATTTACCACGCCGGTTAATACCGCCATTTTTGCCTCGCTCCCCGTGAAAAGCGCCACTGTTGCCCCTGCTGTCCCGCAAATCACCAAAACAGCTTTTAAATAAAACCAAGCGGGCTGGGCTTTAATTTTTTTAAATCTTAACAATTCGCACAGCGTATACAGCGTCAATAATGCTATGGGGAAATGCACAAAAATGGGGTGGAGGTTCATATAATTTTTAACAATTAATTACACTGTTATAAATACAACGGCAATGCTCATGAGGCTGACCAAAATTGGAAACCAAACCTGGGAGTACCAAGGCACGGGCATTAAAAATAATACATCAAGCGTAGTCAACGAACTTGGCCAACGGACAGTTAGCCAAAGGCCTGCATAATAAAATATATCCCAAAAAGCAAAAATCCATAAAAATACCGCCCAACGTTCTTTCATCTTTCGGGCGGCTATTAAAGAAACACTTAACAGCATTACCAAGGTTGCTAATTCACGGAAAACCTCAATAGTTAACAAAGTTTTTGGCAAACCCTTAAACAATTGCATTTGCCATAAGATTATAGGGGCATAGTTCAGCGGCAAACCTAAACCTGCGCGGAGATAAATTACCCCGACTGCCTCTACAAAACCAAAAGCAATGGCAAAACAGGCTAAAAGCAACAGTTGCCTTTTTGCAATGGCCAGAGGTTGCCTTCTAAAAAAATAATAGGCGGCAAATGGGACAAAAATTAACAGGTTTACCCACCAGGGATGAGCCAGTAAAACAAAGCTGTTCATAGAAGCATTATAGCAAAAATCCCTTGAAGATAGATAAGGGGGAATTTGCCGCGTTATTACATTTCTTTATCCGCAAATACTATTAGCCTTTGGGAGTAACCTTTAGCAGCCTTATCCCAAACCCCGCTGCAGGTAATCAGGTTTAG
>CAIVSE010000022.1 GCA_903908535.1 Candidatus Doudnabacteria bacterium
GTTTCCGCCACTTCCAATTCTTCTTCGTATTGTGTTTATAGCAACGGCCAACAGGCTAACGATACCCCCAGCTGGACCGTAACCGGCAGTACCAACTTAGCCGGTGATGATATTGTCTGGTCTTCCACTAAGAATGGCGTTAGCACCGGTGAAAGCAATTCTTATTATGGTCAAAACTTAAATTCCAGCGGTTTTTGGAGCGATCAAAACAGCAGCCCCTGGACTGTGAGTGAAATTGGCAGCTGGACTAAAACCGCTTCCATTTTTGCCAATGGCCAAATCTTGGCCACCGCGGCTCCCATCAATTTTACTATTAGGGATTGTTCTACAGTTACTCCTCCGCCCACTTATACCCCCGTCATTTGTTCCCCTCATACCCAGAGCGACCAGACTGGCCAGACGGTTTATTTTACCGCTTCCCAGGGCAACGGCCGTTATAGCTGGTTTGGGAATGGCTTAACACAAATTACAGGCAATACCAATTCGGCGATTTATTACAATGCCGGTACCTATAGTGTTTCTGTTACCGATGGCCAGAGTTCCGATACCTGTAACGTGACAGTTACTGCCGCTCCGCCGGTGAACCAGCCGGTGCAGTGCACTCCGCCCAGCCAAACTATAAATGCCGGCTCTTCTGCCAGTTTTTCCGCCACCGGCGGCAATGGCCAGTACTCCTGGACTTCCACTTCCGGAGCCATCGGCAACGGCAGCGCTTTTAACGCGGCCTTTAACCAAAGCGGCACAGCTACCGTAACCAGCAACGGCCAAAGCGCCACTTGCGCGGTGACTGTAAATCAGCCAATCCAGCAGGTTAGTACTTATACAGCTACGGCTTCGGCCACGGCCAGCGCCAGCGCCAATGCCTCGTGCTCTAATGGCACTTCGGCTTCGGCCACGGCCAGCGCCAGCGCTTCTGCCACGGCTACCAGCAGCATCAGCCAGCAGGACGCCCAAAATAAGGCCCAGACCCAGGCCCAGCAACAGGCCCAGGCCCAGGCGCAAGCTAACGCCACAGCCCAGGCTAATGTCAGCTGCCCGGCCTCTACACCTACCGCGGAAAATTTTGTGGTCAACGTCACCAACTTCTGCGTCGGCAGCGCAGCGAACTATCAGTTTACTGGTACTGCCAATTTAGCCGGGCAGAACATTTCCGGTACCACGGTATTTACTCCCATTAACGGCAGCGCGCAAAATATTAATAATGGCGTAGTTGGCGCTATGTCTTTAAATGGCAGCCTTTCCGGCGCCACTTTAACCGGCCATGTCTGGCAAACTTCCGATATCGGTTCTTATTCCCGCACCTTTAGTATTGGCACCGCGCCCAACCAGACCGCGACCTTCCAGGTTATTAACTGTAACCCGGTGACTCCGCCGGCCCAGTTAATGTGCAACCCCAACACCACCCAAACCGCCAATGTCCAACAGAATGTTAATTTTAATGCTACCGGCGGCAGCGGCAATTATACCTGGTCCGCGCCGAGCTCCAACATTAGCAGCGGCAATGGCGCCAGCTTTAACACTTCTTATTATGCCAGCGGCACTTACACGGTTACCGTCAATGACGGTACCAATACCGCTTCCTGCAATGTTGCTATAAACACGCCCGTGCAACCGCAAACCCTCCAGTGTACTCCGCCCAGCCAAACCGCCAATGTTAACCAAACGGTTTACTTCGCGGCCATTGGCGGTAACGGCCAATATACCTGGTCAGCTCCGGGTTCCAGCGGCCAGCAGTACGGCAGCGGCAGCAATTTTACCACCACCTATTATAATTCCGGCTATCAAACCGTAACCGTACAAAGCAACGGCCAAACCGCCAACTGTAATGTACAGATTATCAACACCGTGCCCCAGCAATTAATTTGCAGCCCGCCGAACCAAACGGCCTACGCCGGCCAAACGGTCTGGTTTAGCGTCTATGGCGGCAATGGCCAATATAACTGGTCGGCTCCCACGGCCAGCGGCCAGCAATATGGCAGCGGCAGCAGCTTTACCACGACCTTTAATAACATAGGCAACCAGCAGGTAACCGTTACGGGTAATAACGGCCAAACCGCCATTTGTTACGCGCAGATTAACCAGCAATACACCCCGCCCTATGTGCCGCCGTATACACCCCCGTATGTTCTGCCGAGCAATGCCAGTATTACTTTAAGCAAGAGCGCCATTAACAACACCAAGGGCGGCGATGCCACCCAGGTGGTGGCTTCTCCGGGCGACACTATAACCTACACCTTAAACGCTTCCAATAGCGGTAACGCCGCGGCCACTAACTTTGTGGTCACCGACGACTTGTCCCAGGTTTTGCCTTACGCCTCTGTAATTAATTATGGCGGAGGCACTATGAGCGGCAACGTCATTACCTTCCCGTCCCAGACTGTTCCGGCCGGCGGCAACATCAGCGTCAGCTTTCAGGTGCGCGTGAACAATACTTTGGCCAATAACCTAACTTATACCATGACCAACACTTATGGCAACACGGTAACCATCCGCATTAACACGCCCCAGGTTTTGGGAGCCTTTACGGCCCCGACTACCGGTGCCAATACCGATGCTTTCGTCTTTGGCGGCTTGTTAATGGCCGGCTTTGGCATCTACAAAAAGCGTTCGTTCCTGACAAAGTTGATCCTCAACTAGTGAACAATGGGTCCCATTGTGCAAAAATCCTCTTTCTTAACGGAAGGAGGGTTTTTTGTTTGCCATTTTTTGTAAAGATGTTATGATAACAAAAACAGAACTTTCTGCAAAAACCAAAAGCCACTTATCATTAAATGCCTAATTTATGGATAAAGCTTATTTGCAGGAACTTATTAAAGAAGCCGAGCGCCGCGGCGGGGGATTGGTTATTAATCAAAATGATAAGCCCGCGGTAGTAATCATGACAGTAGATAAATATAATCAAATCCTTGCCGATAAAACCATGCCTCAAACCCAAACCGAAGATTTCCACAGCAATAACAACAAAACCATTTTAGTTACCGGCGGTGCCGGCTATATTGGCTCCCACACCTGCCGCGAACTTATCAAGGCCGGCTATAGTGTAGTGGTTTTAGATAACCTGTCCACCGGCAAAAAACAAAATATTCCGCCGGAAGCTAAATTTATAGAAGGCGACACGGCCGACAAAAATTTACTTTTAAAGATTTTTACGGATGAACACATATACGCAGTTTTGCACTTCGCGGCCAGTATAGAGGTGGAAGAATCCGTGCGTGAGCCGCAAAAATATTTGCAAAATAATGCCCTTAACACGGCCAATGTCCTGGCGGCCATGGCCGAAAGCAAGGTCAAGAATTTTATTTTTTCTTCCACGGCCGCGGTTTATGGCGACCAGAGCCTGATGCCCATTCCGGAAACAGCCAGAGCCAAACCAAACAACCCCTACGGTTATGCCAAATTTGTGGCCGAGAAAATTATCAAATACCACGCCCAGTTTATGGGGCTAAAGGCCGTTATCTTCCGTTATTTTAACGCCTGTGGCTGCGACTTCGACGGCACTATTGTACCAACCCACCATTCCCACTTAATTCCCATTGTTATGCAGGCCGCGGCAGGGGATATACAGGCCTTAAAAGTTTATGGGAACGATTACAACACGCCCGACCACACCTGCGTGCGCGATTACGTGCACGTTTTGGATATTGCCCGCGCCCACGTGGTGGCCCTGGAAAAACTGGACGGCATAGAAACCTTTGAGGTTTTTAACATCGGCACCGGCACGGGCGAGAGCGTTCTGGACGTAGTTAATGCCGCAAAAGAGATCTTAAAAAAAGACATCCCGCTGGAATTTTTGGCCCGCCGGCCCGGCGACTCGGTTATCACCGTAGCCGACAACCGTAAAATCAGCCAAGCTTGGGGTTTTAAGCCCGAATTCAGCGATTTGGAAACCATAATAAAAACCACCTGGAGGCAAATGTACCATGAATAAAGGTATTGAACCTGTATTAACTCCTCGGCTCGCTTATCCTTTGCAGACAAAGGATAGACTCGCCTACGTCGTTAATAAACTTTCCGTAGTCATCCCGGCCTATAACGAAGAGCAAAGGATTGCCAAAACTTTGGAAGATGTGGGGCAATTTTTATCGCGCCAAGCTTATGACTATGAAATTTTAGTTATAGATGACGGCTCTAAAGATAAAACCGCGGAAGTAGTGCGGCAATTGGGCATAAAAAATTTAATTTTGGTTGATAATAGAGAAAATCACGGCAAAGGCTGGGTGGTAGGGCAGGGAATGCTTCAGGCCACGGGGGACGTTAGGGTTTTTATGGATGCGGATAATTCCACTAAAATAGATGAGATTGCCAAGTTTCTGCCGGTGTTCGCCCAGGGTTTTGATATTGTTGTTGGTTCGCGTCGCATTAAAGGTTCTCATGTGCCCCAGGACCAGGGAGGCTTACGGGAATTTTTAGGTTGGGCTTTTAGGACTATTGTCCATATTATTGTGCCTGTCGGCGTTACCGATACCCAGTGCGGCTTTAAAGCCATGACCGCCAAGGCAGCCCAGCAAATTTTTCCCAAACAGACTATTTTCCGATGGGCCTTTGACGTGGAAATTTTGGCCCTGGCCCGCCGCAGCCATCTAAAAATTGCCGAAGTCCCCATTACCTGGGTTAACGACGCGGCCAGCCACGTAAAATTGGGCGGTATGTTAAACATGCTGCTGGAAGTTTTAACGGTCAGGTGGCACTTAATGACGGGAAAATACAAGTAATGCAAAAATACACTGTAAAAATAATTTTTTTTATTTCCCTGGCCGCGCTGGCTTTTCCGTTTTCCGCGCTGGCACTGCGCGCCCCGGTCTATCAGTACCAAATTGATACTGTAATTGTCAACGACCCCGGCTTTACCGTGAATGCCCAGGATATAGACAAAGAGTGGGGCCTTATTAAGGCCGGTTTTCCCAATGCCTGGAGCCAGACCACGGGCAGCGCTTCTACCACCGTGGCCGTGATAGATACGGGCGTGGATGCCACGCACCAGGATTTGCAGGCTATGAATTTGGTGGATGGCTATGATTTTATTAATAATAAACCTTTAAGCGGCCGAATTGACAGTGATGATAACGGCCACGGCACTTTGGTAACCGGGGTGCTGGCCGCCACAGCCAATAACGGCGTGGGTATTGTGGGTACCAATTGGCATATTTCCATTATGCCCATTAAGGCTTTAGACAGCACGGGCAAGGGCGATTCCAACACCATCTCCCAGGCCATTATGTGGGCCACGGACCACGGCGCCAAAATTATCAATTTGAGCTTTGGCGGTATTGGCCTGGACCACGATACCACGCTTTCCGCAGCCATCTCCTATGCTTTTAACAAAGGGGTATTAATTGTAGCCGCGGCCGGCAATGACGTAGCCAAAACCGGCGGCAATTTGGACCAAAACCCGGTATTCCCGGTCTGCGACGATAACGGCAGTAATATGGTGCTTGGTGTGGCCGCTACTGACCAGAACGATGTTAAAGCCGATTTTTCCAATTATGGCAAAGGGTGTATAGATATCGATGCCCCTGGCGTGCGCATCCTTTCTACCATTAATTTTGATCCCGTTACCCACCAGCCGGCGCCAAATTCCTATGCTTATGGCAGCGGCACCAGTTTGGCCGCGCCGTTTGTGTCCGGCGAAGCCGCCTTAATTTGGGCGCTCCATCCCAACCTGACTAATGCCCAGGTCCGCGATATTATTATTTCTTCTGCCACTAACATTGACGGCCTAAATTTGTCCCAGTGTAATGGTTCCTGTGCCGGACTTTTGGGCAGCGGCCGCATTAACGCGGAGCAGGCTTTGGGTATTGCCACAACTTCACCGGCTATTGCGGACGGTGAATTAGTGGAAGGGCCGGGCAGTACGCAGGTTTACGAAATTTTAGGCGGCCAAAAGCGGCCGGTTTCGCCATTCGTGCAAAACCAGCGTTTTCCCGGCATCTTACCCCAAGCTGTCAGCCAACAGCAATTGGCCGGTTTTCCCACCGGACCTTATGCCGTGCCCACGGACGGCACCTTGGTGAAAGATAATGGCGACAATACTGTATTTATTATTAGTCAGGGACAAAAGCTGCCTATTAGCGCCCAGGTTTTCAATCAGCGTAAAATGTCTTTCAGCAGTATTAACACTGTCAGCTATACCGAATTAAATTCCTGGGTCACCGGCAGTTTTTTGCCGCCGTTGGACGGCACGGTGCTGAAAGCGGCCAAAAATCGGACCGTCTTTTGGGTGGTGGGGCAGGCTCTGCACCCCGTGAATTACAATTTTTACCTTTACGACGGTTTAAATAAGTTTCCTCTTATGGTCGTGCCGGACGCGGATTTTTCCAGCTATCCGCAGGGCAGCGCGTACATAAGATAAAAGTTGAAAGTAAAAATGACTCACAAAAGTTTTAAAATTATCGCCGCTGTTTTTATCTTTTTATTTCTGGCCCCGCCGGCTTTTGCCCAAATTCCCGGCGGCTTTGTGGACCCCGCGTTTAACCCAAATTTACTTATTCCGGACAGCGCTTTTAGCGATACCCAAACTTTTGGGGGAGCGGCTGGCATCCAAACCTTTTTGCAAACCAAAGGTTCTGTTTTGGCCAATACCACCCCGGCGTTTTTGGATATGCTGAAAGAGCCGGACGTAATCCTGCTTAAGCAGGGCCTGGACGACCCGGAGCCAAATTTAAGCCAAAAGCGCACGGCCGCGCAGTTAATTTGGGACGCCTCGCAGTCCAGCGGCTTAAACCCCCAGGTGATTTTAGTGACCCTAAATAAGGAGCAGGGGTTGATTACCTCATCGCAGTCGCTTTCCGGCGGCGCTCTGCAGACCGCGCTGGACCACGCCATGGGTTTTGATTGTCCGGACGGCACCGGTTGCGGCAATTTGTTCCCGGGTTTTTACTATCAGCTGTTCGGCAATTTTGACTCCAGCGGCAACCGCTATTTGGGCGCGGCTAAAAGTTTAATGAAGTCTTTTACCACGCCGGGCGGCCGCGGGCCGGACGTTAACGGCAGCCCCAGCCAAGTGGGGCAAATGATTACCCTGCAAAATACCATGGGCGGCTATACCGGTATTTTGCCGGTGCAAAGCGTACAATTAAGCAATTTAGCCACAGCCGCGCTGTACCGTTTTACGCCGCACATTTTTAACGGCAATTATAATTTTTGGCTGTATTTTACTTCCTGGTTCAAATATCCCAATGGGACCCTTCTCAAATTAGCCAACGCTACCGACACCTACATTATTCAAAACGGCTTAAAGCAGCTGGTGCCGCCGTTTGTGGCCCAGGCGCGTGACCTGAATTTAGCCAGCGCCATTACGATATCCCCTACGGAATTTACTAATTACCAGACAGATGTCGTTTTGGGTCCCACCGACAATACCGTGGTCCAGGTGCCGGGACAAACCATCGAATATGTGTTTATCAATAACGTGGCCCACCAGGCTTCGGACCTGGTTATTAAACAGCGCGGCCTGGCCACGTCCACGATTTTATCGGTCGCGCCAACAGACTTGAGCCTGTTTACCATCGGTTCGGTTTTGCCGCCTAATGACGGCACTATCATCCGCAGTACCACTAATCCGGCCGTGTATTTAGTCCAAAACGGGCAGATTAAACTGTTCTCGGCTTATACTTTTGCCCAGCACAAAGTTACCGGCAAGCAGATTGTCACTGTGCCGGACGCGGAAATTGCCAGTTATACCCAAAACGGCTTTGTGCCGCCGCTGGACGGCAGCTTGGTCAAAGCATCAAACGACCCGACTATCTATTTAGTTTCCGCCGGGCTGAAACAGCCGGTATTGGGTGACATCTTTAAAAACCAGGGCTACAGCTACCGGAATGTCGGCGTTATTTCCGCCGATGAAATAAACGCCCTGCCCACAGGCTCTTACGCGCCGCCTAAGGATGTAACCTTCTTTGCCGTAGACAGCAAAACCGGCCAGCTTTATGACTATAAAGAGGGGACTATCCATGCTATTTCCGCCTTTGTGGCCAAGCAGCGGGGGATTACGCCGGACTATGTCTTTAGCAATAACGTGGTTTCCCAGTGGTATGTTGGCATCCCGGTGCCGCCCCGCGACGGTACTATTGTGGAAGGCGACAGTCCATCCGACAAAACTATTTATTTAGTGGAAAACGGCCAGCTAGACCCGCTGACTTACCAGGCTTTTGTTAACCGCCGCATCCGCCAGAGCCAAATTAACACTTTGCCGGAATTGGAAGTTTTGGCCTACGCCAAGGGGAATGCGATAGCAAAATAAAATAATTGTGGTGTTTTGATGATGGATTTAAGAACCAGGGTGGAAAAAGTGAAAACAAACGTAGCAGGACTTAAATTGCACAAAAAGGCGTTGGCCTAAAAAAAATTGATAATAAAAAATAGGCGTCCTGACTGTGAAGTCAGGACGCCTTCGTTATAGCTCTAGCTCGTGGCCGGCAAGTTTGCCTTCCACAAAGCCATAAACCTCCTCTCAAAAATATTTCCAAAACTATTGCCGGTTGTGGGGTCCTCGCCCACAACCACCAACTCCTTGAGGATCAACATGAACAGGTATTCGGAGACCTTGTTCTGACCCACCAGCTCGGACCGAACGAAGTCGAGGTGGCCGGAGTTGATTTCGATAATGCCCGCGGGGCTGATGCGGGAGTGCCAGCTCTGCTCTTCCTCACTCTTGGGATAAACAAAGTCGACTTGCAGGCCGGGGCGCGGCTTGCTGGCCATAACCTGATCTTTGTCGCGCTTGCCTACGGGGATGCCGGAAGCCTTGTTTTTCTTGTGTGTGGCCGCCTGGTCAACCAAAGCGGTCTTGGACAGCTTGCGTTTGCGTCCGCCCGGCGTGGAAACCTTTGAGGTCTCTTCCTCTTCCGTAACGCTGCCGACGGAGGCTTTAGACATGGCCCGAAGCCGCGGCGGAATGAGGTGTGGATTCTCCTTAAACAGCAGTTGGATCTTTTTCAAGACCCCCAAAGCTATCCGGTTGAGTTTGTCAGAGCGTTCGCTCTGGTCGAAATTGTCGATTATGGGTTTGAGTACTCCCATGACAAAATCCTTTACAACAGAGGCGAAGACCTGACACTGGTCGTCCAGTTGGAAGGAATCCTTGCCGGGATTAACGGTACAGAATCCCAGCCGGATTTCTCCGTCAAAGAAGCCGCGGTTGATGACGTTTTTGACGTCATCGTCAAGCAGGCTCCTCATAAAAAAGTTGTGCAGCGGCATGGTATTAACGCCCTGGTGCAGGACGTAAACACGCTGATGCTCTTTGTGAGGTTCGGCCGAATAGTAGAATGCAAATTCGACCTCGCCGAGCGGAGTTTGCTCCTTTACTGACTGGAGTAAATCGCCGCGGTACAGCACGGGTTTTACCAGGTACTCTTGGGCAGTGGAGCGGGCATCTTTTTTGTAGACGATGCGAACATCCACTCCGCGGGTCCGGAGAATCGGATTATAAGCGTCGAGAATTGACCGCTCAATGAGCTTAATGTTGCTCAGCCTCGCCATGGCGATGTCGCTTACTCCCCGCAGCCACAACATCACGTTGGGTTTAAAGTGGAGCTTGTTGGTGATTTCCTTGCCCTGAAAGGGCTCGGAATGGAGGCTAATGCCGTCACGTTTTGCTAGCTCGCTTTTTTCCAACCGATGGACCCAAATGCTGGCGGGCTTAGAGGTGAAATCTTTGGCGATCATTTGCCATATTTCGGCAATGGTCATACCGGCCAAATTACCGATGCCTTTTTCGCCGATAGCGGAAGCGTCGGCGAGTTTGTTGCTCTGGGCGATGTTTCGGAACTTCGCCGTGACTTCTTCGCAGCTGGCGCTTTGACCGTCATCAAAAATCTTGATGTAACGTTCAGGGACGTTTATTTCGATCAGGGCGTGCTTAGCGTGTTTGTCGATGGAGTTCTGTAAAGCTTCCAAGATGGCCTTGAACGCGTCCCCATAATGCTGGGACAGGTACAAGATAGTGTTGCCTTGGTGGAAGCCAAGCGGGGTTGTGATAAAACCTTCGTTTTTTTCGGGCATCATTTTCTAGTACCTATCCTTTCGGTTTTTTTTCAGAGTTCAGTTCACCTTCGCGGGTCACAACCTCCAGGGCCTTTTCATTTCGCATGGCCCGGATTAAGGAGGAGAACCATTCAAAGTCGGGACCGAGAGAGGTGCGAAAACTTTCGCGTTCTCTTGGCCCGGCGGCCAAAAACCATTCCAGGTAGTCTCGCAGGCTGCGGATCAGTTCTCGGCTGCGAAAAATCCGCAGTTTCAAATCCATCTCGTCAGTCTGCTTCCCGGTATCATTTGCTGGTTTACTACTTGGCCTAACCAGACGTTTGATCTGGCTTACAATTGGGCCGGCAGAAATATCTTCGGCTTTGGGAATTATCGGGTCGGTGTTGGTGCGACCAGCTTCCAAGGGCGGGATTTTGTCGCCAAATCTGGCAGTCAGTTTAGTGTGAGTGCTCAATCTGGCTTTCTTATTGTTTCCGCTCAGCAAAGAACTCATTGTCTTTCGGGGAATTCCGACTTCTTGCGCTAAACGGGTGATGTTCAGACCCTCTTGGGCCATGATTTCTTTTAACGCTTCGTCCAGTTTCATGCTCACTCCTCGCCTTTCTGGGAAGCATAGGCTTCTATGCTGGTGCGAAATCTTTTTTTCTCATCGATATCCGCGTTGATTTTTTTGACCGTTTGTTCAAGCTCCTGTTCCAGAGCCAGAATTTCTCCGTCGATCCTTTTCAGAATCTTACTCACAGAAATTTTACCCAAATCGTGCTTGGCTTTTTCGTCTTTGTGAGCAAACGGCGTGGTTTGGGGCTCGAAACTAATAGTCATTCCCTTTCCGGCGCCGAGTCTGTGGATTGAGCACAGTCCTTTCTTCTCAAACTGTCTCAAAGCATCCCAGGGAAAACTTTTTATTACGTGCAGTCGCTCCTGAACCTCGCGAGCCGAATCCGCATTAAAGAGGATTGAAGGCCCGACTTTTTGCTCCATAAGAAGAGCCCAAAACTCCGCACGCTTTCCGGTGAGCGATTCCCAGCCGGTCTTGATGTTGGTTTTGGGCGGGGACGAGGGGAGTCCAAAAAGTTCAAAGGACTTGTGGGTGAATTCCCAAACCCCTGGCTCTGACGCTTTTTGTACCAGCTTGAATCTTGCCAAGTGCCAGAGATTGGCATCGTTTATACCAATTCCTTTGAGCCGTTTCCCGATGCTGTGAGCTTGGGGAAAAGTGCCTTGTTCAATACTAAACCGCAGCATCTCCTGAAAAGCCCGGAGATATTTGGGAGTTAAACCCCAATTTTCTCCCGTGACTTCGCCGTTTTTAACCCGCTCGTAAAATTCTGTGAGCGGGTCGTTTTTTGGTGCCGTCTCTACTATAGGCGTTTCCGCCGTATTTGTCTGCATAGTGCCTCCTTGAAATTCATATTAACATATCACAAATGGCTAATTGTGTCAATATTGACTATTTAGGCGTATTATCTTATAAAAAAAAGCCGTCCACACAAATTTTATACGTGTGGACGGGCAAAAAGAAAGTTCGGTGAAGTTAGTTGTTTTTGCGGCGTGCGACCGCAATGTGGGCGGCGGCAGATTTGCGAATCTTTTCATTTTCGCTAAGGCTTTTTGGCAGGAGCGCCAAAATTTCCTTAACCGTGTAATCACGGTGTTGCTTGGCAAGAAGTTTGATTTTACCGATTCCTTCTTGCGTGAGTTCATTCTCATGGATGTAACGAGTCGTCTTTATGGCCATCTGCATCTCCTTGTTTTGGGTAACTTCTTTGTGTCTGAACCTTAAGTACAATCCAGCATCGTCCCAAAGGATAATATTCCTGTCCTTCGGGATAATGGTTACAGTTTCATCTATTTTGTGTTCAGCGCCCTCCTCTGTGATATAACTAAATGGAGCGGACAGCATTAAAGCGCAGGATTTTTCTAGCCACCACTTGGCGCTAATCGGTGTTTGTCTGACTGTAAAACGCGCAAAGTGGCAGAGCTGTGATAGCGATGTTTCGTTTTTATAAACAAGTCGTTGCAGGGAGCTTATATCCAGCAATTGCTGCACCCAGTGATTTGCCAAATTTTGGACTAGTTTCAGATTTGCGGATCTAAACTCTTCGACAAAACCTAGTAAGTCCTCTAAACGTAAGGGTGCCTGACACTTTATTGATATAAAATCCCATAGTTTGGTTACGGCGGCATTCCAGTGCTGGAAGCCATAGGGAGAGGACTGCTCGGCAGTTGCTGAAATTACGAAGCCGTTCTCCATTATACTGTAGAGCCAAAAAATGTCGCGTAATGCCAGGTGAAAAGGTTCGGTGTAGCCAGCACGTTCGTAACGTCTTGACAGCGAATAAAAAACCGGCAAAATATCCTCGGGCGAAATCAGCACAAATATCGCTAATGCCCGTATGCCTTCCCAAATCATTTCTGTATCGCGTCCCACGCTGGAATATGTCGCCACGACAGTTCCGGAGTTTTTCAGGCAGGAGCAGAGCACCTCACCCATAACTGAATGGGTTTGGCTTAAGTAGCTGCCCATAACATCCAGGTTGAATAAGCAAAAGGTTTTTTCCGGCTTTATGATTTTTGGCAATTCGTCGTAGAGAAAGCCGTGGTGAATCTTAACCCCCCATCCCTGAGTTTTTTGCCATTCAGTTATAGATTGGTCAGACTCTAACGAATTAACGTGCCCCCTTGTAAAACCAGCTTCATCCATTAAATATAGCTCGCTGGGGCTTTTGCCTAGCAGGCCGATGACGTGGTTGGTGCGGATTTGCTCTGTAGAGAGCCAAGAGGGGATAATGCGACGGTAAAAATAATTTCGGGCAAACCGCTTACCGGCCGAATCTCTCATCGAACAAATCCTCCTTCCTTAATTTTAAAGTTCAATACTTCAGTTTACCTAAACTCGCAAGTTTGTCAAGAAGACATTTTATTAGCTATAATAAGTACATGTTTCCTCTTATCAAACCTTCCAAAAAACCTATCTATCTCGATAACGCCGCGACTACGCCGGTGGACCCTTTAGTCATAAAAGCCATGGCGCCTTTTTGGCGCGAAAAGTTTGGCAATCCTTCTTCTCTTTATAAGCAGGGGATAGAGGCCAAGCGGGCCGTGGAGGGCAACAGAAAAACCATCGCGGACTTGCTTGGCGCTCGGCCGAGCGAAATTATCTTTCCGGCCGGCGGCACCGAGAGTATTAATTTGGCAATCTTAGGGGTGAAGGGTAAACATATTGTTACCACAAAAATAGAACACCACGCCGTGCTAAAATCCTGTGAAGCTTTGGCAGAGCAGGGGAATACAGTTAGCTATGTTGTCGTGGATAGGGAAGGCTTTGTAAATTTAGAGGAGCTAAAAAAATCAATTAAACCGCAAACAGTTTTGGTTAGCGTTATGTATGCCAATAACGAAGTTGGCACAATTGAGCCTATAGCGGAAATTGGAAAAATACTTCGGAAGATAAATGTTGGCCGCGCTGCAAAAAAACTCCCGCCAATTTTATTTCATACCGACGCCTGCCAGGCAGCAGGCGCGCTGGATTTAAATGTTAACCGTTTGGGCCTGGATTTAATGACGCTTAACGGCAGCAAAATTTATGGCCCCAAGCAAACCGGCTTGTTATATGTCCGCGCCGGTATTCAATTACGGCCGCTAATTTATGGCGGGGGACAGGAACAAGGTTTAAGGTCTGGCACAGAAAACGTCCCTGGCATTGTTGGTTTAGCTACAGCGCTGGACTTGGCAGAGCGCGGTAAGGCTAAAGAAAATTTGAGACTGACCAAGTTGAGAGATTACTTTATCCAAAAGTTGTTAAAGTTGCCGGGGGTAAGTTTAAATGGGCCGCAAAGGCAGGGGAGACTGGCTAATAACATAAATATTTGCCTAGAGGGCGTGGAAGGCGAGGCCTTAATGCTCTACCTGGACGGTTACAACATTGCCGTATCTACGGGTAGTGCCTGCGCCACCTCGCTAACCGACCCTTCTCACGTAATAATGGCTTTGGGTAAATCCGCGGTAGAAGCCCAAAGCAGCATCCGCATGACACTTGGCAAATTTACCACTAAACAGGAGTTGGATTATGTGCTCAAAGTTTTGCCCGGCGTAGTGGCGGAATTAAGGCGTGTTAAGAAATAATTTGGCCCAGTCCACCAGGCCGTCAATGTTTTGGCCGCTGTGGTAATTATCAAAAGTAAAAGCCGGGGACAGCACGTTTGCTCCCAGGCTTTTTAATTTAGCTTCTATAATAGGCAGGGCCGCGCAAAAGATCAGGAATTGGGAATCGCCCAGGCCAAACAAAGCAAAGCGCTGGCCGTTTAATTCTACACGTTTTGGCAGTTTAGGAGTTTATCGGGATCCATATCCCGCGCATTCATCAATTTAAAGCTTTCTTGGGTAAAGCCCGCGGTTAAGTTTTTATATAAAAGTTCGGCAGCTTTCTTGGTATAACCGGTATATGTGGCATATAAAATTAAGATCATATAGGTATTATAACAGCCTTAGGGGATTGTGATTTGTCTTTATATACAACGTCGTATAATGTAGCTTAATAGACGACATATATGTAATATGCTATAATATATACACTATATGATGAATGAATCCCCTAGGCCCATAATCAGTCATTTCACTAATTTTTTCGATTATTGCGATGTTGTAAAAGGTTTATCTTCCAAGTCGGTTGAAAACTATGGACGGTTTTTAATTCCGTTTAAAAATTGGTTAATTAAAGAAAAACTGGAAAATCTTAAACCTCACGAGTTAACCAGTGAACACATCTACCAGTACAGGCTATACCTCTCCAGGCAGCTAAGCGCTAAGGACGGCAAAAACTTAAAAAAGAGCACCCAGAATTATTATCTTATTGCCTTAAGGTCGCTGCTAATTTATTTTACTAAAAATGATATCTTAAGTTTGCCGGCGGACAAGATTAGCTTAGCCAAAGACGAAAAGGTTAAGAAGGTTAAATTTTTGAATTTGGACCAGTTGGAAAAATTGCTTCTCTCCCCTGCTACGGATACAATGAGCGGCCTGCGGGACCGCGCCATTTTGGAAGTTTTATTTAGCACGGGTCTGCGCGTGGGAGAATTAGCTTCGCTGAACCGCGACCAGATTAACTTGCCGTATATTAAAAAGAACGCTATTAAAGAATTGGAATTACCCATAACCGGTAAGGGCGGCTACATCCGTACTGTTTATTTTTCCCAGCGGGCAATTTCGGCGTTAGACAAATATATAACCAACCGCGCGGATTTAGACAAAGCTTTGTTTGTAAATTTTAAAAAAGATAATGGCCAGGATACCAAAAGGTTAACTATCCGTTCCATCGAACGGATTATTAAAAAATATGTGTGGTTGGCAGGGTTGCCGGTGGACACCACGCCCCACACTCTGCGCCATTCTTTTGCCACAGATTTGCTGGAGCAAGGCGTGGATTTAAGGACTATCCAGGAATTTTTGGGTCACAGGAATATTGTTACGACGCAAATTTATACCCACGTGACTAACAAGCACCTCAAAGACGTACATATGTCGTTCCATAGCGGTAAAAAATTAAAAAGTAAAAATAATGAAAAATAATTTTTGTTTACCTTGGGATGAGGTGGAGAGTGCAATAAAAAAGGAAACTCAATGGTTGAAAAACACCATACCTGTTCGACGTGATCAATCAATGTTTGCAGAATTGGAACGGACAAAGTATTCTTGAGAATTTCGGAACTGGTTAATCTTAAGATAAACCAAATTAATAAAGACGGCCAGATATTTTTGCTGGGCAAGGGCAAAAAGGAGCGTTTTGTTTATTTAACGCCGCGGGCTAAAAAGTTTTTGCAGGTCTACCTGAATAACAGAACTGACAGTTCGCCTTATGTCTTTGTACCGTTTAAAGGCAGGAATGCCCACGATAAGGACAAAAAAATTTCGCCGAATTATATCCAGTTTAAATTAAAAAAATACCGGGAACTTTTGGGGATTGTCATCCCAACCTCACCGCACTCTTTACGCCACGGTTTTGCCACCTACCTGGCCGAAGCCGGCGCCAGTGCGGCCGCCATCCAAATTTTACTTGGCCACGAATCTTTGGATACCACCACCAGGTACGTTAATACCTCCCAAAGGTACGCAAAAAAAGTTCAGGAAGAATTCCATCCGCTGAAAGATTAAAATATTATGGCGCTACGTGAATGTTGGCTCCGTCGGTTGTTGCGTAAGTTTGAAAGGTTGGACAAGCCGTAGCTCCCACACTAGCTTCATTTAAAATTGTACTAAATCCTGCGGCGCGGGCTGCTGTACACACCGCAGACCAACTGGCATTGGTTGCCGGGCTGACCACCAAATCCGCGCAGGCGCCGGTGTTGTGGCAGTCGCTGGCCGTAGGCCGATAATCGTAACCGGAGCTTACCGACCAGCTAATACCGGAAAGTGTGGCTTGTTGGCTCATAGTCTGTAGTTTAGTTGCCACAGTTTGCGAAACGGAAATGTTGGTCCCATTGAGAGTTGGTACTGAAACAGTGCTTAAGCTGACGCAGTTATTACAGGAGCCTTGAGGCGTGGTGCCACCAGCTGTTGTTGACGCGCCGGTTGTCGGATTGGTTACGCTTGTTGACGGCGGTGCTACCGTTGTAGGCGTCACGCTGGGCGGCTGGATGTTTTGGAACTGGATTAAGTCGGGGTTTAAGAAGCGGAGTATAATATAACCGGCAAACAAAATCGCCAGGGCGGTAATAGCCGTGGTCACGTAGCTTTTGGCCTTATCCACCATTTCCTGATTGCCCTCGGCCGACATATACAAATAGCCGGCGATGACAATATATAACACGGCGCCCACGGACGCTAAAATAATGGCAAAGCGGTAAATTTTGTTGATGCAGGTATACAAATCTCCTGCCGCCGGGTTGGTGGCTCCGGCCGGAGCGGCCGCTGTCCAGGAAGAGCTGATGCTGCTGCCGCTGGTGGTTGTCACCGGACCTGTGTAGGGAGTGCATAAATAGGCTTCTATTGTGGCTTGCGGACCGGAAGTCGGGTAATTCCCATATTGGTCCGCTATGCTTTGGACTTGCCCTGTTGTGCCCTGCGTAGTTTGCGCCAAAGCTGCCTGGGCGGTAAAAAATTCCACCAGAATTATAACTAATAAAAATAATTTTATTTTGTTTCGGTTCATCGTTCTTTGATTATATTTTAACCCTATTTTCCTAAAAAGTCCAATGGATTATAAGTATAACCGTACGGGACTTTATATGGCCCATAAATTTTAGTATAAGCGCCTTCGGCCACGCCAAAACCATCCGCGTCATAAACCCCAAAATGCACGTGGTATCCCCTTTCCGGCCCGTATAATTTGGCCGTAGTATTGCCAGTGTTGCCTTCGTATCCAATTAAATCTCCCTGCTTAACGCTTTGTCCAGGAGTGACAATAAAACTGCGCAAATGCCCATATAAAGTTATTATATTAACCGGGCCGTTCGTGCCGGTTAAAGAGTGTTTAATGGCCACCCAGTTGCCAAATTCCGCGTCCGACTGGTCGGTATCAAAAATTACGCCGTCAGCCGCGGCATAAACCGGCGCGCCGGCCGGGCCGGCTACATCTATGCCGTTATGAAAAGTGTAACCCAATGCCGTAAATCCGGTGTTGCCATACCCTTGCGTGACCACGCCGTCCACCGGCCAGGCCAAAATGCCCTGCGAGGGCGGCAAAGTTTTGTTGCCCAATTCCGCCCGGATTTTGTTGTCCAAATCGTTAACTTCCTTTTGTAAATCTGCGGCGCTGGCCTGGCTGGATGCCAGCAGTTTTTGGTAATTGCTTTCTATGCCGCGGGTTTGCTCCAGCAGGGTCTGTTTTTGTCCGGCCTGTTCAGTTAAGGAGTCCTGGGTTATTTGCAGTTCGTTTTGCAGGGTTTGTAAATTAGCCAACTGGACCTGCAAATTAGTTTGCTGGGTTTCGAGCTGTACCTTTAAAGTTTTAATCTTGTCCACCAGCTGGTTAATTTTGTCGCTGTAGCTGCTGGCATACTGGATTTGGTCCAAAAAATCGGAAAGGTTGCTGCTGCCCAGCGTGGTCTGCAGGGCGTATTCATTGTCGTAATTGTTAAGTTCCACAATCAGCTGGCCCAGCACCTGCTGGTTTGCGGTAATGTCCAGTTGTTTTTGCGCAATCAGCATCCGAACTTCCGTTATCTGCAAATTGGTGTCTTCAATTTGCGTTTGTTTGGCCTGCAGCGCCAGCTGGGTGGAAGCGGCTTCATCATCCAAAATGGTAATCTCGTTTTTTAATGTATTGGCTTTGCCCTGGACCTGGGAAATTTGCGACTGGTAAGTTTTTATCTGGTTATTGATGCCGCCCAGCTGGTTTTGCAGGGCGGTTTCCTGGTTGGTCAAATCCGTGGCAGAGGTCGTGGCGGATGAGTCGGCCAGCGCAACCGAAAAACCCAGGCTTAAACAAAAAGATAGCCCTAATGCGATTGTGGTTTTGGTTTTAAAGTTTTTCCACGGCAATTTTTAGCCTTTTGATAATTTCTGTTTTTCCTAAGCCAATAGCCAAAGTGGATGCCACTTCAAACGGACCCGGACTTTTTTCCAGGCCGGTTAGAGCCACGCGCAGCGGCCACAGCACGCTACCGTTGTCAAAGTGATGTTCGTCTATAAAGTTTTTGATAATTTCTTCCAAATCTTCTTTAGTCAGGCGCGTTTCGTTGAGAGTTTCAAAAAGCCCGGCCAGCATGGTTAATTTAGTTTTGGCGTCTGCAGCGTCGGATCCACCTTCGCCAGAGGCTTCGGCGGACTTACGTTTTTTCCAAACCAATAAAGCCGCTTCATATTCCGGCCGCGCAAAAAAATAATGGGTCCTGTCCCCTATCTCGCTAAGTTTTTTTAACCGCTCGCGTTCCAGTAAAGCAATTGACTCTAAATATTTTTCTGTGTATTTTTCTGTGTCCACTCCGGCCTGCCGCCAGTAAGGAATTAAGTCTTTTACCAGCTCCCCTACTTCCATGTTGCGGATGTATAAACCGTTAATCCAATCTAGTTTGTTAATGTCAAAAATCGCGCCGGATTTATGGACATTTATTAAGTCAAATTCCTTAATCAACTCATCCATAGTAAAAATTTCCTGCTCAGTTTTGGGGTTCCACCCTAGGAATGCCACAAAGTTAATCAAAGCCTGGGGTAGGTACCCCTTTTTTAAAAAGTCTTCGGTCGCAACATCGCCTTGACGTTTGGAAAGTTTAGATTTATCCGGGTTCAGTAATAGCGGCATGTGGGCAAATTTTGGAGCTTCCCAGCCAAAAGCTTTATAAAGCAAAATGTGTTTTGGTGTGGAAGGAATCCATTCTTCTGTTCTCGTTACATGTGAAATCTCCATATAATGGTCGTCCACCACTACTGCTAAATGATAGGTCGGGAATCCGTCAGACTTTAGTAAAACCTGATCGTCCAACAGACTGTTGTCGTAACTAATGTCGCCATAAATTAAATCGTTGATGACGGTTTGCCCTTGTTCGGGTATAGCCTGGCGCACTACCGGATTACGGCCTTCGGAGCGGCATTTCTCCATTTCCAGTTGCACTTGTTCCTTGGTCAGATTCCGGCAATGGCGGTCGTACATGGGCGGCTTCTTTAAGGCCGTTTGTTCTTTGCGAAGTTCGTCCAGTCTTTGTTCACTGCAAAAACAATAATAAGCCCTGCCTTTTTCAATAAGCTCCAGGACATGTTTTTGGTATAATTGCAGGCGTTCCGATTGTAAATATGGTCCCAGCTCCCCTCTTTCTTTAACCTGATCATTTTTGTCTAAGTAAAAACCTTCATCCGGCACAATTCCCAGCGTTTTCATAACGCGTAAAAGATTATCGACAGCACCTTCAACCAACCTGGCACGATCGGTGTCTTCAATGCGTAAAATAAAAGTTCCGTTATTATGTTTTGCAAATAAATAACCAAACAAGGCGGTGCGGATATTACCAATATGAACATACCCCGTGGGACTGGGCGCAAAACGCGTGCGGATTTTTTTAGTGGTTTGGTTCATGGTAATATTTTAGCATTTTTCCAGATTGATTTTAAGGGGCCGTTTTGTCGCTCCCATTGTTTAATAATATTAGCGAGCCAGCGTTCTGTTTGTGCGACAGTATGGGGATTTAGCCGGTAGGTGTGGTGGTTGCCTCGTCTGCTGTGGTAAACAAAACCGTGTTGTTTTAAAACTTTTAAATGTTGGGAAATAGCCGCGCCGCTGATTTTAAAATGGGCTTTTAATTGATGCGGCGCCAAGGATTTATTAAGGGATAGAAGACGGATAATTTCGCGGCGAGTTTCGTCGGATAATGCGTTGATGGGGTCCATGGAGGTATTTTAGCTATGTAGGCGAATTAAGTCAAAGCTTAAATCACCTACATGTACAAAAACCCTCCCCCGTCCGGACGCTAGGTCACTTTTGCCAAATCCTTCAAATCTTCCTGGACAATAGCAGCCACCTTAAGACGGTTTTCCGTGACAGTTGCGGCCAGCTCACTGATCGGCGTCCAGCGAAAATCAACCAGCTCCCAATTATCAAGCTTAATCTCGTCATTATTACCTGTAAATTTAAAATAAACTATGTGCTGTAACTGACCTTTATATTGGTAGCGACGGCTTGTAAAAAAAGGTGGAAATTTTTTCCAAATATATTCGTGGCGTTTATCGGAAATTTTGAAAAGTTCGATATCTTTTATACCAGTTTCTTCTTGGACTTCTCTGGCGGCTGCCTTTACTAATTCTTCTCCGTCAGTTCCACCCTGCGGAAAAGTCCAGTAGTTTTCCGGAAAGCGCCCGAAAGTTTTGGCTGCGGGATGACTATCGGTAGGGTTAATTTTAACCAGCAAGGCTTCATTGTTTTTATTAATAACAATCCCGATGACGTTTGGTCTGTATGGTAAGGACATAAAGACTTTATATTTTATTAAAGCAATTACCAGCCCAAAAGTAGCCTGCCAGATCCTTTTTCCCCTTTTGGGCTGGGTAACCAGGCGAAATAGCCATTCCAGGCCCATAGTACGCATAAAACGCGGCGGACTGGGCTGTTTTTGGGCAATATAGTCAAAGCTGCCGCCCAGGCCAATATAGAGCTTACAGGGCAATTCCCCCATATTTTCTACAATCCACTGTTCCTGGCGGATAGGGCCAAAAGCCACGAACAAAAAATCGGCTCCCGACCCCTTTATATCATTTATAATAGATTGGTCATCGGGATTTTTGGAAGAGTGCTCCACCTGCGCGCCCAAACTTTTAAATTTATCAGCCACAATTTTTGGCGTGTCCCCAAACCCGCCCAGCAAATAAATTTTTTTCTTTTCGCGCGCGGCCAGTTTAGCTAAGTCCCAAATTAATTCCGAGCCGGAAATTTTTTCCTTAAACGCCGAGCGGATAAATTTTGGATAAAATAAAATGGCCCACAAAGTGTATTTGGCCTGCCACCAGGCCTGCAGAATTTTACCGTAATAACTTTTGGCGGTTAGTGGGATGGATAAAAACTTAGCCGCCCAAAAAATGCCGATGCCGTCAGGCACAGCAAAATCAGCCTGGTTTAAAGTTTCTAAAAGCCTGGGGTCGCGCAAACAGCGGTACAAAAATTCCGAGTATGGGGTGGTGATGAAAGTCTTGCCGCCCAATTTTAATCTGGCGGTAAGTTGGTCCAATAATTCTTGCTTGGACAGGTTGTCTATTTTTAGCCCCGCCGCATCTATTTTATTCATGCCCTTAGTATAGCGGTTTTTTCTTGACTTTTCAAGAGTTTTATTTTAAAATGCTGGCGAGGAGGAAATATGATCTGCGGTGTAGTGGCGACTGTAGTTGAAGATATCGTCAGTGAATTCCGGGGGTTTTTATCAACCCTAATGCTTGTTGTTGGCCTGGTAATGGTAACGTCTGCCGCGCTAGCGTTTTGGTTCGGCGTCTTGCCCATCCTGGCATTGATAGTTGGGCTAATGGGAACCAATTTTTTTATTAGCGGCGTCGCCCGTCTGCACTTAATCCGCCGTTTTCCGGAACTGCTGAATTAATGCACAAAGGGTCGCCCAGCGGCCGGCAACTTAAGACTTGCCGGCTGTTTTTTTATCCTAAAATCCTATATAATGTATACTGAAGTATAGATTCTTAACTTCTCGGCTCGCTTATCCGCCTCAGATGGAATCCATTTCAAAAATCGTTAAAGTCAGCGGCAAATCCAAGGCGGAAAAGGTTAGAGTTAACCAGCACCTCCACTCTCCCGCCCATTTGCTGGCCGACGAACTGTGCCAAAAATTCAACGACAAAAAACATTTTGGCTTTTATTTAAAAATGGCCACGCTTTATGACCATGGCATGCTGCGCGCATTGGCCGGCCAGGTTTTGGAAGGCAAAAATGTGCAAACCCCCGGCAGACTATTTGCCTATTTAATTAAAAAGAATAACGCCTCCGCCAAGGAAGCGGAAAATTTATGATCCTCCCCATATTAACTTATCCTAATCAGGTTTTGCGCAAAAAGACCGAGCCGGTGGTTTTTCCGCTGTCCAAGGAAATTAAAAAGCTGACGCGCGACATGCTGGAAACCGTGCATAAGGCCGACGGCATCGGCCTGGCCGCGCCCCAGGTGGGCAAATCGGTAAAAGTCATTGTCGTCAATTTGGAAAAAAATGAGCTTCCCCCGTTTCCTCTCTATAACGCAAAAGTCGTCAAAAAAGGTTTTAAAAAAATAGAAGTAGAAGAAGGCTGCCTGTCCCTGCCCGGCGTGTTCGGCAACGTCAAGCGCCCCAAGCAGGTGACTATAGAAGCCCAGAACCAGGACGGTAAAATTATCCGCATTACCGACGACGGCTGGGTCTCGCGCGTGGTCCAGCACGAAATAGACCACACCAACGGGGTGCTGATTATAGACCTCATTAAGAAATATACCGGAGGAGAGGAAATAGCCAAGCAGTGGAAAAAAATCAAACTATGAAGTTCATTAAAGATTTATTATTTTTTGAAATCCAAACCACGGGCCTTGAGCCGGACAAAGATTACATTATCCAGCTGTCGGCGCTTCTTTTAGATAAAGATAACCTGCTGGAAAAAGGCAATTACAACTGCCATGTGCGGGTAAGTTTTTTGGATGGCGTCATCCGCGACCATTCCCAAAAATTACATATTGAATTCGACCAGCTGAAAAAGAGCCCAAAAATTTATGATGCCGTCAAGCAGTTCCGCCAAAAGTTTGAGCCGGACTTGTTACTCTGCACCCATAATATTAACAACCTGTTATTTTTGCGTGCGGCCTTTAAGCGTTCATCCATAAAGTTTGATTACGATCCGCACGTGCTGGAGCTGTGGACTTTGGGCTACATTTACACTTTAAATTATGGCCTGCGCAAAATGCCGACATTCAGCACTTTTTTGGACCACTTCCGTTTGGCGCAGCAGCGGCCCTGGGACAGTATGGAAAAGGTGCGTTTGGAGGCTGAAGTTTTTAGAAAAATTATTAAGGAAGCATAACATGAATTTTAAAAAAGACATTTTATTGGTAGATACCGAATTCGGCGGTTTTGATATAAATAAGCATGAGCTGTTCCAGCTGGCCGGCGTACTGCTGGACCGGAAAACGTTAAAAGAGAAAAAGTTTTTTAGCAGCTACATTCAGCCCACTCCCGGCCGCTGGAAAAACCGGCAGGCTGATGCCATGGCTGTCAATAAGATTACTCTGGACCAGCTTAAGGGAGCGCTGACTTTAAAACAGGTTATTTCTAAATTTGATAAAACTTTTGGGCACGACGTAATACTTTCCGCTTACGTGGGCTATAACGACAAAAGGTTTTTAATAGAATCTTACCGTCGCGCTGGTGTAAAATGGAAGTTTGATTATCATTATTTTGATGTCTGGGCTTTATTTTACGCTTATCTGGCATCAAAAAATAAATTAAAGTCCGCTAAGGATTTCGCCGGTTTTGGCATGGAATATATGCTTAAAGATTTTAATATGGAAATTCCCAAGACTTTGCACGACGCCTTAACCGATGCGCGGGTGGAGGCCGAGGTCCTGCGGCGCGTCATGAATGAACTGAAATGAAGATAGTTTTTTTTGGCAGTGGAAGTTTTGCCATTCCGATTTTAGAACAGCTTAATGGGTTCCATCAGGTTTTGGCCGTGGTAACCACGCCGGATTTGCCGGCCGGACGCGGCCAGGAATTAAAAGAAAATCCGGTGTCGGTTTTAGCCAAGCAATTAGGGTTGCCGGTTTTGAAGCCCTTATCCGTTAAAAACAATCCGGAGTTTGCGGCACAACAAAAAAATCTGGGTTCGGATATTTTTATTGTTTCCGCTTACGGCCTGATTTTGCCGGAAGATATTATTCATTTACCAAAATTAAAAACTTTAAACACCCATCCCTCCCTGCTGCCAAAATACCGCGGCCCATCGCCTATCCAAAACGCGCTTAAGGATGGTTTAAGCCAAACCGGGACAAGTCTTATGGTTTTGGATTCTAATATGGATACCGGGCCAATTTTGGCCCAGGAATCCTGCGTTATTGAGCCGTCTGACAATTACATTAGTCTGTCTGAAAAGTTGGCGCTGATTTCAGCCAATCTTCTTATTAAGACTTTGCCGGATTACGCGTCCGGGACGCTGTCTCCTGTCCCCCAAAAAGACGCCGACGCTACATATACTAAGATTATTTCCCGGGACGACGGCCGCGTGGATTGGCAAAAATCGGCGACAGAAATTTACAATATGTATAGAGCCTTTATTCCCTGGCCCGGCATTTGGACGACTTGGGATGGGAAAAAGTTGAAAATAATTGACGCAGGCGTTTATAATCCGGATTTACGGATGCTATCCGGATTTACGGATATCTACGGATATGGAACGGTTATAAAAGACGGGGTTATAGCTTGCGGTCAAAACAGTTTTTTACAGATAAATAAACTCCAACTGGAAGGAAAAAAAGAAACCGACATCGCCAGTTTCTTAAATGGCTACAAAAATTTTATCGGAACAGTTTTACTGCCCTAAATATTTTTGCTGGTTATCCAGTTGTTCCTGGAATGTTGTGGCAAATATAGCTTTGCCGGTGGCGGGATCGGTAAGAAAATACAAATAATTTGTCTGCGTGGGGTAAATAGCGGCCATGAGCGAAGACAAAGAGGGGTTGCAAATGGGCCCGGGCGGCAGGCCTTTGTATAAATAGGTATTGTATGGCGAATCGATTTTAGTGTCCGCAATGCTCACGGACGGGCTGGTGCCTCCGGTAACAAAATTGACCGTAGCGTCGCTTTGCAGGGGCATACCCGCGTTGAGGCGGTTGTAAAATAACCCGGCCACCACTCCCCGCTCGGTATCCAGACCGCTGGTTTCTTTTTCTATAATGGAAGCCATGGTGACAATTTGGAATACGGTCATCCCCTGCTTTTGGGCATCTGCCTGCATTTGCGGCGTAAATTTAACGCTAAAGTTATCCAAAGCTTTGGTAATTAAAATGGCGCTTTCGTCCGTGTTCGTTGCAGGTTCCGGTAAAAAGTAGGTATCCGGAAATAAAAAACCTTCCAAATCGGCGGAGGCCGGTTTGGATGCCAATAACGTATAAGCTGAAACATCAAAGTTTTTTTGTTCCGCGAGAAAATTAGTAGAGGTGGCCAGGTGCGGCGCGTCCGCGCGGTTGGCGTTATAATCTAAATCCGACGCAATTTGGTTATTGTTCCAGCCTTCTATAATTGTGACCCTGGTCTGCGGTGCTTCTGCAGGAACTTGGGCTGCCGGCGCCGGAGACCTAAATATATGCCGCGTGGCAATCAAAATAATAACTATTAAAACAATAATCCCGCCGGTAATAATGGAAAGAAAGAATTTTTTCATAAAACTAAAACGCCCTAGTATTATATACCAAGGCGTCTTAACTGCACAATGGGACCCATTGTGACTACTGTTTATGTGTAAAGCTGTTTTCCACTTCGTCCAAAACCCTTTTAGCATGGTCCCTGCCGCCCAAGCCAAAGGCCAAACCTCCGGCAATAGCCAGCATGGCCACTACGGCGCGGAACAGGTCCTGCAGGAATTCCGTGGCAATCTGCAGTTGCGACAAAGCGGCGATCATGGTAAAAATGATGATAGCCCATTTGGTAATAGTGGCCAGAGCGTGGGCCGAGGCGTGCATACCGCTGGCTTTAACCGTGGATTTTACCAAATCGCCAAAAAAGTTGGCGGCGAGAATGCCCAGGAACAAAATGGCTACCGCGATAATGACGTTGCCGGCATAAGTCAGAACCTGGTTGTTAAAGAAGTCAGTAACCTCGGTGAGGCCTAAGATGTTGGCTGCGGCCATAATGCTGCCCAAAAAGAAGAACCACTTTACCAGCCAACCGCCCAAAGCGGAAAGGCTTAACGGCCGGCCGGTGCGTTCGGCTAATTGGCGCATACCCAGCTGGTTGGCCAAATGGTCCAGCTTAATGGCATCTAAAATCTTTTTTACCAGCTTGCTTAAGAACACTCCAATGACCCAGCCCAGAATTAACACAATAATAGCCGCGATGAGATTGGGCAGCCAGGCCGCGACTTTATCGTACAGGGTCTGCAGGGCGCTTACGATGGTAAGAGAATAGTTCATGGTTTTTTGTTTTGTTAACTTTTTTTTAAAACTCCGCCAAATTAAAGCGGAGTTTCAGTTACTATAGAATTGAATCCTTAGCCTGCTTGGCCACGCGGAATTTAATCACGGTTTTGGCCGGAATTTGGATGGTCGCGCCGGTGGCGGGGTTCCTGCCCTGGCGCGCGTCGCGGTGCTTTTTTTGTAATTTGCCGAGTCCCGGAATGGTAAACTCGCCTTCCTTCTTAGTCACGGCGTAAGCCATTTCAACAATGGCGTCCATGATCTCACTCATTTCTTTCCTGGTTTTGCCCAGCTTGTCGGCAAGCTGCTGCAAAAGTTCTGACTTGGTCATACTTTTTGTCTCCCTTTGAGCTTTCTTAAAAAGAAAGCTTAAGTTATTAAGTTCAATAGTATCTTAACAAAATCCCCAATAAAATCAAGTAATTTTTACAAGGGCGCCCCTTGTTTTGAGGTTTGTAAAGTGTTTTTCTCTTAAATAAGGGTAAATTAACTCACAGGGGCGCCCTATGAATTAAGGTTTATCCACAGGCTAAAGTATTAACATACCGTCGCCAAAGGAAAATAAGCGGAAATTTTTAGCCATGGCTTTTTGGTAAAGCTCCAGCAGTTTTTTCCGTCCGGCCAGGGCCGAGACCAGCATAAGCAGGCTGGATTTGGGCACGTGGAAGTTGGTGACCATGCCGCCGATCATGTGAAATTTGTAATTTTCGCAAATAAACAGGTTGGTTCGGCCGCGAAGTTTTTTTAACTGTCCGTTTTCCGCCGCGGATTCCAGAGTGCGGACAACGGTCGTGCCCACGGCGATAATCGGCCTGCCCTGCTGTTTAGCCAAATTTAGTTTGGCTGCTGTCTGCTTATCAATGTTATAATCTTCAATGTGGAGGGCCCGGTTTTTAATATTTTTTTCCCGGAGCGGGGCAAAAGTGCCTAAGTTAACATTGAGCGTGACAAACTCCGTCCCTATCCCCTGCTTCCTAAGCTTCGCAATCAGCCTTTTGGAAAAATGCAGGGATGCGGTCGGCGCGGCCACGGACAGGCCCGTTTTGGCGAATACGGATTGATACTCTGTTCTTAACCTATTTTCTTTTAGCACAGGATGTTTAATGTACGGCGGCAAAGGGGTTTTGCCGAATTTGTTTAATATCGCGCTGATTTTATTGATTGGAAATAATGGTTTAAGAAGATAAAACTGTTCCTGTCTGGACAGAACCCGAAAATAGGGTTTGGATTTTATGCTTAAGGCGTCCCCGGTATTTAATTTTCTGTCCGCTAAAATTTTCACCGATTTTTTATTGTGCCCGATATACAAAACTTCTGCCTTGCCGCCGGTTTCCTTAGTGACCAGCAGGCGCGCCGGTACGACTTTGGTTTGGTTAAAGACCAAAATGGCATTTTTGGGCAGGTATTTGCCCAAATTGGCAAAGGTATCAAAAAGCACCTGTTTGCCTTTGAGGCGATAAATTAACAGCCTGGCGGTGTCGCGCGGATGCGCCGGAGCCTGGGCGATTAGCTGTTTGGGGAAACTGTAACCGTATTGGGAGAGAAGCTTATTAAAATTCATAATGATATTCCGCCAGACTGTTAATTTTTCCTTTAGCACCTCACCAAGTCCTTTTTCCAGACACGTTCGGTTTTCTCCAGCGGAAAACCTCTCTCATAACTTTGTCCAAAAACTTTATTTTACAGCTTCAAAATAAAGACCAAGCTTTTTGGCCAAAGTTAAGGTCTGGCTTCATTTTCCCTGTTACAGCAGGAGCCGAATTCATTTTTAAGAACGTGTTCTGAAAAATGAGACGGCGACAAATTAGAGAAAAATGAGGGCGCTATTTAAAGGTCGTTGATTCTGCCATGCTTTCAAAATCGTTTATGGACTCAAAGTCCTTGGCCTCAAATGTCCCGTACCAAACAAAGCTGTGGCCGGATTTAACAAAACTGTAGACTATAATCTGCGAAGACTGGTATTGCGTCTCCTGGCTGGACAAAATTTCCTTGGACATTTTCAGCCCGTTGACTGTGGCTGTGGAAGACGCCGTCACCGTAGTGCTGGCCACGCTGAAATCCGGGTCATCCATCAGAAGTAAAAAATACGAATTGTTTTGCCCCTGCATGATAATTTGGAAGGTATCCCGCGAGCCTTTGTAGGCCTGGGAAGGCGGCAGCTGGTAGCCCAGACTTTCCGTGTTATCCAAAATTTTATCAGCGGGCGGAAAAATAAAACTAAAACCGTATTCCTGGCTGGTGTAGAGGTCCCAGCCGGAAGCCGCGTCAGCGCCGATGACCGGCTTTTGGACAATCCGGTATTTAATGTCCCCGCCCGAAGGCGTGTATGAGGCCACCCGCTGGGCGGCTGTACTCAATTGCGGCAGTGGCCGGCCCTGCAGAGCCGGTTGTGCTCCTGCGGCTGAAGGGCCATGGATTTGGGCGCGGAACCTGGACCCTAAATAGATGAGGCCGGCGGCAACAACGGCTAAAATAATTATGACTATAATTTTATTTTTGTTCATAATGGGCTTTTTTGTCCGTACAAATAGTGTGTCAAGGGCAAAAATTTGCTCCAGCTGTGGATAACTTGTTTTAAAATAATACCCCCAACGTTTCCTTAACTTTTTTAACCACGTCATCCAGTCCCCAGTTGCTTTTTATCAGATAACCCAGGCGTTTGTCCGTGGCCAGAAGGCTTTCATTCTCTTCGGAATCGCTCAAATTGCTCAAAATTAAAACAGGGACGTTTTGGCCCCATTTGTTTTCGCGCAGCTTTTTGAGCATCTGCAGGCCGTCCATGGAAGGCATAATAATGTCCAGCACGATAATGTCTGGTTTATGTTTTAGGGCGGCTTTCAGGCCTTCGCTCCCGTCGGCCGCGGTCAGCGCCAAGAAACCCTCGCGCGTGAATTTATCGGCCAATACCTGAAGCAGAGCCCTTTCATCTTCCACAATAAGTATGCTCAAGCCTTTTTTCATGGTCTGGTAGTATTATACACTATGTTTGATTGGGAGAGTAACGGTAAAAGTCGTCCCCTCATCTTCTTTTGACGTAAAGGAAATTTTGCCCTGGCAGAGGTCTACAAACGATTTGACCAGGTAGAGGCCCAGGCCGCTGCCTCCGGCATCCAGTTTGGCCACGTTGTCGGCGCGGAACAGCTTGGAAAAAATTTTGGGTTGCTGTTGTTTGGGGATGCCGTGGCCGTTGTCCTTGACTATCAGCCGCAACAGGCCGGGTTTTTGTATATCCATGCTTAGTTCAATTTTACCGCCTGGCGGCGTGTATTTGATGGCATTGGTTATCAGGTTCTGTAAAATTACGCGCAATATTTTTTGGTCGGCTTCCAAACAGCCAAGGCCTTTGCCATAAGCTTCCTTCAAGGCCTGTTTTTTCTCCCGCAGCAGCGGCTGGATTTCCCGTACGACTTCTTTACCCAGTTCCATGGCATCAATGCTCGAGAGTTTTATGGTCATGGTCCCCAGCTCAATGCGGGAAACGTTCAAAAAGTCGTAAATCATATGGATCATTTTTCGATTGGTGTCCCTAATTTGATGAAGATATTTTTTTTGGGCCCGGTTCAGGCTGCCCATTTCTTCCTTGACCAGCGCCTCGGTATACCAGTTGATGGTCGAGAGCGGCGTGCGCAGCTGATGCGAGGCAAGGGAGATAAGCTCGGTCTTGGCGCGGTCAACTTCCCGTTCCTGGCTGATGTCGCGGAAGACCTGGATGGAGCCGATAATCCTGTCGTTTAAAATAATGGGCGTGGCCGTGATGGAACACGGAATTTGCCTGCGGCTGTTTGTGATAAAGGAATAAGCACTGGTGGTTATACGGCGGCCTCCCTTCAGCGACAGATAAGTCGGGCGGTGTTCCATCGGGACCGGCTGGTTTTTGTGGTCGACCAGTTTTTGAGAATCATAAAGCGACTTGCCCAGAATTTCATTTTTGTCCCGGTCGAGAAGTGCCACTGCCGCGGGGTTGGCCAGCACAACCACACCGGCCCTGTCCGTGGCAATTAGACCTTCGCCAATACTGGTTAAAATGGCTTTGTTGCTGGCCTTGTCGCGCTTGAGTTTTTTATTAATACTTTTGAGCTGACTGGTTTTTTTGTCCACCAGGTTTTCCATATTTGTATAAAGGCGGTTAATGGTAATGGCCTGGGCCGCGCCCGTGCCCAAAGCCGCGCATAGGCTTTTTTCTTCTTCAGAAAATTGGTGCGGTCCGCGGTAACACAAAATAATGTTGCCATAACTGCGGTTTTTATAAATCATTGGCACAGCCGCCACTCCGCGCATATTGGTAAGAGCGTCTTTTTTTATATAAGGGGCGGTTTTCACGTCCATGACAAAAATTGGCCGGCCCTTTATCTGGACGCGGGCGTTTATGCCTCCGGTTTTCCGGGGTGGCCTGGGCACATAGGGCGTCTTGGGGCTGGTGTAAGCCAAATTAAAATCATTTTTGCCCTGGCTTTTGTACCAGCCAAAACCATAAGCCGCGCCAATAATTTTTATGCCTGCTTTAGCAAATTTTTTTATAATTTCAGCTTCATTTTTGGCATTTAAAGATTCCAACGAAGCGTCATTTAAAATCTTAATTTTTCCTGCGATAGTCATAAGCGATGTGAGTGAAAAAAGTTTATTTAAAAAAATGGGGCGGAGACAGTATGCCCCCGCCCGGTCAGTCCGGTTGGCCAATGGCCAGCCAGGTTAGGTTCTGACAGTCAAAATATCGCCACAGTGTATCCTTATCAAAGGTTTTGGCGTTCAGTATCCGGGCTCCCGGCGCCACTTCCTGGATGGGCTCCATAATATCCAACAACGTGTAAGGGAAGCTGGTCTTATACTGGTAGCCGTAATTGAGATCCGGGACGTGGTGGATGAGGATAATTAACCGGCCCGATTCCGTGATCAGCGTGGCCATATTCCTTAAAATTTTATCCAGCCGCTTTTTGCCGTAGTGGTAGAGTAACCGCCCGACTTTGCACCCGGAATAGAGCCTGGGATTGAAGCTTCCGGAAGCCACAATTTCTTCCAGATCGCCGAATTCAACAAAGTGCCGGGGATCCCTTAATTCAAGGCCACACAGGTCCTTGCGGCGATAGGTATTTTTGATGCGCCTAATAGTTTTGTCCCGCGCCGGTTTGACAATATCCCTGATTTCCAAGTCAAAGCCTAGCTTGAGCGCGTCCGCCACATAGCCGCTGTCATCGCCGTGGCCGCAACCAGCATGAAGAAAGGTCTTATCCCTGACTGTATCGCCCTGATGCTGTTTCATAAAGTGCAGGTATGGCAACATGAATTTGCGGTCATGCATGAAGTAGCGCGTGCCCTCCCTCTGGTATTCAAGCGGGGTTATCCCCTGTTGCCTTCTGGTGGTCGGAGCCATGGCAAATGGCTCGGTTACATAAGGCGTCCAATACTCTATGGCCTTCTGTAGATCCGCAGAAATCTCCATTGTCTGTTCAACAGTCTGTATTAATTGAGCCTTCATTTGTTCCTCCATTTTCGCGCTTTCCGCGCGCGATATCGTATTTATAGTGACATATTCCGCTTTCGCAGTCAATGAGTATGGACATGAGCAAAAAATCGTCTTATAATTATATTTCTCAAGGAGGTTAAATGTATACAAAGATTCACCGTCTCCCAATTAGTTTTCGCACTCTTCGGCGTAACGATTTTTCCAAAGATGCCCTCTATGTTCTTAAAACGGCAATTGATGCCGCTTATTTGGCCATATGGGCGCGCAAAAGATGGATGGGCAAGAACCTTAATTTCATTAGAATCAAAGCCGACAAAACTTACGCCACCTGGGGCGATGTCCTGGTCGCGCACCATGTTGTAGGCAGGCTCAAAAGGCGTTTTAATGTCTTTGCTATTACCGAGGAGTTTCCCGGCCGAAAATTCAAAAGCATTTGTGCCACGGAAATTAACTATGATCGCCTCTTTTCGGCCCAGGTCGGTGGGGTACTGGACGGCATTGACGGTACGCTGTTTTATATCCTCAACAGTGGCAGGCCGTTTAACTTCAGTATTTGGTTTGGTTTGGCCCGTCGCGGCCAGCCGTGGTGCAGCGTCTTTGTGGAAGTTGGTTCGGGCATGACGGGGATTTTGGAAATAGCCATAGCCGAGTCCAGCCGCGGGGCCTGGCTTTATAAACCCGATTGCCTATGGAAAAGGCTGCGGGCCGCCCCATGGGATGGCCGCCAAACCGTTAATATTACCCATGGCTTGCCTTTTCGCGATAAGAGGTTTGACCGATTTGCCGATTTCCTCTCCGGACCGGCTTTTCGTGGTCAGCCGCCCAAAGTCAGGGAAATTATTCCCATTGGCCGGGCGGTCATTGATGTCATCACCGGCAAGGACCAATTGTTTTCACACGCCCTGTTGCCTCCATGGGATTGGTATCCGGCCTGCTTGTTCCTTAAAGAAGCCGGTTACTCACAGCATTGGTACCGGATTGACCGTTTAGGCGTCCCCTATTCTTTAGAGGGACATCCCAGACAGTCTGACTACGCCCCGGCCAGCAGGCTGTGCATGAATATTGGTGTTAAGGCATTTGTAAAGATTGTCAGGAATTTTTTGTCGAAGGAGGCGGGGAAACCATTTTTTGCTTCGGAGTAATTTTTTCCGGGGTTGCCAGGCTGCTTTTGCAGCCTGGTTTTTTTACGCTTGTAACAGCTCGTAAACTTTTAAAGTTTGGTTAATCTTATCCACTAATTCGGCCATGGACCAATGGCTTTTTACAATATGTTCTATGACGCCTTTTTTGGCCTGTAAAATGTGGGTAATTTTTTCCACTTCGCTCAGGTTGGAGATGATAATAACCGGGATGTTTTCCGTCTGCCTGTTGCCGCGGAGTTTTTTCAGCATGCTCACGCCGTCCATGTCCGGCATAATAATGTCCAGTAAAATTAAATCCGGCATATGCCGGTTAACGGCCTGCAGGCCTTCCAGGCCGTTTTTGGCCTGCCATACCAAAAAGCCTTCCCGGGTTAATTTCTCGGCCAACACGCCGAGCAGGGCGGCTTCATCTTCTACAATCAAAATATGTTTTTTTCTCTCCATGGGTTAATATATTTAAATTCAAGTATATGTTATATGGGACGCTGGGGTTTTGGGAAACTGTCGGTTCTATAACATAAATCCCGACCAAAGTCGGGACTTATGGCGGGGGCGGAAGGAGTCGGACCCTCGCACTTGGTTTTGGAGACCAATGTACTACCGTTATACGACGCCCCCAGAAAGTAACTGCTAAGGCCTTTATTTGGTTTCTTTGTGCAAGGTCTGTTTTTTGCAGAACTTACAGAATTTTTTAAGCTCCAAACGTTTTTGGGTGTTTTTTTTGTTCTTTTTGGTCTGGTAATTTAAATTGTGGCAGACCGTGCATTCCAGGTTGATGAGATTGTCTTGGGACATAGGGATAAATTAATTATGTGTGGAGCCGGCTGTCGGACTCGCCTGTCCTCCGAAGGGGGAAATCGACCACCTACGGTTTATCCACCTTCGTCCTAATGGACTTCGGCGGATCTTCGACAAAACCGTTGCCGATTTAGTGGAGCCGATGGTCGGGCTTGAACCGACGACCTGCTGTTTACAAAACAGCTGCTCTACCAGCTGAGCTACATCGGCACTTACCGAACTTGGCTTATTTTAA
>CAIVSE010000023.1 GCA_903908535.1 Candidatus Doudnabacteria bacterium
TCAACGTTGAAATCCGCGGACCGGAAGTTTTTTCCGTGGGCATGGTTACCGACCTTACGGGCCAGGACAGTTCCAAATTCAACAAGCTCGGCCCCATCCGCACAAATGAAGTTATTGGTATACACCAGGCCATAAGGGATTTTAAAGGGGATTTTGTTTCAACCTTTACCGAAACTAAAAAATCCCAAGCGCAAGATCAGGTGCAGTTCCCCTCCTAAAATAGGAGGGGTGCCGAGTGCATCCGAGGCGGGGTGGTATTACATCATTTTGTATTGCAAATTTTTAACCCGGACTATTCCGGTTTTTTTAATAAAAAGTAAACCCGGTCGGAACGCAATGTCCGGCCGGGTGGCTCGTAGCAGGCTTGGTTGGCGGGTGAATCAGTCACGCGGCCTTAACGGTCACTAAGAGGTAGCCGTTGACGAGACCGCTGTAGTTGGAAACTTTGACCGACAGCCTTTGGCCATCCTTTGTGGCGCGGATGAGCCCGTTGGCATAGTCCACATAGTCGACCGTGAAGCCCTGAGATGTGTAGAACGCTTCGACGGCCTTCAAACTCCGCTCGTCGGAAATATCCACTTCAACGGCGGCAGTAAAGTTCTCCAGCGCGTTGACAAGACCCAACAGGGCGACTCCGAACATTACCTTGACGCCCGTTTCGCCGTCGATTGGGTGACCGATGTTGTCGGTGTCGGCGCAGGCGGCGCCAAAGGCCTCGGCAAAGAATTGCTTGAGCGAGGGTTTGGGGATTGCGTTACCCAGGAGTTCTTCCAGGCGCTGGCGGATTTCGGCGACCAAGGCGTCGTCAAATTCACCGAGCAAACTGATGATCGGAACCAAGTCAAGGCGAGCGCGTTTGCTTGGCCAGACGATGGAGTCTTCCAATGCCGCGAAAACATGGGCGGGCAACAGGATGTAGTCCGCCAACTTACGAACTTGCATGAGCAGTAACAGTACTCTGAGGAGCGTAATCCTTGAGCAAGGATTGTCCTCGTTTGGCAGACTGCGTTCAATCTTCTCCAAGAACGCAGACGCCGGTGGGGGTACGGCGGTACTCGTCATTTTATTTCATCTCCTTCTGATTGTTCTCAAGCCATTGATAGTAACCAAAATAGCTGGCCTGGCGTATAGCTAAATACAATACCAAAGTTAACAGCTCTTGTCAAACTCCAAAGTTTAGGCTATAATTATCCAGTATAAATCTTAAGGTTTTGTGAGTAGGGGAGTAATCATCTTCCGATGATGAAAGCTGATGGGCAAAGCCACGCAAGGAAAAAGATGGAAAAGTTACAGCTAAAAGCAGTCATCCGTAATTTAAAAACGGATAAAGCCGGGAAGATGCGCAAAAACGGATTACTGCCCGCGGTTTTGTACGGCAATAAGGTGGCAACTTTACCGCTGTCAATTAACGCCAGAGATTTTGACAAGATTCTTAAAAAAGCGGGGGAGAGCACCATTGTAGATTTAATTACCGATGACGGAAAAACCCACCCGGTGCTAATCCACGAATATCAAATACATTATTTAACCTCGGTGCCCACACACGTGGATTTTTATCAGGTCAGCCTGACGGAAAAACTCAAAGCCAAAGTCGCGCTGGAATTCACCGGCGAAAGCAAGGCCGTAAAACAGCTTGGCGGCGTGCTGGTAAAAGTTTTAAACGAAGTGGAAGTGGAATGTTTGCCGGCCGATTTGCCGCACAACATTGTTGTCGCCCTAAATTCTTTGGAAACTTTGCAGGATTCCATTCACGTTAAAAACCTCACCGCTCCGGAAAAAGTTAAAATTATCACTCCGGCCGATGAATTGGTCGTTAAAGTCCAGCCGCCAAGGGAAGTTGAAGCCGAACTCTCCGCTCCGGTGGTGGAAGACGTCAGCAAAGTTGAAGGCGCGGCCGAAGATAAGCCTGTCGCCGAAGGCGATGCCAAAGCCGGCGATAAGCCGGCAAAAGCCGATAAACCCGCCGAAAAGAAAGAAGAAAAAAA
>CAIVSE010000024.1 GCA_903908535.1 Candidatus Doudnabacteria bacterium
GAAATACGTGGAAGGACAGGGAAAAGATTACAAATTAATACACCGCGGACAGCTGACGTTGTTTGAAGGCCTGACATCCATCGGGCACTGATACCTCGCAGCTTGCTGCGGGGTGATTCATTACTTATCAAAAATTTGTAAATAAAACCCCAGTGGATAAGTCTATTTTGTGTTATAATACGCTCATGAAACCTGTTTTAATTCTGGGCGCTCGCGGCATGCTGGGTGGGGCGCTGCAAAAACAATTTCCAAACTGTATTGCCTGGGATCGCGAAGATTGCGACGTTACGGATTTTGCGCGATTGCCAGAAAAAATCGGTAGCTTGGGGAATTTAGAGGCTGTAATTAACTGCGTGGCCTATAACGACGTGGACGGGGCGGAAACGCATCGTGATTTAGCTTTTAAATTAAATTCGGACGTGCCTGCTAATTTGGCAAAAATTTGCAAACAGCTGGATATTCCCCTGGTCCATTTTACTTCCCAGCTGGTTTTTGACGGCGCCAAAGGGGAGTACGCGGAAACCGACTTACCCCATCCCATTTCCGTTTACGGGGAGTCAAAATACCAGGGCGAACAGAACATCCAAAAACAGACTGACAAATTTTATATTATCCGTACTTCCGTGCTGTTTGGGCCAAAAGGGCAGAGCGAATTAAGCAAAACCAGCTTTGTGGATTTGATGCTTGATTTAAGCCTTAAAAATGCTACTATTAAGGCAGTGGATGATGAAGAGTCGGCCATTACCTTTGCTAACGATTTGGCCGTTAAAATTAAGGAGATTTTGGCAACCGGGCTGCCTTACGGCATCTACCACATAACCAACAGCGGCAGCTGCACCTGGTACGGTTTGGCCAAAGAGATTTTTGCCATAACCGGCCGGCCGGTGGAATTGGTCCCTGTTCCCGCCGCGGAATTTCCCCGCGCCGCCAAACGCCCGGCCAAAGCCGTGCTGCAAAATACCAAGTTACCGCCATTAAGGCCGTGGAAAGAAGCATTGAGAGAGTTCTTAGAATCAAACAATATAACATTTAAGATATAACATTTAAGATATAACATTTAAGACCGGTTCCCGCGTCTTACATCCTATATCTTACATTTTATATTTATTTATGGATTTTAAGCGTCTCATTACCGTTGGTTCCAAACACGAAGCCGAGCAAGTCCTGGCGCTTTTAACTACCCACGGCATTCCGGCCGAAATTATGCAGTGCCCGGAGCACGAAGAATGCCTGGCCCACGAATGGATTGTCTCGGTTTACGAGACCGACTACGTGCGGGCCGAGTACGTTTTGGAAGAACAAAATTAATTTCAAATTTTCCATGAAAGGCGTTATTTTAGCCGGCGGCACCGGCTCCAGATTAAAACCCGCCACCTTGGTGACCAACAAGCATTTGTTGCCGGTTTATAACAAGCCGATGATTTTTTTTCCCCTGGAGACAATGGCGGCCTGCGGCTTTAAGGAAGTCATGATAGTTTCCGGCCGCGAGCATGCCGGGCATTTTTTAAACCTCCTCGGCAGCGGCAAGGACTTTGGGCTGAAACTTTCCTACGAAGTCCAGGAAGAAGCCGGCGGCATTGCCCAGGCCCTGTGTTTGGCCGAAGACTTCGCCGAGCACGGGCCGGTGGCCGTGCAGTTGGGGGATAATATTTTTGAAAATACCGGGCAATTGGTTAACGGCGTCAAAAAGTTTTCCGCAGACCCAAATGGCGCCATGATTTTTCTTAAGGCCGTGCCCGACCCCGAGCGTTTTGGCGTGGCTGAAGTTTTAGGGGATAAAGTCGCGTCTATAATTGAAAAGCCGAAAAACCCTAAAAGCAACCTTTGCGTGACCGGTTTTTATATTTATGACGGCCGGGTTTTTGACGTCATTAAAACCCTGAAGCCTTCGGGCCGCGGCGAGCTGGAAATTACCGAGGTCAATAATTATTATATTAACAATTCATCCATGAAGTTTGAAACCGTGGAAGGTGAGTGGACCGACGCCGGGACTTTTGAGTCTTTGTTTCGGGCCGGCGAACTGGCCAGGAAAACCGCCCTGGAAAACCAAAAATAAAATTAAAAGCCAACATGACAGAAAAAACCCAAAAAATTATCGCCACCACCCTGGTCTTTTTGGTTACGGCCTTCAGTTTTTGGGCCCTGCTGCAAATTGTCAATGCCGACCAAATTGGCATCTATTTAAGGACGGCGTTTTATTTTTGGCTGTTTATTTGGGTTTTTATCACTTTTTTGTTTGACCTGCATTTTAAGGACCCCAGCCTAAAAGTTTTGGAAGGCGCGTTCGCGGAGCGTTTTAAGCACTTGCTGACCTGGAAATCTTATTCCCGCGCCGCGCATTATTTGTTCATCCCGTCGTTTATTTTTTGGTCCAGCGCCATAATTTTTTACCTGGAACTGGCGCATTACCAAACCCAGAACATTGTGGCCGTCATTTCTGTGCTGGCCCTGACTGTGGACTTTTATTATATTAAGGAAGTTTTTTCCCGTAAAAAAGAGCTGGTGGATGCCGATATTTTTGTGGCCGCCTCGGTTATTAAAATTTACAGCGCGGCCCTGGTTTTTGCCGCGGCCATGGGGCTAATGCGCAGCTATTGCCTGCCCGCGTCCTGGTTTTTCGCGGCTATATTCGCTTTAAGTTTTATGCACATTTACCTGGCCCTTTACCAGCACCGGCTGATAGAGCTTAAGCATATTATCGCCGACCTGTTGATTTCCGTTCTGCTGGGCTTGGCCGGCTATATTATCTATATTTTATGGAATTACAATTATTTTACCGCGGCCATCTTTTTTGCCGCCATTTATAATTTGTTCTGGGGCACTTACCATTACCATTTGGACCGTGCCCTGACCAAAAGAGCATTTTTTGAAATTTTAATTGTCTGTCTGCTTATAGCTTACATGGTGCTTTCGGTCACCAACTTCCGCGGGCAAATTTTGGGCGCCTGCCCGGCTTTTTAATTTTATGGGTGAAGAAAATTTACAGAAACAAATTAACATTTACCAGGAGGTGGCCGAAGCCAACCCCGGCGTGGACGTGAATTTGCTGATGGCCAACGCGCTTATAGCGGAAAGCCAAAAGCACAAAGCCGGCAAATCTTACAAGTGGCCCTATACTATCTCCCTGGGCCTGCCGCCGTTCGGCCTTATTTACACCGTGAAGTACTACATTAACGGGGATGATGACGACAAGCGCGCCGGCAAAATTTGCGCCCTGCTAACGGTAATTTCCGTGATTATATTTTTGGCCACGGCCAAATTATTTGTTTCCACGGCCGGTGTGAGCACCCAGCAGCTGCAGCAGCTTGGCAACCCCGCGGAAATCCAACAGCTGCAGCAGCTGACGCAATAAGGGCAAAAATTGTAACTTCCCCGCATGCCGGGCGTCTAACCTGGTATGCGCCTATTTTTAAATACATTATTATTTGTGGTCATCAGTTTTTTGTTCTTCAATATCGCGGGGCTGGAAGCCACCAGGCTTTTTGCCAATTCCGTTGATGTTGGCCCGGGCAATGCCCCTCCGGCCGCGCTGGCCAGCCGTTAAGTTTTTGGGGCCGGCATGCTATACTTAAGGTATGACAGCCGTAGACCAAATATTGGAACAGGGACGAAAGAAGGTAGAATCCGGCCAGGCCGGAGCGGCTTTTATGTTGCTTAACCAGGCCTTATTTTTGGCCCAAAAGCAAAAAAACCATGAACGGGTGATTCAGGTTTTTGTGGACCGCGCCAATGCCTTTAGGCATTTGTTTGAACAAAGCGGCGACATGACTTTTGCCATTTTGGCCCGAAAAGACGCGGAAACTATTTTGGAGCTGGTTAAGGCCTGGGGAGTCAGCGAGCGCCTGCATACGGCTTACTATATGCTCGGCCAGGCCGCGCTCCTATTTAAGGATTATATTATTGCCGAGAATTATTTTTATAAATCCTTAAAATATTTTAAGGGCAATTTGGCGGAAAAAGCCAGTTGGCGCTACCATTGGGCCACGGTCTTGCATATGCTCGGCGAAAAGAAGAAGTCCCTGCTGGCGTTTTCGCAGGCCATTTCAGACCTCAAAAAATATTCCGGCAAAACCGACAAGTTTTTGGCCAATGTTTATCTGTCCGGCGCCTATATCCATTTTGCCTGCGCGCTTATGAAAGACAACAAGCCAGAGGCCAAAAAGTATTTTGTGCTGGCCGGAAAAATTATTGAGAATGATAAACGTTTGGTACTGCGGAAAAAGCAACTAAAGGTGGCGGAGAAACTTTTTAAGAAATAGATATGGCCGAACACAGCCCTGATTTTTTATCCCGTCCCGAAACTGAAAAGGCCGAGCCGCGCGTCCGTACCACGGAAAATGTTGGTGAGTCCCTGGCCGACATGGATGCGGCCGAGGATCAATTAAGTTTGCTTATGGACAAACACGGCTGGAATGCCGATAACGATCTGAAGTTTGAGATGCTCATGGCTTTTCGCGAGGCCCTGACTAACGCAATTTTCCATGGCAATTACGGCGTCGGCAAAGTTACTTCCGGGGACGACATTTCCCAACTGGCCCAGAAAAAAGTTGATGCCGAAGGCATAACCGGCCTCCCGGCGGAAATTAAGGTTGGTTTTAGCGTAAACAATAAAGCTATAGAAATTACCATCCAGGATTTCGGCCGGGGTTTTGACATAAGCAATGTGGCCGACCCTGTCTTGCAGGAAAATATTTTAAAGACCAGCGGCCGCGGCATCCACTGGATGCGGGAATTTTATGATTCCGTGGTTTACAGCGGCCCGCGCAACCAAACTGTGACATTAAAAAAGACCAAATAATTTTGCGGGTATAGTACAATGGTAGTATGAGACCTTCCCAAGGTTTAGACACGGGTCCGATTCCCGTTACCCGCTCCAAGCACCAAAATCAAGTTTTTTTGGTGATAAATACATCCTCTGAAACGCAGGTTTGAATTGTATCTGTTGGACTTTCTGGTCTTTGACTAAAACGTCCGATAGTAAAATTTCTGCCAATTCCCGTTTTTGTAAATCATCGCCGCAAAGAAAGTTTTTCTCCGCGTAAATAGCGGTCAGGAAAGCTTTTTTTGTTTGTCCGATAGTGTCCAGCCCGTCTACTTTGGATTTTTGCTCCAGCTGTTTTAACTGGTTAGATAGGTCAGCCTCTTGGTTGTTTAAATCTAAAATCCTGGCCTCATAGCGGTCTTTGGGCAGGGAGCCGTCAATGAACACATCTTCGGTGCGCGCTCGCTTCTCTGCCAGAGATTTTTGCAGATTAAGTATGTTCAGTTTCGCAGTCTCAAGGAAGCTGTCGTTTGTTTTACTTTTTTCTAAATCTGCCTTGTACATAATTTCAACTTGGCGTTCATCAAACTGTAATTCTTGAAGTTTTTTAGCGACTTCTTTGTTTAATACCTCGGAGCGGAAATGCTCCCGCGCTTCGTTTTGGCTTTTATGTTTTCCCTTGCCGTCCGTGCAATGGTAATACTGGTGGCCTTTACGAACGCTGGCGGTAATCATACACCCGCATAGGGGGCAGGAAACAAAGCCTCTAAGGGGGAACATAAGATGTTGCTTCTTGGAACGGTTACCCGATAACACCCGCTGGCAGTCTTGGAAAAGCTCGGGGGACACAAGGGGGGTATGGTTGCCTTGGTAGTGCTGGCCGTGCCTGACCATTACGCCGGTGTAAAAAGGATTGGTAATCATCCGAAACAAAAGGCTGGGGTGGATTTTCTTGCCGCTACTGGTACGGAGGCCTTCATCGTACATTTTTTGGGACACATCTTTTAGGCTATAACCGCCGCTGGAAAACAGACGGAATATTTTTTCAACATAAGGGGAGCGGATAGGGTCAACAAAAACTTTCTTTTCGCCCTTAAGGCCGGTTGGGTCATTTAAATAACCGAATGGAGCCTTACCGGTATAGCCGCCATTTTTTAACTTGGTTTCAAGGCCACGCTTAACATCTATTGATAATTCATCCACCATAATCTTGGCCTGTGAAAATTCAAGGCTCATCATAAACTTGTCTAAAGGTGTATTGCTAAAACTTCGGCCGTGGGTTTTAATTTCCGTAATACAGCCTCTGTCCATAAGCCAGATGAGCTGACCGCCGTCAACCATATTTCTGGCAAGGCGGTTTAGTTTCCAGCAATAGATAATCGCGCCCTGTGTTTTTTCAAGGGCTTTAATCATCTGACTAAATATCGGCCTGCCCGGGGCTTTGGCCGACATACTCTCCTCATAAGTTTTCACATAGGCAATATCAAGACCGTCCTGCTTAGCAAGTTTTAGGCTTTCGTCTTTTTGGGCGGATAGGGATAGCACTTGTCTGTCTTCACTGTCCGTTGATTTGCGGCAATAGAGGATGGTCATTGGGGAATTCATAACTCATAAACTTAATAGTTTTATGATACTCGTCTTGGTATTCTTTTTCAAATGTTTTAAATTCCGGGGGCAGTTGTTCCAGTAGCTTTAGGGCTTCGGTTTGGTTGCGGATGACGGTCGGCTCATACAATTTACGGCTACGAAAATAACACTTGCGGCCGGTCAGCCTGTGGTCTTCGGCGTCTTTGAGCATATACTTGCAAACATAATTGGCAATATGCTTAATATTTTTGACGCTCTTAAAGTTTAAACTGCCATGTGGCCATAAGGCACGGAAACGGTCATAGACTTTGGGGATAAAGGGCAGGTTAAAAATTAAAATGTGGTAATGTACGGCTCCACGCTTTTGGAATTCTGGTACGCCCAGATATACTAGGTCAACATTAAAATTGGTCTTAACAAAATATTTCAGGCTCTGCATAAACTTGCTGTGTTCACGGTTGGCAAAATCCAAGTCCTGCATATTTTCCCGAAAGGTAATGGTAACAAAGGCTGGGTTATAGGCCGCACCAAGGGTACGTCCCCAAAACCAGTTGTTGGTGTTAATCAAAAGTTTGCAATATGACCGTATGCCCCGCAAAGTCTTTGCTCTGGTCAGCTTGATTTTTTCGGGGTCGGTTTGTTTAACCCTTATTTTGTTTTTATGGTCTTTGTAGCCAAAACAAATCGGTATTTCAACCGCCAAGGGATTAACAATATTGCCGGCTATGGTGATTTTAAGGTGAGTGTTCATTTCTGATTAAGTACGCAGTTAAATAAATATAACGGGGGTGGTCGGCGGCTCCGGAGGAGCCTGCCGCCCACCACCACAACCACAAGCCACCACATTCCACAAATCCGCCCAGGAGTTTAAATACTCCTCGGCTTGGCCGGGTGTTAAGGTTACTTCGTACTTTTCTTGAAAGTAGCTGGTAATCTCATCAATGAGTTGTGGGCTAAATTGGCACATCAAAAAACCCTGTTAATAATTACAGGGTTAGTATAGAAAAAACCTATTTAAGAAAGTTTAGGTGAAATTTTACTAAAACTTACAAATACTTTGTGTTTATTAAGACTTTAGCTTTTTCTCCGGTGTTAAATTGTAAAAAATCATCAATCTTTTCCGGCGTACCTGTTCTGATTTTTTCGTTAATGTCTTTGCAGGCTATATAATATCTTTTCCAAGCATTGGGCTTTTTTGTATAGTCCATATCGCCAAATTCATACTCCGCTATTTCGGCAAAGAAAAATTCGTCAGTCAACGGTCGTTTACTATTGTTGAAAATATGGTTCAAAATTCCGTGGGCAACAGTCGGCTCATCCTGCCGGGCAATTTGGATATAATGGTTTAGAAAGTTTAGCTTGCTTTTCTTTTGGTTAAAGTTTGGCTTTTCAAATGGCTTAGCCTGTTCGGTTTCAAGAGGCGTGCCGCTAAATTGTTTATTTTTAACTTGGGCAAATAATTTTCTATGGATTATACCGAGCCGGTAGATATACCGCCTACGCAAAAGTACGCCTTTCCACGTCCTAAAATTACCCAGCCAGTCAATCGGCGCAAGGTCTTCTTCATCTCTGGCAAAGAAAGTTTTAAAAATTTTTTCTACCTGCTCCGGTTGGTTTATCATCGGAAAATATACCTCGTTCATAAAATACTCGTAGTAGCTCCAAATATATTCGTAATGACCTTTGGGCAAAGTTTTTTCTTTGGTTAACATTTCCTGCAAAATTTCGTTTTCTTGGAGGAGAATAAAATAATCACGGACGCCTAAAATGAA
>CAIVSE010000025.1 GCA_903908535.1 Candidatus Doudnabacteria bacterium
TTGGTGGGTGATTTTATTTTCATTCCAAATTCTTCGCCGGCTAGCACGGTTTTGGCAGTGGCTTTGGTATGCTGAAGTTCCAAGATTTCGCCTTTACCTATTTCTACGCCGTCGCGCAAAATGGCAATCTGACTGTTTTTGCGCAATTCCCCTTCTTCCACGCGGCCGCCGATTATCATTAAAGTTTTTTCTGTGCGGAAAATAGCCAAAACTTTGGCTTTGCCAAAACTGTGTTTTTCCAGCTCCGGTGTGAACATGGCAATAACCGCGCTGGTAATGGCTTCCAAAAGTTCGTAAATAACATCGTAGGAGTCTATGGTCACGTTTTTTTGTTTGGCCAAATTGGTGACTTTGGGGTTGATTTTGCTCCTAAAGGCTACAATAGTGGCCTTGGAGCCTTCAGCCAAAAGGACATCACTTTCACTGACTTCGCCCACCCCCTCATTGAGAATATTAATTTTAACTTCATCGTTTTTCATTTTGGCAATGGACTGTTTTATAGCTTCCAAAGACCCGGCCACGTCCGCTTTGATAATCAAATTTAAGGCTTTGTTTTCCGCGTCGCCTTTTAAGCCCTGCTTGGTGGACAAACGGTGGCTGCGGTTCTTTTTTTGCTCAACAGAGGCAATGGAGCGGGCTTCGTCCAAAGTCGCTACGGTTTGTAAAATATCGCCGGCCTGGGGCACTTCGCTAAAACCGGAAATTTGCGCCGGGGTGGAAGGCAGGGCTTCTTTTAATTTGCGGCCGTGTTCATCTTCCAGGCTACGGATCCTGCCAAAAGCCGCGCCGGCCACAATAATGTCGCCAACTTTTAGCGTGCCGTTTTGTACAATCACGGTGGCGGTGGAGCCTTTACCTTGGGTAATTTTGCTTTCTATAATGGTGCCTACAGTTTTTCCTGCCGGGTTGGCGCGGAAGTTTTCTATTTCCGCGGTCAGCAAAATCATTTCCAACAGATTATCAATACCTAAATTTTGTTTGGCGGAAATTTCGCAGGCAATAACCTTGCCACCCCACTCTTCGGTTAATACCCCGTGGCCGGCCAGTTCCTGTTTAACGCGTAAAACATTGGCGTCCGGCTTATCTATTTTATTTATGGCCACAATTAACGGAGTGTTGGTAAATTTGGCGCGGTTAATAACTTCCAAAGTCTGGGGGCGCACGCCGTCATCGGCCGCGACCACTAAAACAATAAGGTCGGTCACGTTAGCGCCGCGGGCGCGCATTTCGCTAAAGGCTTCGTGGCCGGGAGTATCCAAAAAAGTGACCATCTTCCCATTCTTTTTTACCTGGTAAGCGCCAATATGCTGGGTAATGCCGCCGCTCTCGCCTTCCGCGACTTTGGTTTTGCGGATGGTATCCAGCAGTGTGGTTTTGCCGTGGTCCACGTGGCCCATAATGGCCACTATGGGCGGCCGCGGCTTTAAATTTTCTTCCTTTTCCGCGGCTAAGACTTCATTTAAAAAACCAATGCCGAATTCTTTTACGGCTTGGTCGGTTTGCTCTTCCACTTCAAAATTTAAATCCTGGGCCACAATGGTGGCGGTATCAAAATCTACCTCTTCGTTAATAGTGGCCAAAATGCCATTCTTAATTAGTTCTTTAATTACAGTGGTCACCGGCAAATTCATGAGCGCGGCAAAATCGCGGACTTTAATAAAGGCCGGCAGTTTAATGTGTTTTTTTTCCACCGGACCGGTCGGTTTGGCCGGCGCTTCCCGTAAGGCTTCTGTGATTTGCCTGGCCACAAAGTTGTCTATTTTGTTGGCGCGGTCCGAAATAAAAATGCCTTTGGCTTTGGCTTTGGCGCGAAGTTCGGCGATGGAAATGTTTAATTGTGAGGACAGGGATGATAGATTCATATGCGTAACTAATTGATTATACTGTAAAAGCTTAATAAAATCAAGTGCTTTGCCATATAAAATTAAACAGGGAACGGGCTGTGGTAGCTATTTCTTTGGAGCGGATAATTAAGCCGATTGGCTCACTATCACTACGGTAGACGGCAAAGGAGACATTATCACCGTAAATATTACAATCCAGTGGTATGGGAAATAAATTTTTATCTATAGTTTTGACTTCCCGCAATAAATGTGGGGCGCTTTTTAAATTCCACATACCGGATTGCGCTGAGCCGCTAATAAGCATTTTTAAGGGAATGTTCTTTTTTACACGGTAAGGGATGTAATAGTTATCTATATATTTTTCTACTTCCGGTTCAATGTTTTCTATCCCCACAATTTCCAGGGTGGGTTTTCCTTCCCTTAAATTATCAAGATAGATTTTTTTTAATCCTTCTACGCCTTGGTAAAAAATTATTTTGGGTTTGCTGGATGCAGTAGCTAATAACATCCGTAATTCCGGGACTAGTTGTTCCACCTGCGCCAGTTCCGATTGTTTTTTATCTAAAAAAACCTGAGGATCTTCCGCTACCAAGTAGCGTCTTTTACCAATGATAGTTTCTGTGAGTAAGCCTTGTTCTAATAAATGTGGTAAAACTTCGTATAATGAAGGACGTTTAACATTTGCTTTTTCTGCTAAATGTTTTGGTAATCCTTTTCCCATCTCTAAAGTTGCTAAATAAACCTTGGACTCCATTGGTGAAAGTCCTAAATTACTCAACAAATCTTGTATTATCATAAAGTGTTGTTATTAGCGACACTTTATATATAACATTATTGTCTTATTTTGTAAAGGGTTTTATAATTAAAGGTCATTAGTTGTGACAATTCTACACACTTTAAGGAGGATGTATGGGCAAAAAAACTTCTTTTGTAATCGGATGTATTTTTTACCTGGCATATGCCGTTTTCGCGGCGGTCATATTGCATTTGATTAAGATTCACCGGATACCACCAGAGTCGGTAATAGCATCCTGGTAGCCGCTTTTCTTTGGGGCGCCCCAGGAGCAGCGTTCTTAAGGCAGGCCTTTGAGGGAACTGAGGAGTCAAAAAAGGTTGAGATAAAAAATCGGGAGGATTTATGAGTGAGGAAAAACGAGGTGAAGCATTAGCGGGTGGGATTATAGGAACTATTGGTGGGGCAACTCTCTTGCTGACCTATCAAAAGCATCTCGCTGAGTTTCAATTATCATACCTTGTTTTTGGTGTGATAATTTTAGGGTGTGGGTTCGGCTCGTTGGTTTGTTTTTTTCTATCTGGCGGGGAAGAAGATATTGGTAAGACAAAAGATCGTTAGGAGAAGTTATGTCAGAACAAAAATCGGAAGAATGGACTACAGGTGACGTAGTTGTAATTATCATGATGCTTGTCCTGTTTGGATTTATTGGTAGCGTCCTATTCTACCAAGAAACTCACGGCGCGCATCCGCTATTTGTTTACACCAAGACGGACGCGACCGTTAGTGGTACTGTGGACTTGACTATCCCGTCGGAGGAACAAGCTTACGATTATGTGTATGTAGTTCGCGAGCCAAATCCGTGCCCTCTTTCTCATGCCGAAGATTGTCCCGGTTGGGTTTACCCAAGAGCGTTACTGAAAATTTATGCGGTAAGGTTAAACAAAGACGATGGGGACGGATATATTGCTATGGCGGTCAGGGATGGTACGCCCGTCCATGATGGCGAACGGGTTGTTTGTGGTTTCCGCCATATGTATTATCCAAGAACAAATGAATCGCATTATTCTTTTTGGATCGAATGTCAGACAACGGAAGATGGTCCAAAAATTCCCTCTATCCACTCGTGTTTGGCTTCTGAGGGAGAGTGGGTGGCTGAATGTCCCGATCTTGACCAAGTTCGCCATAAGCCCAAATTAGTTTATGAGCCTTAACCCTTATCGGCAGTTGTTCTTAAATGAACGCTGCCGGTTTTATTATTTGACGGTTTAAAAGTCAAGCTAAAAAACGTTCTGTAAAAAAGAAATCGGCTCCGGTAAACCGGAGCCTCGGGGCTAACTTTTTAGGGAAAGCATAGTTTATCTTGTGCTTGTCTTCAGTTTAGAAACCGAATAGGGCTGACGCCCCACCAGCACCTTAATATTGTATCAAATTAAATAAGCTTGTCAAACTATTTTATACTAACGTCGCAAGGTCTGACCAAAAAATTAGAACAATAGCGATCATGCCGACAACTATTCCGGCAAGTTCTACTTTGCCGATTTTTTCCCCATACATTATAGTGCCAATTAGGACTCCTAAAACCGCGGAACCAATGGAAAATAATACGGCACCTCTGGCTAATCCCGAACCTTTTCTTATGGACCACAGCCAAAACACGTTGGCGATAATATATCCACCAATGGCCAAGACCCAATAACTGGCCTGTCCTTTTAAAGAATAATTCTTGGCGAAAATGTCGGCAATGGCCTCAAATAGAATTAAAAGAAGTAAAGCAAAAATCCACATACTAATGGTGTATTAAAGTATAAAGCAACGCCAGTCCAGCTAATGCCATAATGCCAAACGTGACCCAAACTAAGATTTGCGAAAGCTTCCCACCTTTAAATTGCCCTAATGCGATTTCGCTGCCATTAATTTTGGCAATAACGAACAACAGCGGCACGGCTGCTAAACCGTTAAAGACCGCGGCGTAAATTAAGGCTTTAATAGGATTCAGGCCGACAAAGTTCAGCAGTAGTCCAATTAAAGTGGAGATAATAATGACAACATAAAAGCCGTGAGCCTGTTTAAACTTTCTATATAAACCTTCCTTCCAGCCAAAGGCTTCCGAGATGGCATAAGCGGCAGAGCCGGCCAAAACAGGAATGGCTAATAATCCTAATCCAATTATTCCAATAGCAAATAAATCTTTGGCCACTTGCCCGGAATTAGGGAAAGATTTTACCAGTGGTTCTAAAGCTTTGGCCGCGTCTGCTGCCGTATTAATGTTGGTAATGCCGTGGCTGAATAAAACCGTCGCCGTGGTAATGATAATAAACCATTGGCCGACTTCGGAAAATACCATGCCGATAAAGGTGTCTATGCGAACGCGATGAATAAAACTTTTTAAATTTTTTGGCGTTCCGCCCTTTTCCGGCAACAAGCCTTGGGAAATTTCTTCTTCCACCTCGCCGGAGCTTTGCCAAAAAAACATATATGGGGTGATGGTAGTGCCAAAGACAGCGGTGACTATAAATAAGAAAGCAAAATTAAGCTGGATGTGTGGCAGTAAGGTAGCATGGATAATTTGTCCCCACGGTTCATGGACAATCAAGGCTGTTAAAGGATAGGCTAACAGCGTGAGCGTTAGCCATTTTAAAATTTTAACGTATCTTTTGTAGCTAATAAAAATTTCCAGCAACACAATGAGAATTGCAAAACCAATGGCATAAAAAGTAAAAGGCAAATTAAAAACCAGTCTGGAAGAACTGGCCAGGGCGCCAATATCCGCGCCAATATTTATTGTGTTGGCAACGACTACCAATAACACCACACCGACTAAAATTTTACGCGAATAATGGTTTTTAACCACGCCGGCTAGGCCCCTGCCGGTAACGGCGCCGATGCGGGCGCAGGCTTCCTGGACAGCGATAATCAGCGGCAGTTGGTAGAGTGCGGTCCATAACTGTCCTAAGCCAAACTGCGCGCCGGTTTGCGAATAGGTGGCAATGCCGGAAGGGTCGTCATCAGCCGCACCGGTGATTAAGCCGGGGCCGAGAATGCGCAGGAGACGATAAAGCTTCGACTTCTTTTTTTTAGTGTTGGTTTCTTTTAATTTTTCCATTTTTTTAATCATATCACAAAGGGACCCATCGTGCATCACGATGGGTCCCTTTGTTCCCTCAAAAAGTCCGGCTTTTCCCCACAATCATTTTTAACCTTTGGGGGATAATTTCCACCGTAGCCGGAAATTTGGCTATCACCCGTCCCAACATAGTTAAATTAAAGCCGCGCGGCTCCAAAAATTGCACCTTTTTGCATTTTATAACTGTGGTTTTGGGCGCTTTTTCCAGACAGCCGCCGGCAATATCGCTTTTGTAGCGTAAAATTTCGGTGCGCGAAAGTTTTTCCAAAATTAAAAGGTCCAATAAACTGTCAGTAGGGTTGGCTATAGTTTCAGCATTGCAGGAGGTGGAGCGGGTATTGGCTACCAGCCCGCCCAAAGCCTCAATGGATAAAGTATAGGAATCGTCGATGCGGATATCAAATTTTTGCGGCGCGCCGGAAAGGATTTTAAAGCTGTTCCACCAGTTCAGGGATTTTAAATTCTGGCTCATAATGCCGAATTCCAGATAGCTAATAAAGTAGTTGCCGGCAATGCGGGCTAAGTCCATACGTTCAATACGGCGGGCAGCCACGGTTTTGACGCCCATAAATAAATTATTGATCCCCAAAATTGTGGACAAATAGGAATTTTCATCCAGGGGAATAAAGCCCAGGGTAAAATCCCGACCCTTTAGCGCCGCCAGCATCAAATTAAAGGTTTCATCATTGCCGCAGGCCACCAAAGTTTTGGCGCCGCGCTGGCTGGCGGTATCCACCAAATCCGCGATGGAACGCAGCGGCGTCACGCGCGAGATTTCGCCGGAGATTTTGAACTCGCTTAAATAGCCCTGCAACTGGACCTGCAGTTTTTCAAACTTGTCCATCGCGATATGGCCCTGGTCGATAATATAGTAATGCAAAGTTGCGAAGTTATTCTTCTTCCACCAATTCTTCTTCTGTGTGCGCTGGTTTTTTACCGTTGCCGTTGCCGGCCACCATGCCGCCCATGCTGCATTTGCCGGTAAATTGGGCTCCGTCTTCCACGCGCAGAACGCTGCAGGAAATATCGCCGCTAACCTTGGCGCTGCCCTGCAGTATCAAATGGCCGGAAATTTTAAGGTTGCCTTTAATTTCACCCCCAACAACCGCGTTGCCGGCTAGAACATCGGCAATAATATGGGCATCTTTGTTAACAAATACGCTTTGGCTAGTGTTAATTTTCCCTGTAACCTGCCCTTCCACCCGAATGTTACCTTCGGAATTTAAGTCCCCCTGGATTTTGACTGACGGTCCGACCACTGTTTCAGCCTGGGCATTTAAGGCTTCATCTAACATTTTGTCCATATGTTTATTCATTAATTAATAGTATTAGCTTGGATAATAGCCTCCTGCTCTTCGTCTGTCAATTGGTTTTCACCTTGTCCGCGGATAATTTTTTTGGTGTAGATGCGGTTTTGCTGCCGGCCGTGCATACTGGTAATAACCACGCCGTTTTGGCTTGCGTCCAGCAGGGCCAGGGAAAAACTAAAATTACCGCCACCATCATCAAAAGGATTAAATCGCACCAGCCCGACTTTTTGCGTGGCCAAATTAAGTTGACGTCCGAGCTCCCCAAGTTGTTGGGTGGTGAGCTGGTGCCGGTGGTTTAAAGATTCCTGTCCGTCAATCAGCGACTTAATGGCGGATTCCAAATCCTGTCCGGTTTTGCCGGTAAGAAATAAGGTTTTAAGCTTGTTGGATTTAACTATTAAAAACAGGCTGTAAACCGAGATTCCTAAGGCAAGTAGGGCTATTATAAGGATTAATAGGCTACTTTGAGTGGCAAAAAGAGTTGTCATGGCAGAGGTATTATATACGGTTACGGTCTTGATTTCAAATACAAAATAGATTACAATAATCCTATGTCCAAGAACCATTCCAGCCAAAATAATTCCCAAACTGCCGTACTCTCGCATAGCGCTGAATACGCCGTAATTAAACACGACTTAATTCGCGTGGTTATTTTAAATGCCGTTTATTTAATTATCATTTTAGCCATATACTATACTAATCAAAAATTCCAATATCTGGACAGAATTTTAGCCCATTGGCTGCATTTTTAGACTTTTATGAATGATGAGTCAGTGAGTTTTAAAATAGAAGGCGGCCACAAACTCTCCGGGACTATTGCCACTAATGCCTCAAAGAACGCGGCTGTGGGTTTGCTTTGCGCCAGTTTGCTCAACCAGGGCAAGACTATTTTAAAGAACATGCCCAAAATAGAGGAAGTCTACAGGGTGATTGAAGTCCTGCAAAGTCTGGGCGTGTCCGTAAAATGGCGGGACAACAACGTGGAAATCCAGCCGGGGAAATCCATCAATATTTCCAAAATCAACAAGCAGGCCGCCGTAGCCACCCGCAGCGTGCTTATGCTGCTTGGCCCGTTATCACATTTGTTAAAATCCTATCATCTTCCGTTGGCAGGGGGCTGTAAACTTGGTGCGCGAACCGTGCGCCCGCATTTGTTTGCCCTGGAAAAATTAGGCATAAATATAAAGACTTACCACGATTATTATTCGGTTTCTTCGATAAAATTGAAGTCGGCCGATGTGGTACTTTACGAAATGGGCGATACCGTTACCGAAAATGCCTTAATGGCGGCCAGCAAAATTGCCGGCACCACAACCATCAAACTGGCCAGCGCCAATTATATGGTCCAGGATTTGTGCCATTTTTTGCAAAAGCTCGGAGTAAAAATCGAAGGGGTCGGCAACTCCACCTTAATTGTCCACGGCAAGCCCCAAATTAACCAAAAAGTGGAATATAATTTGAGCGAAGACCCGGTTGAGGCCATGCTGTTTTTGTCCTTAGCCGCCACGACCAACTCTGCCATTACCATTGAACGCTGCCCCATAGATTTTTTGCAGCTGGAGCTGCTGAAGCTGGAAAAAATGGGTTTTAATTATAAAATTTTAAATCATTATAAAAGCCAAAACGGCATTACCAATTTGGTAGATATTAAAACATTGCCTTCCAAGCTGACGGCGCTGGAAGAAAAAATTCATCCGTTGCCGTATCCGGGCCTAAACATCGACAATCTCCCGTTTTTTGTGCCGATTGCCACCCAGGCCAAGGGGACGACCTTAATTCATGACTGGGTTTACGAAAATCGCGCTATTTATTATATGGAATTAAACAAGCTTCGCGCCAACGTGATTTTAGCCGACCCTCATCGCGTGTATATAGAAGGCCCGACCGAACTGCGCGGCGCGGAAGTTATCTGTCCGCCGGCTTTGCGCCCGGCCGCGATTATTTTGATCGCCATGCTAGCCGCCCAGGGCACTTCCATCCTCCGTAACGTCTATTCCATTAACCGCGGTTATGAAAACTTGGTTGCACGCCTGCAAAAATTAGGAGCCAAGATTGAACTGCTTCGCGGTAATTAACCGATGCGCTTAAAACCTCCCTTGGGGGAGGTTTTTTGTGCTAAAATACAGATAGCTTACTCTCATGGCGGACACAAATAACAATTTGGGGCTAACATCCGAAGAAGCCAAAAAGCGGCTGGCGCAGTACGGGTTTAATGAAATTGCGGAAAGCAAAAAGCTGTCCGGGCTTTTGGATTTTTTGTTGCGGTTTAAAAATCCGCTGGTTTTAATTTTGGTTTTCGCCGCAGCGGTCTCGGCCGTGACCGGCGATCCGGTAGGCGCGTCAATTATCATCATAATAGTTTTATTGTCGGTGATTTTGGATTTTTTTAACACCTATAAATCCCAAAAAGCCGCGGAAGAGCTAAAAGAAAAAGTCCAGGTTCTGGCCGAAGTGCTTCGCGACGGCAAGGTGACTCCCCTACCTCTGCGCATGATTGTTCCCGGTGATGTTATTGAACTGGAAGCCGGTGATTTGATTCCGGCGGACGGCAAAATTATTTTGAGCAAAGATTTATTTTTAAACGAATCTTCGCTTACCGGCGAATCGTTCCCGGCGGAAAAGCAGGAAAACGACCAGGCGTCTTTGGGAACCAGCGTGGTGACCGGTACGGGCCGCATGCTGGTGGAACTTACGGGCCGGCGGACCAAATTCAGCAAGATTGCCGAGAGTCTGGAAGCAGCACAAA
>CAIVSE010000026.1 GCA_903908535.1 Candidatus Doudnabacteria bacterium
GTCCTAGGGCGGTACTGCCGCCCGCTTTCTTATGAGCCATATATAATTAAATTAGATTTTTTCAAACACTACTATTTCCCTGGCCACTATTTGGTCCTTACGGTCGTAAATGGCCGTGCCCCGTTCTGTAAGCCTTAAAAACTTAAGTTTTTTGGCTAAAGCCGGAGTAATAATATCCACTAAATTGTATCCCAAAGCTGTAATAAAGTCAAGACTTTCCAGCTGTTCGTAGGCGTCGCGGGTTTTTTTATAGGCCGGGATGCAAATAACCACCCTGGCTTTGCCGGGCAGGAATTTGGCGAATTCCGCAAAGGTTTTGGTATAAAGCTGTGTTAAATTGGCAAAATTTTTGGCAATGTCCGCGGGTTTTGGGTAGCTTCCGTAGACCGGGCCCAGTGTGCCTTCCGTGACCACGGCCGCGACTTTTTGGCTGGCCATTAAATGGGCCAAGTTCGTGGCATCAGCCACTTCCACGTTATATTTTCCGGGCGCAATTTTATAGCGGTTGCGGAACCATTCCAAATTGGTTTCACTTCCCCGGATTGCGGATTTATTTATATCAGAACCAATCATCCTGTAGCCAAGCAGTAAACCTTCCTGGATGATGGTGCCAATGCCGCAAAAAGGATCCAAAACAGTCTGTCCGTTTTCCGCGTGGGCCAAATTTAGCATAACCTGGGCCACCTTGGGCGGGATCATGCCCTGTTTTTCGTCGCGCACCGGACGCTGGTAATCGCGCCGGCCGTAATCTTCAAAATCCTGCACCACCAAAGTTTTGGCTGTGTAAATTGCGCTTTGCCCGGCCAGAACGCAAATTTCCGCGCCCTTTTGCAAGAGCAGATTTTTTGTTACTACCACCGAGGCCAAAGCTAAGGCATTAAATTCCGGCAGGACCAAACGGATGCTCTGGCCGCCTTCGGTTAAAACATTTTTTATCATCATCCCCAAACGTTTGGGTTCCCCAAAAGCGCTGGGAGAGGGCTTATCATCTTTATTATTAAATCTCTGTGGCGGCCGGGCTAAATCCATATCCAAAAGATAAATACTGACGCCAAATTGGCCCTTGCCCTTGTAATCTTTTAAAAACTGTTTTTTTAAAACGCTGGGTTTAAAATAATGTTTTAAGGCAAAATTAATGCTATCTTGTTGACGTTTTTTAACAATATCCACAATTTCCAAAATTTTAATAATCCCGCCCAGGCGTTTTTGCAGCTTATCCACAGGCAGGGGATTAACGGTTTCAATAATTATGGCTTCGGGCGAGGCTTCCAAAAGTTTTATGGGCTCGCCGGACAGGTTTAAAGCGGCATTCTTTTGCTCTAAAATGGCAAACAGCTCGGCAATGGAAAGCGTATAAACCCTCCCTAAAACAAAAGCGTAGCGCATGTTAAGTTGTTATAATTTTGTTAACTTTTTGTTATCTGGTTGTTATCTGCGTCTTGCTATGCTGAAAACATGGATTACCCGGAAATAAAAAAACGGTTTACGCTGCTGGGAGGGTTGGCTTTGATGTTTTTGGCTGGCTTTGGCACGGGAAATTATGTTAAGTATAAAACGCCACCCTCTTCACCCAATAATTATACCACAAAAACCGTGGATAAACCATTTTTAAGCGCGCCTGCGGCGGCGAAACCGACAACAGGGGAAACGCAAACATCTTCTTCCACGCCGCCGATCACATCGTCATCTACACCAGCTTCTGTAAAACCGGTCATTGACCCTAACAATTGTTTGATAAAAGGCAATATTAGTTCAGATGGCCGTAAGCTTTACCATGTGCAAGGCCAGCAGTCTTATAAGCGGCTAACCCATATGACCTCGTGTTTTAATAGCGAGGCGGAAGCCCAGGCCGCAGGGTTTACTAAGGCTAAGCGATAAAGGGGACATGACCCATTTAATTTAATATTATATTATTATGGCGCGACAATCACGTTTAGATATAAAAGACCAAATATTCCATGTAATTAACCGCTCAAATGCCAAGTTGAAAATTTTTGTTACACCTGGGGATTATGAGGTTGTAATTAAGGCGTTTGAAGAAACTTTACAGTTGATTCAAATAGATATTTTTTCTTTTTGCATTATGCCAAATCACTGGCATTTTATTGTCAAGCCCAAAGCAGATGGCGATATGGGGAGGTTTTTCGGAAAATTTACTCAAAAGGTAACTCAAAGATGGCACGCATTCCATGAAACGATAGGGACTGGTCACTTATTCCAGGGGAGATTTAAGTCCTTTTTGGTAGATACAGATTCTTATTTTGTAAACTTAACAAAATATGTAGAGGCAAATCCTCTTAGGGCCAAGCTAACTAAGAGGGCAGAGGATTGGCAGTGGGGGAGTTTATTTATGCGACAATATAATGTGACTTTTTCCAAAAAATTTTTGGCAAAATGGCCTATCGATATTCCGAATGATTATTTATTTGTAGTTAATAAACCCTTAGAACAGGATAGTTTAAATAAGATTCGAATTTCTGTGGAAAAGGGTCGACCCCTTGGTAAAAAGGACTGGGTTGAGAATAATGCAAGAAACTATAATTTAGAATACACATTGAGGAATCCCGGAAGGGCTAAAAGTGGCTCTTTCTAAAAATGGGTCATGTCCCCATTTGACAGTTTTTTTGTTCTATGCTTTCTTTATGTAGAAAGGTACTAAATATATTATGACTGACGTTAAACAAGACAAATTTACCCCCATAAGAAAAGGCCTTCTGGAGTTGATAGTCCTTAAAACTATCAGCAAAAATCAGGTTTATGCCGCAGACATTCTTAACCGATTAAATCAAACTGAATTTGCCACGCAGGAAGGCACTTTGTACCCGTTGTTAAGCCGTTTACGCCGCGAGGGTGCCTTGGGCTACGAATGGAAGGAATCCGATGCCGGCCCGCCCCGTAAATACTATAGTTTAACCGTTAAAGGTCGTGAGCAGTTAGAGACTTTACTTAAATATTGGCAGGAGTTAGATAAAACCATCAATAATTTTTAATCCCGTGAATAAAGTAATAACCATAAATTTACACGGACGCGCTTACCAGCTGGAAGAACCTGGTTTCCACATTTTGCGCGACTATTTAGATGAAGCCGCGGAAAAATTGCAGAACGATCCCGACAAGCAGGAAATTATCAGCGATTTGGAACAGGCCGTAGCTGAAAAATTAGACCGGTTTTTGAACACCAACAAAACCATGGTGGACGAAAAAGAAGTCCAGGAAGTTATTAAAGAAATGGGCCCAGTGGAAAGTTCGGCCGACGGCGAAAATAAGGAACACACAAGTGAAACGCCCAGGTCCGGTACCGCACCCAAGCGCTTGTACAAAATCCACGAAGGTAAAATGTTGGCCGGCGTGTCCACGGGTTTGGCCGCTTACTTTAATGTGGATGTGGTTTTAGTACGCGTGGCCTTTGTACTCTTGGTTATTTTAACGCACGGTTTTGGTGTTTTGGTTTACATTATTTTAGCCATTGTTATCCCAAGGGCCAAAACTTCGGCGCAAAAGGCCGCGGCTTACGGTGACCCGTTTACGGCCAAAGAATTTGTGGAGCGGGCCCGCGGGGAATATTCCAAGTTCACAGATAAAGGTGAATGGAAAAAATGGAAGCGTGAGTTTAAAGAAAAGTCCCGCCAGGCCCGCCGCGAATTCCACGCCCAGCATTACCAGGACTACCACAATTGGTTTATGTGGCCATTTATGGGCCTTTTAACCGCGGCTTTAAGTATTTTGTGGATAATCGGGTTGGTTAGTTTGCTAACCACGGGCCTGTTGTTTGGTTTAGCTTTGCCGGCCGTCCTGCCGCTGTGGGTGGCTTTGCTTATTTGGTTGTGCGTTTATAATATTGCGCTGTGGCCTATCCGCGCCGCGCGTTACGCAACCTATTATAATAATCCCCAGAATCCTAAACATTACCACCACCACGATGGCTTCTTTGGTTCCCTGGTTTGGCTGGCCTTCTTAATTTTAGTGGTTTGGTTTACCTGGCATTACATCCCAGCCGCGCACGCGGCCTTGGAACGCGTGCAGTTGTGGTGGAACCATTTCGTGGCGTCGATAAGGAAATAGCCCATTTGTGGATAAAAAGGGAAAAATCCCGCAATTGAAATTTGACAACGGTTCTAGAGTTTGATAATATAATTTTACTTGTCAGGACGTGCCTAAAAACCATCATGGTTTGAGACTCGACCACCCCGTAAATCGGGGTGGTTTTGTATTGACTAAGTTTATTTTTTTGTCCCGCGGCCACTTTTTAACTTCCGCTTCCCGCCGTAAAGCCTCGCCAACGGTTTTAAATTTTTCGGAATAAATAATCTTACCGCCGCCGCGCGCTTTTACATATTTGCTGCCGCGGCCGGAGTTGTGCAATTTTTCGCGTTCAGCTAAATTTTTTGTACTGCCGGAATATAATGTGCCGTCTTTGCAGCGGAATAGATAAAAGTAAAACATAATTAGGGGTCCCCAAAAATTTATAATTTTTGGGGTAAGGGGCAATTTTTTGAACGGAATGAAATATTAAATGTAAATAAGCTTTGATCGGATATTTAATATGTAATGGAGTGAGAAAATATTGACCCGTGGTAGCGCCACCGGGTCCCGATGGGATCGGGACACTCCCGCTATATATTAAATTGTTGGTGGTCGGAATCGAACCCCGATTTTGGTACTGGTACGGAGAATCGAACTCCGATTTGATGGATGAGAACCATCTGTCCTAACCATTAGACGATACCAGCAAATTACGTAATCTTTGCTTATTTTAGCAATTTTGGCGGTTTTTGTACATATATGGTATAATTTAAGTGCAATTTGAGGCTAAAGCTGAAAGAAAAATGCAAACTTTTAAGTTCCCGGAAGGCTTTTTGTGGGGCGGGGCCATTAGCAGCCATCAGACCGAGGGCAAAAATACCAACAACGACTGGTGGGCTTTTGAACACAGCCAAAAGCGGGAACAGCGGCTGCTTAAAGAGGGTAAGGATCCGGCTGAATATTACAGCGGCCAGGCCTGCGATTTTTATAACCGGTATGACGAGGATTTTGGTTTGGCCCAGCAGCTCAACCATAATGCCATTCGTTTTGGGGTGGAGTGGGCCAGAATAGAACCCTTCGAGGGAGAGTTTGATGAGCAGGTTATTGAGCATTATAAAAAAATGCTGGAAGCGGCCAAGGCGCGCAATTTAAAGATTTTTTTAACCCTGCACCATTACACCATTCCGGCGTGGTTTGCCAAAAAGGGCGGCTTTGCCAAAAAGCAGAATGTGGATGATTTTTTGCGCTACACCACGGTGGTGGCCCAGCGGCTCGGAAAGTATGTGGATTTTTGGCTGACCATTAACGAGCCCAACGTTTACAGTATTTTTTCTTACATTTTAGGCAGCTATCCGCCCAACCACCGCAGTTTGCCGGAAGCCCGGCGCGTGGCGCACAATATTATCCGCGCCCATAACCGCGCCAGCGTGGAATTAAAAAGCCTTACAGGCAAACCGGTGAGCATGGCCTTCCAGCTTTCGGATATCCAGCCCAAGAGCATTTTTAGCCGGCCTATTATGGGCGTCATCAACTATTTTATCAACGATTATTTTTTAAACGGCTGTGTTGGCCATTGCGATTTTATTGGCGTCAACTATTATTTCCACCATCACGTGGGCTGGCTGGGCGAGCGCAAAATGAGCAAAAGCGAACACGAAAAAAGCGACCTTGACTGGGGCATCCACCCCGAAGGCCTGGAACGGGTGCTGATGCGCCTGCACCAAAAATACCATAAGCCCATGTACATTACTGAAAACGGCATTGCCGACGCGGCCGATGCCAAGCGGGAAAAATTCATTAAAAACCATCTGCTCCATACCTACCATGCCATAGAGCGGGGCGCGGACGTGCGCGGGTATTTGTACTGGGCACTGATTGATAATTTTGAATGGCTGTACGGTTTTGGCCCGCGTTTTGGGCTGGTGGAAATAGATTACCAGGATGGTTTGAAACGCAGAGTCAGGGATAGCGCTATGAAGTTCGCGGAAATTTGCAAAACTAACAGTTTAAGCCTATAAAGGGGACATGACCCATTTTTCCAAAAAATGGGTCATGTCCCCCTAAAACCATGGTCATCATCCTTTCCATCTTCCAGTACTTTTTGCAGACCATTACCGACGTAATGGACAAGTTTTTGATTTCCAAGCGGAAGATAGAACCGGTGAATTACACTTTTTACACCGTGGTCACGGGTTTGGTATTATTAGTTGCGTGGCCGTGGTTTTTTGCGCATGAATCGGCCGGCTATATTTTGCTGTCCATGCTGTCCGGCGCGGTGTTTAGTTTGGCCATGTACGTGTTTTATGTGGCTTTGCAGGACGGCGAAGTCAGCCGCGTGGTGCCGTTTGTTTACGGGTTGGTTCCGCTGTTTGATATTGTGTTCGGGCTGCTGGGGCACAAGGCTTTCCTTTCGGTGACAGAAATTGCCGCCCTGTGTTTGCTTATTCCCGGGGCGCTGTTGATGGGCCACAAAAAAGGGCAGTACCTGACCAAACATGTGGGGTTAAAAGTTTTGGCCGCCATGCTTTTGAGCCTGTATTACGTGTTATGGTACCAGGCTTCGCACGGCCAGCCGGTGATAAATAATTTAATGTGGAACCGCGTGGGCGCGGCCATGGTCCTGCTGCCCCTGCTGTTTTTTGCCGCGCCACGCCGTAAAATTTTACACGCGGATAAAGTGGAAGACAAAGGCCACACCGCCTTCCTGTTTTTGTTCAAGCAATGTTTGGGCGGCGCAACTTTTGTGTTTTTAAGCTACCTTTTGGCCATTGGCCCGGTTTCCGTGATTAACGCCCTGCAGGGCTTCCGCTACGTTTTCCTGTTTATTATCGCGGTATTCTTAAGCAAAAAGGGCCGGCATATTTTGGACGAAGATGTGGATAGCGCCGCCATAAAACAAAAACTTTTGGCTATAATTTTGATATTCGCTGGAACATTAATATTGTTTATATAGATATGGACAGACCATTATTTTTTTAAAGCGAGGATTGTATGAGTACATAATTTATCAATATAAAGCCAAGGCCGTACCCCCAACGGTTCAGGGTATGGCAAATAAGTAAAATATTAATAGTAAATTATGGACGAGTTCCGCAGCTAAAAAAATAATGGTCTGTCCGGGACTTATAACTTATGAAAATCATCAGACGAATTTTAATTGGGATTGCAATCTTAATAGTTATAATCTGGGTTGTATCCTGGAATGCCGGATCTAAAGCTAAGGTTATAGATTACGGCGTAACTTTTAGCGTGCCTTACGCCCAGGGTTTGGGCATAGACTGGAAGGCTGCGTATTCCGGCATGCTCACAGATTTAAACGTCAAACTTATCCGCATCCCGGTTTACTGGGATGAAGTGGAAAATTCCCAAGGGCAATACGATTTTTCCGATATAGACTATATGTTGAATCTCGCCGAGCAAAACCATGCCCAGGTCATTTTGGCTATTGGCAAAAGATTGCCGCGCTGGCCGGAGTGCCACGAGCCGGGCTGGGCATCTTCGCTTTCCACCGCGGATGAGCAAAACGCCCAGCTGTCTTATATGGAAACCGTAGTCCATCGTTATTACAACAACCCTACCGTGACCACCTGGCAGGTGGAAAACGAAGCCTTCCTTAGCAGCTTTGGACCCTGCCCGCCCTTGGATGTGAAGTTTTTTGACCAGGAAATTGCCACGGTTAAATCTTTAGACCCTTCCCGGCCAATTTTAATTACCGACAGCGGTGAACTTTCTTCCTGGATTCCGGCCGGCGACCGCGGCGATATTTTTGGCACCACCTATTACCGCTACGTTTACAGCGACAGCCTGCACCGCTACTGGACAAATTTTTATTTTTTCTCCTGGTTTTATCGCTTTAAAGCTGGTATATTAAGGTTACTGCATCCGGGCAAGCCTGTTATGATAGCGGAACTGGAAGCCGAACCGTGGACCACCAATGGCATTCCGGCCACACCCATAGACGAGCAGTTCCAGACCATGAGCATGGGCCACTTCAACACTATTATCAGCCACGCGGCCGGCACCGGTTTTTCCCCGCAATATTTATGGGGCGTGGAATGGTGGTGGTGGATGCAGCAGCACGGTCACCCGGAATTCTGGGCCAGGGCCAAACAAATTATCAATCACACGAATTAATATGGACCAAATTATTGGTTTGGATATCGGGGGGACAAAAATTTCCGGCATAGTTTATGACAGCAAAAATGTTTTGCGCGAATTAACCATGGCCACGCCCAAAAATTTGGCGGGTTTTAAACAGGCCGTGGAAAAATTGATTAGCCTGTTAAAAGCGGGCCGGCAAATTAAGGGATTGGGGATAGGTTTAGCCGGAATCGTTAATGATAAAGGCACGGTTATTTACAGTCCCAATATGAAGTTTTTGGACAATTTTAATCTGGGCAAATTTTGCAAAGATTTTAATTTTAAAAAAGTCCAGATAGATAATGACGCTAATTGTTTTACCCTGGCGGAAGCGCGGCTGGGCAGGGGAAGAGGTTATAAAAATTTTGTGGGTCTAACGCTTGGCACAGGTGTGGGCGGCGGCATAATTTGCGGCAAAGAACTGTTCCGCGGCAGCCGCGGCAGCGCCGGGGAAGTCGGGCACATTATGGCGGATTTTAAGTACGACAGCGAGCATTATTATCAAGCCGCGCGTGATAAAAAAGATTATAAAAAAATGGGCGAAGTTGTTGGCCTGTTGTTTGCCAATATTATTAATCTACTGGATGTGGAAGCTATAGTGTTGGGCGGCACGGTGGCCATAAAATATTCCAAAGACTTTTTGCCGTACGCGCTTAAGATTGTAAAGAAGCACGTGGTTAATAAAAATAATTTGCCGAAAATAGTGGTCAGCAATTTAAAAAACAGCGGCAGCTTAGGTGCTGCCCTGCTGGTAATATGAAAAAATTATTATTTATTTTAGCGGCTGTCGCATTATTGGCCGCGGGCTGCGCTAAGGTCCAGCTGCAGCAGAACGTGCCTACGGCTCCTCCGGCGTCGTACCAGCAGCTGCCGCAGTAGATTCCGGTTCCATATGTTCGGCAATTGCCGGGGCTTCCGGCAGTTTTATGTTTTCCACCAGCTTTTGGAATTCCGGCAGGTCTTTGGCGGAGTTCAATCCCAGGTGCTGCAAAAATTCCGTGGTGGTTTGGTACAAAAAGCTGCGGGCGTCGCCGGGATTGCTGGTTTTTTCTATCAGGCCGCGCATCAGCAAATGCCGCAGGCTGTACTGGGAATTTACGCCGCGGATGGCTTCAATTTCGGCCTTGCTGATTGGTTGCCTATAGGCAATAATGGCCAGCACTTCCACGGTGGCGTCCGTGAGTTTTTCGCGCAAATCGGCATTCATAAAATCTTTTACGGCCGTGGAATTTGCCGGGCTGGTGGCCAGTTGGTATTCGCCGTTGTTTTCCAACAGTACAATACCGGAAGTTTTCCGTTCGTTAACTAGTTCATCCAGCGCCGATTGCACGGCAAAAGCCTGCTGCTCCAGTAGTTTGCAAAAGTCCTTGACGGTCATTGGGCGGCTGGATACGAACAATAAGCTTTCTATGGCGGATTTTAATTTGGTCTGGTCCATATGGATTAATTATTTTTTCTAATCACGACTTCGGCAAACAGGCTTTCCTGGTCCGCCACAAAGATTTTCTGCTTAATCAGCTCCAACAGGGCTAAAAACGTCACAATCATTTCGCTTTTGTTTTTGGCGCCTTTTAGCAGATCGCTAAGGCGGGTTTCCACCTGTTGCCCCAGAGAGTTGCGCAAATGGTCAATTTTTTCCTGGATGGAAATAGCTTCCTTAACTTTGGCTTTGGGCAGACTGTCCAGTTCTTTTAATCCCAGCAAGACCGTTAGGATGGCATTGTGGATTTCCGAGGCGGTAATATTGGGGTCCGGATAAAAGTTGATGCGCTCCTCAAAAGCAATGCTCCGGGTCCAGCCCTGACGCCTGCGATTATCAAGGGACTTCAAATATTTGGCCGCTTCCTTAAACTGCTTATAGAGCAATAATTTGGATTCCAAATCCACCCCGGCATCCTCTTCTTCGTTCTCAATTTCTAAAGTTGGTAAAATGGCCTTGGATTTTATAACCAAAAGTTTGGCGGCAATGGCTAAAAAATCCGCCAGTGTTGTGGGGTCAACCTGTTCCAGCTGTTTTATGTATTGTAAAAACTGTTCGGTAACTTCGGCCAAAGCCAGCTGGGTAATATCCAGCCGCCTCTGTTCAATTAGCGAGAGCAATAAATCAAGAGGCCCTTCGAATTGTTTTAGTTTTACTTTTTCCATTGTTGGTTGTCTATGCAGGAGCCAAATCCATTTTGTTCAGACCATTTTGAGGCGAAAAAGCTTGGTTTCTCCCGACCTGTCGGGAGAATTTTTCGCCGAAAACTGAGTGAGTATTTTCGCCGGAAAAATGCGAACGTGTCTGACAAAATGGTTTGGCGACTACTTTTTGGGCAAATCTAATTTAATATGCAATTCTTTTAATTGTTTTTCTTCCACGGTGCCCGGCGCGCCCATCATAACGTCTTCGGCGCTGCCATTTTTGGGGAAGGCAATAACTTCGCGGATGTTTGGTTCATTTTCCAGTAACATCAGCAACCTGTCGATGCCCGGCGCAAAACCGCCGTGCGGCGGCGCGCCAAATTCAAAGGCGCGGATCATGGCGCCAAACTTTTCATCCACAACCTCTTTGGAATAGCCGACCAGTCCAAAAGCCTTATACATAATCTCCGGATTATAGTTGCGGATGGCGCCGGAAGAAAGTTCCAGCCCGTTGGCAATAATATCATATTGGTAAGCGCGGATAGTCAGGGGATCCTGTTCGTTAAGCGCTTTCAGCCCGCCCTGCGGCATGCTGAACGGGTTATGCATAAAGTCCAGTTTGCCTTCCTTGTTCAATTCATACATGGGGAAGTCGGTAATCCAGGCCCAGGCTACTATGCCCGGATCTTTCAGCCCAAAGACGTCGCCAAGCTTATCGCGCAGTTTGCCCATAACTTTATTAACAATGTCTTTGTGGCCGGCGCCAAAGAAAATAATGTCGCCTTCGGCCGCCCCGGTTTTTTTTATAATGGATGTTTTTTCCTCTTCTGAAAGGAATTTTAAGATGGGGGATCGCAGTTCTTTTTCCACCACAATGTATGCCAAGCCGCCGGCGCCTTCTTTTTTGACCATTTCTGTAAGTTCGTCAATTTGCGAGCGCGTTAAGGTGGCGCCGCCCTGACAGCAAATAACTTTTACCACGCCGCCGTTTTTGATGGCGTTGCCAAAGACGCTGAATTTGGTGTCGCGCAAATCGTCGGTGAGATTAACCATCTTCATGCCAAAACGCAGGTCGGGACGGTCACTGCCATATACGTCCATGGCTTCCAAAAACGGAATCCGCGGGAAAGGTTTTTGCAGACATTTTTTGCCGGCCCAGCCTTCCGTCAGTTTAATAAATAAAGGTTCCAGTTCCTGGAAGACAATTTCGTCTTTGTCGGCAAAAGAAATTTCCAAATCAAGTTGGTAGAATTCGCCAGGGCTGCGGTCGGCGCGCGGGTCTTCATCGCGGAAGCATGGCGCGATTTGAAAGTATTTTGGCACGCCGGCTACCATCAATAATTGTTTAAATTGCTGCGGCGCCTGGGGCAAAGCGTAAAATTTTCCCGGATGCAGGCGGGACGGCACCAAAAAGTCGCGCGCGCCTTCGGGCGAAGACGAAGTTAGAATTGGCGTGGTAATTTCTATAAAGCCGTCGGCATCCATCCAGTCGCGGATGTACTTAATCATCTTGTGCCGCTTAACCAGCATTTTTTGCATTTTGTCGCGGCGCAAATCTAAAAAGCGGTATTTTAATCTCAAATCTTCGTTGGCAATTTCGTCGGAGTAGGCAATTTGGAAGGGCAGCGGCTTGCTGGTGTTAAGCACGGTTAATTCATCCGCCACCATTTCCACGCCGCCGGTGGGGATATTGGCATTAACCATTTCCGGCGCGCGGGCTATAATTTTACCTTTGGCCGTAATTACAAATTCGTCGCGGCATTTGTTGGCCACGGCAAAGGCGGCCGCGGTTTCCGGATGCACGGTCAGCTGGAGCAGGCCGGTATGGTCGCGCAAATCAATAAAAATAACGCCCCCGTGGTCGCGGCGGGAGTTGACCCAGCCGGAAACTTGGACGTCCTGCCCGACCAGTTTGGGCGTTTCTAAACAAAGTGTTCGCTTCATATATATTTAGGCCATTTCCGATAGACAGTCGGTATGGCAATTAATGTTGCCTCAATTATACCAAGATAGACTTTTTTTGCCAAGGCCTAAATTTTTGTTATAATACCCCCATATGGCAATAAAAAAAATCGTCATCGATTTAGAAACACAAAAAAGTTTTCAGGAAGTCGGCGGCCGGGGCAAAAACCATTTGTTAAAAGTCAGCGTGGCCGTAATTTATGATTACTCCACCGGCAAATACACGGCCTTTGAAGAGCATGAAATCCCCAAACTTTCCCCCATTTTGCAGTCCGCGGACCAGATTATTGGCTACAACATCAAGGATTTTGACTTCGAAGTCATCCAGCCGTACTTGAATTTTGATATTTTTCAGGTCCCGTATTTGGACCTTTTGGAAGAGATAGAAAAAGTTTTGCATCACCGCATTAAACTGGAGGTGGTGGCGCAGGGCACGCTGGGCAGCGGCAAGAGCGGCAGCGGCCTGGAAGCCATTTTGTATTACCAAAACGGGCGCATGGATTTGCTGAAAAAGTATTGCACCGACGACGTCAAAATTACCAAGCAAGTTTACGATTACGCTTTAAAGAACGGCAAGCTGCTGTACAAAGATTTTTTTAAGACCAAAGAAATCCCGTTAAAATTTTTGGAGGCCCTGCCCCGGGTGGGGGTAAGAACGCAGACGGCATTGTTTTAACCCCTTCATTTTCCCTTTAAGCTGTCGCCGGCTTACTGTTTGGGACATGCTCACATTTTTCCAGCGAAAATGTTCGCTCATAACTTTGTCCAAAAACTTTATTTTGAATCGTCAGGGCAAAATAAAGACCAAGCTTTTTGGCCAAAGTTATGGTCCCAAACAGTGAATCCGGCTCCTGCTATACAGGGGAAAATGAAGGCAATTAGGATGATAATTAGTCTAGGCTCAACCCCGGACAGGCCTGAATTTTTGTAGCGAGTGCTGTTTGAGCGAGCAATTTATCTTTGTAATATCAGTTTGACTTTTCGGAAAAGTCAAAGTGCTAAAGATTGACTACATATGATATGCAAATTGTGAGCGAGTTCACGAGCAAAAAAATTTACGGTCTGGCCGGAGTTTTGTTGTTGATAGTTCTGGCCTTTTGTCTGCGCCAGGTTTTTGCCGGCCGCTGGATTTTGCCGCAATATTTTTCCGTAGGGCCGGTGGAGATCCATTTTTATGGGATATTTATGGCCCTGGCCGTGGCGGCCGGGTATTTTTTGGCCATAAAGCGGGCGGCAAAGTATGGAATAAATATCGAACAGGCTGACGGCATAATTTTTTGGATGGTCGTGGGCGGTTTTATTGGCGCGCGTTTGTACCATGTCTTATCATCATTTAGCTATTACTATATCCATCCTGTGGACGCGCTTAAGATTTGGAACGGGGGATTGTCCATTTATGGGGCTGTGATAGGTGGTGTGGCAACGCTGTTGTTTGTTAGAAAAATTTTCAATTTTCCCACCTTCGTCAAGACTTCGGCGGACAGGCAATTTTCAATTTTCAAAATGCTGGACTGGCTGGCCCCTTCGTTAATTTTGGGCCAAATTATCGGCCGCTTCGGCAACTTTTTTAATTACGAACTTTACGGCTATCCCACTAATTTGCCCTGGAAAATGTATGTGCCGCCGCAGTTCCGTCTGGCGCCCTACCAAGGTTTTAGTTATTTCCATCCGTTGTTCCTTTACGAGGCATTGGCCAATGCCGTTATTTTATTTTTGCTTCTGAAAATAATCAAGCCGGCCAAAGCCGGCGCCCTTTTCTTTTGGTATCTTTTATTGTATAATGCTGTTAGGTTTGGTTTGGAATTTTTGCGCGTGGACAGCACTTATTTCCACGGCATCCGCGTTAATGCTTATGCTAGCTTAATTTTATGCGTTATAGCGTCGATTTATTTGTTCCTCCCATGGCAAAATACCATAAATTCATCTCCGTCTCCATCAGCTTAGCCTTTTTAATTTTGCTGCAGGAATTGTCCGTGCCGCGGCCTGTTTTCCGGTTTTTGGTCCCGGCTTTTTTGTTGTTTTTGCTGGCCATCACCGCCTATAACCGCCGCTACCTGACGGAACTGGGCAAATATAACCCCTGGGTGCTGCTGCGGCCGGCGCTGTTTTTTGCCAGCATGTTCGGGCTGTTTTTGATTATTCCCGGCAGTTTCCTGCGCGGTTTGTTTTTGTTGGCCGTAGTGGCCCTGGGTTCGCTGTTTGAAATTTTCCTCGGCGACTTTGCGGAAAATGTGGCCTTAAACGAAACCCTGGTCATCGCCTTTGGGTTGTTTATGACCATTTCGGCTTTTGCCCTACTCTACGCGCCAAAATTCCAGACCCTGTACCTGGCCGCTTTATTTTTAGGCGCGTTTTTAACCGCGCGGGCTTTTTACGAATTTATTCCCCAGACTGACCGGGCCAAGCTGGTGGCCTCGCTGGTCATTGCCCTGTTTTGCGCCCAGCTGTTTTGGGCTTTTACCTTTTTGCCTTTGCATTATTCCGCCTCGGCTTTAATGCTGCTGAATGTTTTTTATTTTTGCCTGGCCTTAAATTATTACCAGGCCTTTAACACCTTAAGCCGCAGTAAGTTCCGCTTCCATCTGGCTTTTATGCTGGCCTGCAGCGGTTTTATTTTTTTATTAACCCCGTGGCAGATAATCAGATAACCATATGAACGCCAAACGCACCTTTGCCCTCATTGTTATTACCATTATTTTATCGCTCCTGGCCAATGTTTTTTTTGGCCGCTGGCTGACGGCCAAAATTTCCACTTTGCCGGTGCTCAACCGCTTTAAAATTTTAAGCCCGCAAACCCCCATTGTCATCAATAACCAGCAGGTGACGCGCGTGTCCGACAGTACCGATTTAATGCAGGCGGAAAATTCCGTGAGTTCCAAACTTTCGGCCGTGGCCGTGCTGGATTCAAGCGGTAATATGAGCGCGGCCGGCGCGGCCGTGAATTTAACCTCCGACGGTTTGTTCGTCACCGGCAACAATACCTTTGGCCAAAGCGGGCAAAAATATTTTGTGGTCTTAAGCGACGGCACCACGGCGGCAATTAGCACCACCACAGAGGACGCCGCCACCGGCCTGGTTTTTTTTAGGGCCGCGGCCCAAAATATTTCCCCGGCCGATTTGGGCAATTCCGGCGATTTATTGCCAGGCGAAAAATTGGTGCTGGCCCAAAATTCCCTGCAGGGCTACATGACGCGTTTTGATGCCGGTTTTGTCAGCCAGGCCCAGGGCGACGTGGAAGGCTTGGTTTTTGACAGCGACAAACCCTCCCGCGGTTTTGGGCTGGAAACCGATGCCCAGTTAACCGGCGGCGAGGCTGTGGTAAATTTGTCCGGCCAGGTGGTTGGCGTCTACAGCGGCCAGAGCGTAATTTCTTCGGACGTAGTCAACCAGGACATCAGCCTGTATTTAAGCGGCGCGCAAAAAATTATCCACCCGGTATTTGGCTTTACTTATTCCATAATTACTAAAACCCAAAACGCCTTAACCGGCCTGCCCCAGGGCGCGCAGGTTAAAAGCGTAAAATCCAGGGCCTCGGTACTGGAAGAGGGCGATATTATTACTTCCCTAGACGGCAATGCTATTAGCGAAAGCAATCCGCTGGAGCCTCTGCTGGAAAATTATAAGGCCGGGGACAACGTTAAACTTATTGTCATTCGCAATCAACAAACTCTTAACCTGACTTTGAAAGTTCAATGAGAATTTTAATTACCGGTGGAGCAGGTTTTATTGGCTCCAACTTTACGCGTTATTGGCTGCAAAACCATCCCCGGGATGAGGTGGTGGTTTTGGATAAATTAACTTACGCGGGGAATTTGGAAAATTTGGAAAGTGTAGAAGATAAAATAACTTTTGTTAAAGGGGATATTTGTGATGCAACGGCAGTCAATGAGGTTATGAAGGGGACAGAGACGGTGGTCCACTTCGCGGCGGAAAGCCACGTGGACCGTTCCATACAGGACCCGGATGTTTTTATTAAGACTAATGTTTTGGGCACGGGCGTGTTATTGCGCGTCGCCAAAGCCTGCGGCGTTAAGCGCTTCCATCATGTCTCCACGGACGAGGTCTTTGGCCAAATTCCTTTGGAATCCAAAGAAAAATGGACGGAAAAATCCCCTTACAACCCCCGCAGCCCATATTCGGCCAGTAAGGCGGCATCCGATCACCTGGTCCGCGCTTACTATCATACTTATGGTTTGCCAATTACCATTTCTAACTGCGCCAACAACATTGGGCCGTACATGTTTCCGGAAAAATTAGTGCCGCTGGCTGTAACTAATTTGCTCGAAGGCAAAAAAGTCCCGGTGTATATGCCTGGCAACCAGGTCCGTGAATGGCTGTATGCACAAGACCACTGCCGCGGCATAGAAGCTATTTTGGAAAAAGGCAAAATTGGCGAAACATATTTCATTGGGCCGAATAATTTGGAATATACAAATTTGGAAGTGGTGAAAAAGCTTTTAAAGATAATGGGTATGGAAGAAGATATGATGGAAATGGTCACGGACCGTCCCGGCCACGACCAAAAGTACGCGCTGGACCATTCTAAAATTACTTCGGAATTAGGCTGGCAGCCCAAATATGGTTTAGACGAAGCTTTAAAATTGACCGTGGAGTGGTATAAAAATAATAAAGAATGGTGGAAGAAACTAAAAAAATAGCATGAGCAATAAAATATATAAATTGGGTATGCGGGCGGTGCATCAAAAGGATTTACCAACTGCGATAAGTGAAGCTAAAGAAAATGGCTTTGAGGTTTTGGAAATCCATCTTTCGTCGCCGCAGTTTTTGCCGCAAAATTATTCCGCCGGCCAATTAATAAAGATAAAAGATTTTTCTGCCAAAAATAATATTACCCTCCAAACTCATTCCGAAATTGGGCAGTCGCTAATTCAGGCTGACAGCATTTTGAGAACGGCTGAAAAGCAAAAGCTTAAAGAAATCATTCAATTTAGCAGGAACATTGGGGCCAGGTGCTTAACGCTTCATGTAGGTGATGCGCCGGGTTATAGTTTGGGTACGGGTAAGCGTGTTAGTAATGATGTTTTGTATGCCAAATACTATTCCAAGCTTTTTGAGGATAGTATTAAATATATTGTGTCCATTGCGCCTAAAGGCATGTTGATTTGTATAGAAAACGACAATCTTTTGCCGGCATATCAAAAAGTTTTAGGAAAATATTTAAAGACCGGCAAAGTTTTTTTAACGTGGGATATTATGAAATCCGGACCGGAACAGCAAAGGTTTGTCAAAAAGAATTTAAGGTACGTTAAAAATCTACACATTAGTGGTCCTCATCATGCGGGACTAAAAGGTTACGAAAGAGACTACCTTGAGTTTTTCAAATTATTCCAGGGCAAAGATATCCCAATGATAGTTGAGATTATTTCTCTGGAAAATGCGCTGGAAACAAAAGCGCTCATTAGAAGCTTGGGTTTTTAATTATAATATGCTGAAATAAATTTACACACACCACGGCCATCAGCGATAAGATCGTGATGAGTTTTTTTGAGCTTGTGGAAAACACAATAACGCCTATGGTTAAAGCATAAAAAATCTATTGACAGTAACAAAAATTTAATTTATCATATTTATAGCACTTGTGGGAGCTTTGGCCCCCTCGCAGCTGTTTGATAGGCCGCGGACAGGTGTTTTTTAATTTAACTAATCAGTTTCCGGATTGCCCTGGTAAAATTTTTTCCTTCTGCCTCCTAAACCGTCACTCTTAACTTCCCAGGAAGGGTAAACGCTGTGAAAATTCTTTTGACCACCCGCGATTTCTTTGATAATCACCTTTAGCCGCAGTTCACCTATAATTGCCACAAAAATGTAATATTTAACGTTTTTTAGAATTTTAGCCCATCCATAAGATGACTGTTGTCGGACAAAAAGGTTCTTCTCATCAAGCTCCTGAAGAGTTCCGGTTTTTTTTATAATATTCACCGCCAATGGAATGAGCCTCAAACGCGTGTACTGGTCAACTTGAGAACGCCTTACGCCCCACTCCTTAAAAAGGATATGTTCAAAACCTTCGGAGTTAAAATAAATGCACTCACCGTTAAAATATGGGCATTTTATAGGCTCAAGTGATTCATAAAAGCTTTTTGCTTCCACTTTTCGTTGGTTAAATTTTTCTTCGGAAATCCCCATATTTTGGATTAAGAAAATCCGCAACGGACAAATTACCGAAGCGGATTCAAATATTAACTTATAAATTTAAGTATAATGAAATAGATTTCTCCGCAGCTTGCTGCGGGGGCCCCTGCCCAGCTACAATAGGAGTATGAGTGAACCCATACGGAAACGACACAACGTCAATATCCCTAAAAGGGAATCCACCGGTTCTACCGGTGTGACTAAAACAGGTTTGACCTTTGCACCTACAACAAAAAAACATAGTATACTTCCCTTTGGCTTGATGAGTTAAGTCATCCGGACA
>CAIVSE010000027.1 GCA_903908535.1 Candidatus Doudnabacteria bacterium
ACAGTTACCCGCGGAGTGGTTTCGGGTCTGGGCCGTGCCGTTGACGTTAGCGAAGATGCCGACAGGCTCCATAATTTAATTCAGACCGACGCGGCTATAAATCCGGGCAATAGCGGCGGTCCGTTAATTAATTTGGCCGGCCAGGTTGTGGGCATGAACACGCTTATAGACACCGAAGGCTCCAATTTAGGTTTTGCCATTCCCGTTAATGTAATTAAGGACGCGGTGCAGCAGTTAAAAACTTTCGGCAAAGTTTCCCGCCCGTTTTTGGGGGTTATGTTTATGACCATTGATCCGGCCGTGCAAATTACCCAGAGCCTGTCCGTACAAAACGGCGCGCTTGTTACGGGCGTCAAACCGGGCACGCCCGCGGATTCGGCCGGGCTTGCGGCTGGAGACATTATCATCGGCGTTAATGATATTACTTTAAACCAGAATGAATCACTGGATGATGTGATTGGGAAGTTTGCGGCCGGCAGCCAAATAACCTTAAAAATTTTACGCAATAACCGCGAGCAGGACATTCCGGTGGTTTTGGGGCAGTTGCAGTAATTATTATTGATGTTCCATCCCGACCCGACTTCGCTAAAGCTTCCAACTCCGCGTAAAGCTACGTCGGACAAAGTCGTCGGGCATTGCCGAAGTTTGCGAGTGGCTTGCCCGCCGTAGCCTTGTGCGAAGGCGGGAGGGATCTGCTCCAGCAGTAATAGATTCCTCGACTCGTCCTCAGAGTGCATTTAGGACTCGCTCGGAATGGAACGTCAATGTGCAGTTAATATCTCGCAGTTCTGTTGCGGGGGAGAAGTCATTATAGTAAAATCTTTTTATAAAGCAAACCCCGATTGTTTTTCAACAATCGGGGTTTTGCGAATTTTCCAACAGGAACTCCACTTAAACTGCCTGAATATCCGCGGTAAAAAACACGCGGAGATTAGAACAGCTCGCTTTCCGTTCCTGATTTGCTTGCCGCCAGTATCGCCAGCAAAAACAAACTTGCGGTGACATTCGTTATTGTAACGTGGTCAAGTACCTTTAGAAGTTCAGATACTTGGGCGCAAATAACGAACATACTGACAGCTTTGGGCAGCATCCGGGTTTTGCTTTTGTGTTTGGCCAAAGCTTTGCGCAATTTTTTGCTTTCGCGCGCGGCCAACACAACCAGCAGTCCCGCTGCTACCATCAGGAACGTTTCCATGGGAGTTCCTTTCCCCCTCCTTTGATCTTTTCCTACGGCACGGATATCGGCGACCTGCCTCGACTTGCGTCTCGCCAAGGCGGACATACCCACTTCCGGAGGACCGGCCAGTATAAGCGAAATTTAAAGATTTGTCAAGTGCCGGCACTATCTGCTAAAATAAAAATACAACATCTTAAATCTTTAATCATAATTACGGTTTTTTAGCCGGAGATAATGCATTAAGGATAAAGGATTATTTTTTTATGACAAACGGAAAAGTACACAATACTATAATTATCGGCAGCGGGCCGGCCGGGCTGACCGCGGCCTTGTACGCGGCGCGGGCGGAGTTAAAACCAATCTTAATCGCCGGACATAAGCCCGGCGGGCAGTTAATGGACACCACGGAAGTGGAAAATTTCCCCGGTTTTCCCGAAGGTATTTTGGGTCCGGATTTAATGGAAAATATGATGAAGCAGGTTAAAAGGTTCGGTACGGAAATTTTGCAGGAAAATGTGGAATCGGCCGACTTTACCAAAAGTCCATTTTTAATAAAGACAGAAAAGGGTGAGTACCTAACCAAGAGCGTTATAATCGCCACGGGCGCGGATGCCAATTGGCTTAACTTGCCGAGCGAGCAGAAATTGCGCGGCAAGGGCGTTTCGGCGTGCGCGACTTGCGACGGATTTTTCTTTAAAGGTAAAGATCTAGTTGTAGCTGGAGGGGGAGACAGCGCTATGGAAGAAGCAAATTTTTTAACTAAATTCGCCACCAGCGTTACCATTGTACATCGCCGCCCGGAATTTCGCGCATCCAAGATTATGCTTAAGCGCGCGCAGGACAATCCCAAAATAAAATTTGTGGCCGATGCCGCGATTCTAGAGGTACTCGGTGAAACCAGTGTTACCGGCGTAAAAATCAAGCATAATTCTAGCGGCAAGGAGGAGATTATTCCCGTTCAAGGTTTGTTTGTGGCCATTGGGCACACGCCCGCGGCCAAAATTTTTGCCGCGGCAGGAATTGAAACGGATGTTAAAGGATATATAGTAGTAAAGAATTATACCCGTACCAATATAGAAGGCGTATTTGTAGCCGGCGACGTCAATGACCCGCGCTATCGCCAGGCCGTAAGCGCCGCGGGCATGGGCTGCATGGCGGCACTGGATGTTGAGAAGTATTTGGAGAGCCTGGGAGACTAGAAAGAATTAGTAATCTTATAGTGAGGTAAATTTATGGGAAAAGAGTACGGTTTTGATCACGAAAAGGATCTATCTACAAAAGGAGAAACTCAGTTTGAGAAGTTAAAGGTAGAGCTACAAAAGATTTTTAACGAAATTGATCATTTGATTGAAAGATATAATGCAGAACAAGGAAAAATTGTGATACCACCAAGGAAACCAGGGAGCAGGGATGTCTCAACATTAAGAATCGAATTGCATACCCGTTTTGTTGATTGGCCCCATTTGGAAAAATTGATTGACCAGGCCTTGGA
>CAIVSE010000028.1 GCA_903908535.1 Candidatus Doudnabacteria bacterium
GGGCACCATATAAATGAATTACCAATTTCCAACTACCAAACTGAGTCATCCGCCTTCGCTAAAGCTTCGGCGGATTGTTCACTATAATAATTAAATTAAAGTGAACAAAAAAACTCTCGCACAGATTTGTGAAGAGCTTGCTAACATACCTGCTGTGCCAGGTAAAAATAGTATATCATTTTATACGATTTTGGTCAATTTTACAAAATAAGGTTAAAAAGCAATCCTGTTAATATTATACCAATAGCAACAATGCCGGCAAAAATTAGGATTAGCTTTAGTTTCATAACTTTTTTTAATATCATAAATTCAGGCAAAGACAGGGCTGTTACGGACATCATAAAAGCCAGGGTAGTGCCCATACTCACGCCTTTTTCGGTTAGGGCGCTAACCAGCGGTATTACTCCCGCGGCATTGGAATAAAGTGGTATGCCAATAAGCACGGCTAAAGGCACGGCATACCATTTGTCACGGCCGGCATATTTGGCTAAAAAGTCAGCGGGGACATAACCGTGAATAAAAGCCCCAACACCTATGCCGATGAGAATATATGGCCAAACTTTTTTTAAAATATCCACTGTGTAGTCTTTGGCGTAAGTTAGTCTTTCCCTCCGGGACATTTGGAGCAGGGCAATGTTAACGTTTATGGTATTTTTAAAGACGAACGGTTCAACCAGACTTTCGGGTTTTAGTTTGCCAATTACAATGCCGGAAAGGATGGCAATAAGCAAACCGCTAAAAATGTAAATTAAAGCTATCTTCCAGCCGAATAATCCAAGCAGTAATATCAAAGCTACCTCATTAATCATTGGGGATGCCACCAAAAAGGAAAAGGTAGTGCCGAGTGGCACGCCTGCCTGCACAAAGCCTAAAAACAGGGGAATGGCGCTACAGGAGCAGAATGGGGTAAAAATGCCCAATGCCGCGGCAATTAAGTTGCCGGTGAATTTTTTTTTGCCCGAAAGAATTTTTCTTATTTTTTCCGGCGGCAGATAGGAGCGAATAATGGAGACGGCAAAAATAATTACCGCAAGGAGTATAAATATCTTAATCGTGTCAAAGACAAAAAAATTAATCGCCCCGGCGAGCAGGGTGTTAGGCTTTAGGGAAAATACACTGTAGGTTAGCCAGTCGGCAAAAAGTTGTATGGGATAAAAAATGCTCATAATTTTTCCTTTTTAAAATATTAGTAAAGATAAAATAATGGTTCCCAAAATTGCCCAGACTGAATCTTTTTTTAAAACTAAAAGCCAAAAAACCGCCAGCACAAAAACCAGCCAGGCCTGCCAGCTAATAAGCGACTTAAAAGCGAATTGCAGAGTAACGGCAATGAGCAAACCAATAAAGCCCGACAGAAACCCTTTAATAATAATTTTTATAATTTTTAAATTTTGGATTTTGGCGTGAATGTCCGACAGCGCTATCATTGCTATAAGCGAAGGCGCGAAAATCGCCAGCGTGGCAAACAGCGCTCCAAAAACGGCCGCTACGCGGTAGCCAATAAAAGTCGCGGTAATAAACACGGGACCGGGAGTAATTTGCCCTAAAGCGATACCGTCAACAAATTGCTTTATGGTCAGCCAGTTATGCGCGTTAACGACTTGGTGTTGAATAAGTGGAATAGTGGTAAAACCGCCCCCAAAAGCAAATGCGCCAATTCCAAAAAAAGTAGTAATAAGGCCCCGGACAGAGGGCATTAGCAGTCCGGCGGCAAAAATCGCCGCTATTAAAATAACGGGCAAAAAATCTCTTGCGTTTAACGGTTCGCGCAATAAAATTGCCGGCTCGGATAATAATATTTCGCCGTGTTTGGTTGCTTTGTCTTCAAATTCGCCGGTGAAATAATAAAAAGCAAAGCCGAGGAATCCGGCAGTGAGGATGAGCCAAATAATGTTGATGTTAAAAAAGAAAATGCCGGTAAAGGTTATTAAAGCGATAACAAAACCTTTAATATTTTTGGTATCCAATTTTTTGAAAACCGATTTTCCTAAAATTAAAGTCGCGTTTACCAGCAGGGCGACCACCAAAGCCCCTAATCCGGCAAACAGCGATTTGACAAAGGAAAGGTTGCCGAACCGAAAATATGCCCACCCAAGCGCTATCATAGCGACAGTCGCGGGCAGAATATATAACAAGGGCGCCAATATGCCGCCCCAGAACTTGCGGAGTTTGAACCCAATATATCCCATAACGCTGACCCCTGTCGCGCCGGGCAGAATTTGCGCAAGGGAAAGCGCGTTCATAAATTCCTTTTCGGAAATCCATTCTTTTTGATGGACAAAGGTTTTTTTCATCAAAGCCAAAATTGCCGGGCCACCGTAGCCAATGAGCCCGATGTAAAAAGTGGTTTTGCATAATTCGGAGAGGGAAGGTTTTTTCATAAAATCATAAAATCAAAGGAATTTAAAGGCAACAATAATCAAAATGAGGCCAATAAAAATTTGGAACGGTTTTCGCCAGTTGTCCTTAAAAAATAACTGACTTAATTCAAATACGATATGAATTGCCAACCACAGGACAGCGCCCAATAAAAAATTACTAACTGTCATCGTGACTTTTGGCGCTACATAAACACTGTGCAGAATTATGGCAAAGACTGACGAAAAAAACGCGGTAATAGTATTTCCTAAATACACCTGCTCCATATTCATTTGGCCTATTTTTACGGCAAACGGAATTTTTAGAGGTTTGAGCGTTGTGCCGATTAGTCCCGCAAAAAAGCCGCTGACTATTGGACCAAACAAGCCGCAAATTTTCTGGTAAACCGGCTTTTCATTTTTATATTCAAATTCATGGGGCTTGAAGTGGATGAAAACAAGACGTAAGCCATAAAGTAACGCCAGCGCGCCAAGGGTAACGGTTAAAGCTTGGCCGGAAGCTGCGGAAAAAAATGTCGACCCAATAAAAACTCCAATAAACGCGAGAATTGGAACGAGAATAAGGAACTTCTTTTTGTTCGCCAGCGGCATACCTTTTATCTTTTCCTTGTTTTTCCACAGCACATAACCGGCGCTAAAAAACACAATCCATAAAAATGTGTTAACCGCTCCGGCCACAGATAACTTCATCAGCGATACCAAAAGGATAATGGCGAAAAACCGGTCATATTGAATTTTTAGTCCGGCGGTCACAAAACCGACAATGAGAGCAATTATGAAAAATAAAATTATTGGTGTCATTCTTATCCGATCTTAGACTATAAATTATCTTTTATAATTTTTTTGATTTTTTCCATATCGGGCGTAAAGCCCACAAAGGCCGGCTTGCCGTTTATGGCCAAAACAGGGCTGGACATCAGCCCCATATCCAAAATTTGCTGAACATCTTTTATGTATTCCACCTGGTCGGGCAGGCCCAATTGCGCCGCGGCTTTTTGGACCAGGTTGTATAGTTTTTCGCAGGTTGGGCAGCCCGAACCTAAAACTTGGATTTTCATGAGCTTAAACAAGATTATTAATTTTGAAATAGCCTGGTTAAATTGGCAACAGTCTTTTTCCCGTTGCTGGTCAGGCTGTATTCAATAAACTTACCTTGCTTTTTACTTTCCACTAAACCAGCCTTCATTAAGTCCGCCATATGGTGGGAAATTAAGGTTTGGGAGAGTTTGGTGTGGGCCTCTATATCGCAGACGCAATGCGGCGACTGTTTTAAAAGCAACAGGATATTTAGGCGGGAGGGGACGGAAAGCAATTTTAACAGCGCCGCCGCCGGCTTTGCCCGGCTGTCGGGAAAATCTTTGGTTATTTTGCACTCATTGCAGTTACAGCGCTTATATATGAACATATGTTCATATATTACCCCAGGTTATAAATATTGTCAAATAAGGAAAACTTGACAGTAAATAATAATGGGTATATATTCATAATAGGCAATCATAATAAAGGCCGAATTGCCGGTTTATAAAAACTTAACAAATAAACATATGTCAAGAGGAGATGGAACAGGCCCAATGGGCCAAGGCCCAAGGACCGGCCGGGGACTAGGCCCCTGCCGCGGCGGTTTTAGGATGGGTTGTGGCTGCGGATGCGGCTATGGCCGCGGAAGATTTGCTTCCCCTAAAAATGAACTGACCGCGCTGGAAGCGGAAGAAAAAATTCTGGAAGAAGGGCTGGCCGCAGTCCGCGAGGAAAAGGCCGCCCTAAAGGTTCAGCAAAAATAAAAGAAGGCTCTAACGGCAGGCTCCCATATATGGGAGCCTAAAGGGCCTTCTTTCTAAGAAGCAGTCTATCACAACTTTAAATTTATGCCAAGACCAAGACTTTGTCTGTGCAATGAAATTAAATTTAGCCCTGATGTTACCTATTTTAAGCCGCGGGGCGTGCCCATGGCTGTTTTGGAAATTGTGGAATTGTCCGCCGAGGAACTGGAAGCTCTGCGGTTAAAAAATTCCCTGGGACTTGACCAGGCCAAATGCGCCCTAAAAATGAATACTTCGCAAAGCACGTTCCAGCGAATACTGTCCAGCGCGTACCAAAAAGTCACCGAAGCCTTAATTGGCGGCAAAGCCATTGAAATTACGAGGCATATTAATTAAATAAAAAAATCCCCGGTTATGCCGGGGATTTAATTTTGATAAACCGGATTTAATCGCAGGAGGATTGGGCGCCCAGGCAAACTTTATTTTCCTGAGCCTGCAAAGTCGCGAAGCCTCCGGCATTCCGTACAGTGGTAAAGCCGTTCTGTTTAAGGATTTGCAGAGCCTCTCCGGCCCTAATTCCCGTGCGGCAGTACAGGGCAATAGGGGTGTTTTTAGGCAGGTCCGGTAGCAGGCCCTGCTGCATTTTAGCCAGGTCAAAATGGATGGCCCCTTCCAAATGGCCGGCCGCCC
>CAIVSE010000029.1 GCA_903908535.1 Candidatus Doudnabacteria bacterium
CTGAAAAAAGATGGCGAGCGATGGTTGTCGCTCGCCGGATGTTCACTATACAAACTGTCCGCGCGGGGTAATAAACACCGGCGCGTAACCGGGTTTCAGCGGCGGCATACAGCCCCAGGGGTAACCGGGGTAGTAAGCGTAAAGCGGCAGTTCCGGCGAAACATGCCCGCCGGCCGCCTGCCTGACTTTGGTTTTTACCTCCTGCGGATCCCGGCCCGCAGAAAGAAGCTGCCGGATTTTTGGATCCAATTCCTGGTAGGGGTGATGCCCCCATTCGGCCCTGAGGTACCAGCCGGCAATGTCCGCAATCTGCCAGGGGGAAATCATGGGCCAGGTATTGAGGTCGCCGGTCAGAACCGTGTCGCCAAACGAAGCATTGCCACGCTCGGCTTTGTCCCAGGCCACTTGCCGCACGTGCGGCGGATCATAAAGCCCGGTATCTACAATACCCGGGCAGAGCTCCACAATTCCCACCGGCGCGTCCACATAATGCCCCGCTTCGCGGGCCCAGGTTTGCAGGAATGTCGACGATACCGCTTTGTGGGCGGCATCGGCAAACAGGTAAGCGGCCGGACGGAAGCTGGCCAGCGCGGTCAGTCCCAATACCCGAAGTTCCTGCTGGCCGCGGCGGATAATAAGGTCGTAAGAAAAGGCGGAGATATTCTGAAAAAACTTAACCCGCCTGTTAATCGCGGCCGCCAGCACCTCGGCGTTTTCTTCCCAGGTGGGTAAAAAAGGCCGGTCTGCATCCGCGGTGTAGGATTCGTAAAGGACAAAGTCTACGCGGGATACGGGCGCAAGATGGCTTAAACAGATTTCCAAATTCTGCAGCCAGTCAATGTTCCCCAGGTCGGCCTGCAGCACGGATATATTTTCGCGGCAGGGGAGAGTATTAATAAGCCTGATGATAATGTCCGCCTGCGCCGAGCTGGCGCACTGGATGATGACGCGTCGTCCCTGGTCTGCCAGGCGCAGGGCTATTGGCAACGAGACGTTGCAAAGGTACTCATTGTGGCCCGGAAAAAAAGCCTTGGTAGCCGTTCGCGTCATTTTAGAACCGTCGAATTTGGTTACGCTACAGCCGGTAACCAGCGCCACCGGCTGTCCGGCCGGATCCAGCTTCCATTGGCTGCTTTGGGTTTTTCGGACCTGCTTAATTCCTGTTCCCAGCTCCAAGTCAAAAATTTTCGACATACGCTTAGTCCTCCTTAAATGCAATTTAGTCGCATCTGCATATTAGCTTTATTATAGCCTTCTGTCAAGTAGTTGCAATTTAGTCGCATTTATTATATAATGGTTATATGAAAAATTTAATCCTGCTTTCCAGCAGTAAATATTTAGCGGACGGGCTGCCTTTGCCGTTTCCCAAACCTCTGGCCGAAATGCGTCTGGCTTACATAACCACAGCCGGCAAACCGGTGGCGGACAAGGTTTATATTGAGCGGACAAAGAACTATTTAGCCAAAACCGGTTGCAGTTTTTTTGAACTGGACCTTGACGGCCAGAATCCGGACAGTCTTCGGCAGGCGCTGGCTAATGTAGATTTGGTATTTGTGGAAGGCGGCAATGCTTATTATCTTTTAAAATCCATCAGGGACAGCGGTTTTGAAAGTGTGATAAAAGAGTTATTACCCGGAGGCGTATGGTATGTGTCAGCCTGCGCCGGCACGCATGTTGTCGGACCGGTTATTGACATGGCCGATTGGAGGCAGCGCCCGGACTATAATCATTTTGGAATTTTAGAGACCTCGGCCATGGGTTTAGTGCCGTTTGTAACAGTCGTCCATTATATTCCGGAATTCCATGATCGGCTGAAGCAAAAAATAGCTTCAACCAAATATCCGGTTAAAATACTTTCTGATAAACAGGCTTTGTTTATTCAGGACGACGTGGTAAAATTAATTGGTGAAGGGAAGGAAATTATTTTGTGAATTGTCAACAACATACGGCGGAAATAAAGAATAAGCTGCGGCAAAATAAGCTTAAAGCCACGCCGGCCCGCTTGGGGCTTTTGGATGTTTTTGAGCACGTCAAAAAACCTTTAAGCGTTGGGGATTTAGCGCAAAAATTGGGCCGTTTGGGTGTGGATAAGGCCACGCTGTACCGCAACGTAGAATCTTTAGAGGCTTTGGGTTTGCTGAAAAAAATTCGTTTAAGCGGCCGCAGTGAATATTATGAACTGGCTTCCCAAACCCATCACCACCATTTAATTTGTAAAAATTGCGGAAGGGTTTCTGATATTGAAGGCTGTAAAGTCGTCGCTAATAACAAAAATCTTTTAAAAAAGTCCGGCTTCGCGGAAATTAGCGGACATTCTTTGGAGTTTTTTGGAATTTGTAATAACTGCGCAAAATAATGGAAGCCATTTTACTTTCCTGCGCCACATTTTTTTCCACCCTGTTCGGCGGATTGTTTGCGGTTAAATATAAAAACAAGCTCCACTTAATAATGGGCTTCACCGCCGGCGTACTGCTGGGCGTGGTGAGTTTTGATATTTTTCCGGAAATAATTTCACGCGTAACGGCGGGCGGCTACCGGCCGGTGGAACCCATGGTAGCTTTGGTTATTGGTTTTTTACTGTTCCATATTCTGGAAAAAAGCATTGTCATCCACCACGCGCACGAAGGCGATTACGCCGACCACAAGCATCCGCAGGTGGGCATACTTTCAGCCCTGGCCCTGGCCGGACACAGCTTTATGGACGGCGTGGGCATTGGCCTGGGCTTCCAGGTCAACCCGGCCGTGGGACTGCTTGTAGCCATTGCCGTCATCTCCCACGATTTTACCGACGGTATGAACACCATTACCCTGATGTTAACCAACAATAATTCCACTAAAAAGTCCAAGATGTTTTTATTGCTGGATGCCTTTACGCCCGTGCTGGGCGCGCTATCCACTTTGTTGTTCAGGGTTTCGCCGCATTTTTTGGTCTGGTACCTGGGCTTCTTTGCCGGCTTTTTGCTCTACATTGGCGCCAGCGACATTTTGCCGGAAGCGCATGCCAAACACAGTTCGGCTAAACTTATTTTCCTCACCATCTTGGGCGTGGTGCTAACCTTTGTAATAACCAGGTTTGCCTAGAAGCTTCATTTTCCCCAAATCTGTCGCCGGCTGACTTTTTGGGACACGCTCATGTTTCTCCTGCGGAAACACTCGCTCATAACTTTGTCCAAAAACTTTATTTTGAATCGTCAGAACAAAATAAAGACCAAGCTTTTTGGCCAAAGTTATGGTCCCAAAAAGCCAATCCGGCTCCTGCTGTATAGGAAAAATTAACGGTCTGGCGGAGACTGCATTTATGCTATAATGTAACTACAAAGCTAACAAACTTATCCTATGACTACAACTAAGCGGTCTGCCATAGTCCGTTTTTTTTATACCAAAATCGTCAAACCTATTTTGTTTAAGTTTGATCCCGAAGACGTCCACGACAATATAACCTTGATTGGGCGTTTTTTAGGCAGTAACATAATTACCAGGGGCACTACAAGTTTAATGCTTAATTACGAAAATCCGGCGCTGGAGCAAAATATTCTGGGCCTTAAATTTAAAAATCCTATAGGTTTGGCCGCGGGTTTTGATAAAGACGCCCGCCTGACCAAAATTTTGCCTTACGTGGGTTTTGGTTTTGAAGAAGCCGGCTCCATAACCGGCGAGCCCTGCCAAGGCAATCCGCGGCCCAGGCTGTGGCGCCTAAAAGAACAGCAATCCATGCGGGTTTATTACGGTTTAAAAAATGACGGCTGCGGAGCAATATCTAGACGCCTGCAAAATGCAAATTTTAAATTTATTTTGGGTACCAGCATTGCCAAAACCAACAGCCCGCAAACCGTGGACAGGCAAAAAGGGATTGCCGATTATGTCAAAGCTTTTAAGGCCTTTACGGGCATCGGGGATTATTACACCGTCAACATTTCCTGCCCCAATGCTTTTGGCGGCCAGCCGTTTACGGACGCGGAAAGTTTCCACCAGCTGATGGCGGAAATAGATAAAGTGGCAACCGCAAAACCGGTGTTTGTAAAATTTTCACCGGATTTGCCGCAAACAGAAGTTGACGCCCTTTTGGCAGTGGCGGCCAAACACAGGATCCACGGTTTTGTTTTGGCTAACCTGACCAAAAAATTCGGGGGCATTGGCGGCCTAAGCGGCAAAGTCCAGGAGAATTTAGCCAATGAACTTATCAGGTACGTTTATAAAAAAACCCGCGGCCGCTATATTATAATGGGCGTCGGCGGGGTCTTTAACGCGGAAGATGCCTATAAAAAAATCAGGCTGGGCGCCAGTTTGGTGCAGTTGATTACCGGCATGATTTTTGAAGGTCCGCAGTTAATAGGGGAGATAAACCGGGGACTGGCAGGACTGTTAAAGCGGGATGGGTATAAAAATATTGCCGAAGCGGTGGGGAAAGATAATCGGTAAGAACATAATCTGGATACTTAGCTACAACTAATAAAAACTATAAAAACAGGCCAAAACCTGGGAATCTCCAAAAAAAGACCAAAATATGCTATAATAAAATTAACCAATTTATATGCATATGTATGATTTGCCAAAATTTTCAACAATATAAAAGTTGTTAATTAAAGTTTTTATGATAAAACAAAAATTCTTTAAAATCTTGGCGCTTTTGTGCGTATTGGGCTGCATACTTTTTGAAGCTTTCTCCGCCTCCGCCCTAACCTACAACCAAATCGTGTCCGGGCAAACCGGGGAGGTGCTGGGCGGCTCCACCGTGGCAGTGGACTCTGCCAGTCCAGTCGCGGGTAACAACGTAAAGAATGCTAATCTTACCTACAGCTTTACCAACACGGCCGGCACGTTGCTAATAGTCTGTGCCACGGCTGGTGACGCTGTCCAGAGCATTAGCGGCGTCACCTACAACGGCGTGGCTATGAGCCCGGTTGCCAGCGTGCGCAGCCACGACGGGACCACAGGAGCTTACTCCAGTTTGTGGTCTTTGCTTAATCCGGCAACCGGAGCCAATAACGTTGTCGTCACCAAGAGCGGCAGTAATGCCAGCGGTTACATTATTTCCGGAGCGGTTTCTTTTACCGGTAATGCCGCTACCAATCCTATTGCTCAATCTTTAACTAACAATGCCACAAGCGGTACCACAGCTTCCGTAACGGTACCAAATACCACAGCGGGCAATATGGTGGTTGACTGTGCGACCAACGGCAGCGCTATGGGCAGCTCTTTGCAGACGCTGAACTTTGAAAAAAATGTCAATGATTCAGATTATGGCAACAATGCCGCCTCCTCCTATGCCACTGCCGGTGGCAGTGTTACTATGGGTTATACCGGTGACGCCAGCGACGGCTGGGGCATTGTAGCCGCGGAAATTAAAGCTAACACAGTTTCTGACACCCAGGCCCCCACCGTTCCCACTAACCTTTCTGCCACGGCAGTATCTTCATCAGCGATAAATTTAAGTTGGACAGCAAGTACAGATAACGTGGGAGTCACAGGCTATACAATATATAGAGGGGGAGTGCAAATAGGCACAAGTGCTACTAACAGTTACAGTGACACCGGCCTTACAGCTTCCACCCAGTATACCTATACTGTAGATGCCTATGATGCGGCAGGCAACCATAGCAGCCAGTCAAGTTCAGCCCAGGCTACCACACAAGCGGCAGCTCTCACTGTTCCTACCATTTCCAGCTTTACCGCTAACCCTACAAGCATTACCTCGGGCAATAGCACAACATTATCCTGGTCTGTGACCGGCAATCCTACTCCAACTTTATCCATAAACAACGGAGTTGGTACTGTAAGTGGTTCATCCGTTAATGTTACCCCGGCCAGTACCACCACCTATACCTTAACTGTCACCAATTCCCAGGGCAATACCACGGCTAATACTACTGTTACGGTTACCGCTCCCGATACCACTCCTCCCACCGTCCCTACCAACCTTAGCGCTACTGCCGTTTCTTCATCGGGGATTAACCTGAATTGGACAGCTTCTACCGACAATGTAGGAGTAACAGGGTACAAAATATTCAGAGGGGGAACACAGATAGGAACATCTGCTACTAACAGCTACTCTGACACCGGCCTGACTGCTTCCACCCAATACACTTATACAGTCTCTGCTTATGATGCGGCGGGAAATAACTCCTCACAGTCAACCAGTGCCAGCGCCACCACGCAGGCGGCTTCGGCCTATTATCAATTGCCAAGCGACCGTATGATACCATGGCTAGACGGATCCGACATTTGGAATAACGGCGTGCTGCCGACCTATTCCCAGGTGACCTGCGCCGGCCTGGCGGGGAACGGCACGACCAACGACGGCCCTGCTATGCAAACTTGCATCAACAATGCCACGGCGAACACGGCGGTCTACATTCCGGCAGGCACGTATTATGTAAATAGTACCGTTCGGCTCAAAAGCGGTGTGGCGATGCGCGGCGCCGGTTCCGCTACTATTATTAACCTTGGCGCAAGCGGGCAACTTACCACCCAGAACTTCTCGCATTCCACCAATCTTAATCCCGCAACCAACTACAACCAGATCCCGAGCACTTTTACTCTCTCCGGCAGCCCGCAGAAGGGCGACACCACGGTAACTTGCGCTTCCGGTTGCAGCAATGTTAGTGTGGGGACATACATAAAGATATTTGGCAACGACGATCCCACGCTGATTTCTGATCCCGGCGGAAGCTGTGACTATTGCGGTGATGATACAGGTGCGTATTTGATGCAGCAAATTGCTGAAGTTACGGCGATTAATGGCTCGGTGTTCACGCTTAGCAGACCTCTTTACTTCACGCCATACACAGCGGCTGTGCGGCTTACTGACCCTGCCGGAACCGAACCTGCCGGAGCTAAGTTTAATATCATTAGCTTCACAACCCAAAAAGCCGGTTACGAGTATTTTCATGTTCTGGGCATCGGTGATCTTGGGGGTAACCCTATTATCGACATGCAAGGTTGTCTCGACTGCTGGGTAAGGGGCATTGAGTCGCAATACAGCGGCAGCAACAGCGACGGCGGCCATATTCGCCTGCAGTTTACCTATGGCAATGAGGTTCGTGACAATTACGTCCACGAGGGACGGTCCGGCGCCAGCGGCTCCGGTTATGGCATCTGGTCAGAATGGGTAAATGGGGATACCAAAATTGAAAACAACATTGTTCGCCATACCCGCCACGGCATTATTTGGGAGGGCGGCGGCGGCGGCGAAGCCGTGCTCTATAACTACATAGATGACAACTTTACCGATGATATGACATATTTGGGATCGGCCCGTCCGAACCACGGCGCCCAGCCATATATGCAGTTATGGGAAGGCAATATTGCTTCCCATGTAGCCGAGGATGACCTTCATGGGAGTTCTTCTGACCTGGTGTTCTTCCGCAATAATTTTTGGGGTGATGAAACAGATGATAATGGCGGCTGCTCGGTGAATGTTACAACCATTAAGGTCGCAGAATCTACCCCGGTTTCCGGCAATTATCCGCTGTGCACGACAATCCCCGGGTTTTCCACATACGAAAGCCAGATGCTTGGCTTTGCGGCAATTGACGTTTTTGACGGCAACAATTACTTGAGCTTTGTTGATAACGTGCTTGGCCGCACCGGAATGCACACAAACTGGGCCAATGCCACGCTTAGGGCCGATAGCGGCAGCTGCTGCACCGGCACGACCGCGAACCCATACGTTTATGCCATTGCCACTACCGTGATGGGTTCAACACCGGTTCCAAATTCGACCGTTCTTTTGCACGGTAACTGGGATTTTAAGACTAACGGAGTCGCATATTGGGATGGCGGGTCGAACCATGCTTTTGCCAATTCCTGGTATTACACTTCTGAACCAAGTTTCCTGGCCAACGCCGGTGTGCCATGGCCGGCTATCGGCGGTGATGTTGCGGGCGGCAACCTTTCGGGAACTTCCGGCCGAGTCAACACAAATGCTGCTTATGATTGCTATTGGAATGTCCTTCATGCAAATGGGGTTTTTGATGCTCAATCTTGCTTCGCTGGTAACTCTTCCGATACCACCCCTCCAGCCCCTCCCACGGGAGTGAGCGTGAATTAAAAATAGATAGTATAATTACTGTATGGCTTGGATAGGTAAACAAAAATTCTTTAATAGATATTTGCCGTTTGCCTTGAGCGTGATTTTGCTTGTCTCCGCCGCGCTCGTCTATCAATTTTTTATTCAATCGCCGCAGGTGGCCGAGGCGGCCCCGGCGTTGGTTTCCGGCCAGTCGGCGAGTTGTTCAACCGGAACCGGTTCTTGTACAATTCCTTACCCTTCGCCAAACGTGGCGCATAATTTTTTGGTGGCCGAATGTGAAGGCATAGGCGGAAGTACATGCAGTCTTACGGATACCGCGGGTAATTCTTGGATTTTAGCTAATCAGGGGGATAATTCCCTAAATTCGCATATTTCGATTTTGTATGTTAACGACGCCAAAGGCGGCGCCAATACGGTTACTTGTAATATCAGCAGTAGCGGCGGCTGGCAAACATGTGCTGTAGCGGAATTTTCAGGAATTTCCAATGTTTCGCCGCTGGATCAAACTGCTTCGGGCGCAAACAGCTCTACTGTGAATTGGAACGTCACGGCCGGGGGTGCCACCGCACAGGCCAGCGAATTAATTATAGGCGCGGGGGGTACTGCAAGTACGGATAATGCTGGTGCTGTATTTAGCGCCGGAAGTAATTTTTTTATTGCCACCAATGATAACCCTTGCAGTCAAAGTTGTGCATATCCAAGTCAGGGGACAAGTTATCTTGAATATAGAGCTATTTCTTCACAAGGAACGTATTCGGCGCCGGCAGTAAATGCTCAAGCGGAAAGCGGTATGTCTTTAATTGCGACCTTTAAAGGCACTGCTGCCAAAACCGGCAACTTTGTCCAGCAAGGCGGCAAGTTTATTCAAAGAGGGGGAAAGGTAGTGGTTGGGGGTGTGTAAGGTACCCATTTCTTTAGACACCGCCTCTTAGGATATTTAAGGTTAATTTAATTATATATGATTCCGCTGCTGGTCGGCAAATGCTGACGGCGGCATTTTTAATGATGTGTGGATTCTTGTATGGTTATAGCTGTGGATGAGTAGGTAAATTTCGGCTGTTAATTCCCCTAAGGTTTTAAATCTTCCCGGATCTCCCAGATCAACTTTAAACTGGGAGTAAAAGGATTCTTGGTAGCCGTTCTCCCATGGTGATGATTTATGGCTCATGGAAACGGTAATACCAGCTTGCTCAGCCAAGCGGCAGTAGAGCGAGGCTTTGTATTCCGTGCCTTGGTCGGAGTGGAGATAGTTTGCGGCTGAATGTTTTTCCAGTGCGTCAATTAGAGCCAGTAAAACCAGTTGGGTATTATGGGCGGTCCAGACTGACCAGCCTACGACCTCTCTGGTGAACAAATCCATGATCGTAGCCAGGTAAATGAATCTGCCTAAAAATGGAATGTAGGTAAAATCGCTGACCCAGACAATTCCTTCATGCTCAGGGAAGGGTATCAGCAGCAACCAATTTTGGTAGGGAGCGATAATTTGTCCTAAATCCCTGGCTTTCTTGGGCTTTTTACCTCTTCGACGATAGGGCTGAATGCCAAACAGCTTCATTACTCTCTTGGCACGGTTCTTGCCTATGCCGAGGGCTGGGCCGATTCGTTTGTGACCATAGCTGGGATGCTCATGGAGCTTTTGTTCAATGCGGATTTTAAGCAGCCAGTCTTTTTGTGGTAAGCTCGGTTCGTAATACAGGCTAGCCCGGGATATGCCTAAACTTTTGGCCAGTTCTGTCTTAGTTGGATTTTCAAGGTGCATAAGGGCGGATATCTCTCTAACTAAGCTCCTTTTTTCCCGCCAATGACAGTTTGACTGTCAGCCGGCCGATTATTTCATGGAGGGTTTGGTTTTCCCGCTTTAACCTTGAGACTTCAATCACCGAGGGTGGGGCGGTCACTCCTTTGGCTATCCAACCATATATGGTCTTGTCGGACAGGCCATGTTCGGCCGCTGCTTGTGGCACGCTGACACCTTCTTCCTTAATGCGTTTTAAAATTTGCTGCTTAACTTCCTTAGATACTAAATGTTTGCCTTTGGGCATAGTTAGAAATTCCTTTCTAACCTTATTATACCTCAGAGTAAGTGTCTAAGATTTCGGGTACCTGCCAAAGACCACCTGCGATTGGTCAGCAAGAGCGTGGATAGAAAATATTCAATTACATCTTGTGTTTTAGAAACGCCTTTCAGTTTTTTGTAGAATTCAAAATTTTGCATTGGTTTTAAAATAATTCTTTTTGGGTTATTTGAATTTTATTAATAATTTTAAATTCGCTGCCAAGGCGGGGTTTGGCGGTTGGGCTGGGATTTTTAATATCCATAATTTTGTCCATTTCCTGCTTGCGTTTAATGGATAGTTTTAAGTATTTTTCTTCTAAATCTATTCCAATAAACTTACGGTTAAAAACACTGGCCACAATGCCGGTGGTGGAACTGCCGGTGAACGGATCTAACACAACATCACCCTCATTGGTGCTGGCTAAAACTATCCGCTTTAGCAAGTCTATGGGTTTTTGCGTGGGGTGTTTGCCAAACTTTTTTTCAGCCGGTTTGGGTGTACCCATGGACCAGACGGAACGCATTTGCAAATTCGGTTTCTTTAAAGGGTCTTCCGGCCAGTTGCCGTTTTTCATTAAGTCATAATTAAAAGTATGCTTGGCCTTTTTATCTTTGCGCGCCCAAATTAAGGTTTCGTGGCTGGCCGTAAAAAAGCGGCAGCTTAGGTTAGGGGAGGCATTGGGCTTAAACCACGAGACATCATTTAAAATATGGTAGCCTAAAGATTGCAAAGCATGGCCGCATTGGTAAATGGAATGATAAGTGCCGCTAACCCACAGCGTGCCGTTGGGTTTTAAAACTCTTTGGCAGGCCTTAAGCCAGTTAAAATGAAAATCATAGTCGTCCTCAAAACCTTTGCTTTTATCCCAGTCGCCTTTGTTAACACTAACCATTCTACCGGCATGAACGCTAAAGCCGCCGTTAGATAGGTTGTAGGGCGGATCTGCAAATATCATGTCCACGGAATTTTCGGGGAGTTGCTTAAGCAAATTTAAACAGTCGGCTTGGTATAAAGCAAAGTCGTTTTGAATATAATAGGGTTTTTCCTGTACCCCGGTAAGAATTTTAACGGAAGTTTCCATGGGCTTCTTTTTAGTTTTAGTATCTCTTTTCATATAGTATACAATCGTTCACCGTCTGTCAATATCTTATTTAACAGGCGTTCTATTTGCTTAATTATAGCATATTACGGGCCTATATTATATGATTTACCTACAAGCCCTTACTTACAAACTTGAGTTATCCACTTTACAAGAATTATACAAATTTGGAATTAAATAAGACAAAAACCACCCAACAGGGTGGTTTAACCTTTATGTGGTGGCGCCGCAACTTCGTTGCGGCATCCTACCAAAATTAGAAACCTCACAAAGTTTCGGTTTCATTTTGGTGGACAAGACGGGTAATTCGTCAAACCCCCTGTTTGATTACCTTTCCCGATTTTGGAGGTTTTATAATTCAAGCCCCGTTTTGCAGGAACTGCTTGTAAATGCTAATTAAGGTATTGGTCAGATACTCACAAGTGTAGAGTTAAATCAAAAGGGATGAGCAATGCTAGTAACAGCATTAGAACACCATGGAAATTTGATTGGTTTCACGATATTAGCGGTTTTACAAGTCCATTTCCGCTAATAAGCACTTGTAATAAGTTTGTGCTATAATTTAAATATACTTATGGATTATACCGATATTGTTAAGAAAATTAAACCCAGCATTGCTTTCATTTTAACTTTTGACGCAGATAATAAGCGGGATAGTACCGGTAGTGGTTTTGTGTTTGGAGAAAAAGGCATATTAGTTACGTGTAACCATGTCGTAAAAGATGCTAGCTCAATCTTAATAAAATTCCCTGGCTCAGAGCACATATCAGCAAAAGTTGCTGTTCGTGATGAGGAGCACGACTTAGCATTGCTTAAATTTGATGATAATAAAAGGGAGCCATTACTATTAGGTGAGTTAAATCAAATTGCTGAAGGTATGGGCGTAATTTTTTCTGGTTACCCTTTAGGTATTGAAGATTTAACTACGCACCAAGGAATACTTTCTGCAATAGCTAAAGACCCTACGGGGGTTACTACTTACCTTATTGATGGCACAGTAAATTCTGGCAATAGTGGCTGCCCTTTAATGGATACAAATGGCAGTGTCATAGGCGTAGTTAATGCGAAAAGGAGACAACATAACGTGTTATTGGAAAAGGTTGAAAACATGACTAATGGAGCTATATCGCTCCATGGTGTGGATTTGGTTAGAATTTACCAAGCTTTAATAAATAATGTACAATTGGGAATAGGTTATGCCGTGCCGGCTTCCTATATACCCGAACATAAAGGGGCAGAAGAAAATTTAAACGAACAAAAATAATATGGAATCAGTTTTTCTTTCTACAGGTCAATATTTAGGTTTTATAAATAACGGTTACCTTTTTTCTAGGGACGGTAAGTATCTTGGTTGGATTGAAAGCAGTTTCGTCTGGGATGTTAATGGTAACTTTAGAGGTGTACTGCAGATTATAGAAAATCGTAAATATATTATTCTAAATACTTTAACAATACAGCCCATACCTAGGGTGCCCCGTACATCCCCAGTCAATCCTGTCTTACCAAACCCTCCACCAAATGCTCCCCAAATACAGTTACCGGTTGGTTATAAAGATGGTTTTTCAATTTAAATTTACCCGTCTGTCAAAGGCGGGTTTTTTGCTTAGTGTTTCTTAGCGATTATGCCCATCTACAAACATAGGAACAAAGCCATATTAAACAGGCTGGAGACAATAGATATTACCGAATACATTGGGAAATTTATAATGCTTCACCGTAAAGACGGCTGGTGCCTGCCGCCGGCTTTTGGCTCTTTTCAACAGGCGGAAGAGCTTAAAATACTCCTTAACGAGCCAGAAAATACCACCTATAAGTCCGTACGTGGTTTGGATGGGTTTTATTATTGGGATAAACAGTTGGTTGACTTTGTGCCATCTAACTTAGGCGACGGGCGGGGATACCTGTTTTATTTTATCTGTAACTGCTGTGGCGGCCGTGTTAAATACTTATACCAATACAGCTATTGCGATTCGCCTCTGTGCCGCACCTGCTGCCATTTAAGCTATAAAACTCCGTCCCGCAGGGAAAGAAACTTGTCCCGCCTATTTCGTAAACCTCTTATATCAAGTGAATCACGGTATGCCATTGCCCAGTATGCGGGGATTACAGCGGCAGATTTACCCAGTTAGAGCAGGAGTAAAATAATAACCACGACCACAATAATAAACAGTACCCAAAAGGCTTTATTATTGCTTTTAGGGTACTTTAAGGAGTTGGCCTCGGTTTGAGTTAGTTCGCCTTTGGCAGCTTTTTGGTCTAGTAAGTGATTAACAATTTGCTTTTGTTCCTGTTCAGTTTTTAGTTCCGAATATGTAGCAACGGCACCCAGCACCACCAAAGCCCCAAGTAGCCCGTTGCTTTTCTTGGCCTGCTTTTGCTGTAACCGTAAAGACTGGGCGGCAAGATTGTTTTGCTGCGCTAACAGGGCATTTTGGGTTTTGAGCTGCTGGTTAAAATCGGACATAAAGTTTAAAGATTATTTCTTGCTTGGTAAATTTCCCAGGCATAATCAAACGGCAGTAGGGAACACAGATAATTTCCGTCCTTTTTCTTGGGAGTAAATTCGTCAACAATATCAAGGATAATTGACTCTTCCTCTTCCGTAAGTTCCCTTTCAATAATCACAGCCAAGTCGCTAAAACGTTGGTCAATAACCGCAATGTTATTTTCAACCCGTAAATCTTCATCCGTGGCGGGTTGGTTTTTTATAACCTTACGCTCTTCCATGACCACCCAGAATACATCCTCTAGGGTCATTTTCGGAAGCATGTTATCGTAGGCAAATTTTTGTGATTTTTTCTTCATTGAGAAACATTATTTGGAGATTGGCTAAATTCGCCCATTGTGGTGTCGCCCGTATCCGATGAAGTTGTGGCATTTCCCGAATCATTGTTTGCAATATTTGCAAGCGTTGTTGTGCAGTTATGCTGTACTAATTGGTTGTACCTGATTGTAAGAAAATCGTTTAGTTTCATTGATGGGTAATTGTCCGCATAAAACTTTATAAAGCGGTAAAGGTAGGCATTATATGCGTCCGAGTTTTGGTTTTCGGGGCAAACAAATTCTTTATTAAGCACTATTTTTTGGTACTGCACGTAAAGGGGATGGTGATAAAAATACAAAACTCCGGCGCATAAAACGCAGATTACCAAAATACTAACCGCTATATGTTTTTGACTTTTCCGCATAAAATTTAAGGGGTTATGCCGTTTTCACATTCAAGCTGCACAGATTGTATTTGTTGGTTTATAGCTGTTATTTGAGAGTTTGCGGCCGTAAGTAGGGCTTGTTGTATAGCCTCGTTCATTGCTGCACCGTGTGCCCCATCAGAATCATATGCTTGCTGGGCATAATTCATTTTGATTTGGAAAATTTGCTCGTTTAAGTTATCCATATTATTTTCGCACGTGATAGATAAAGTTGTAACTGGCTTGATAAAATCGGCCAAAATAGCATCCTCATATTGGCTTACATATAATCCTTGGTTTGAGTATAAAGCGCATTCCTCTCCCTCAGCTCCAAATGCGGCTGATGAGCCAGAACAAGTGTTAACTAAATATGCGTTTATACTGCTTGCCTGTGCTTGTAGGGGCTGGATTTCTGCTTGGACTGCCTGATATTGGGTTTGGTACATTGCCGTTTCTGCCTGTGCTGCGGATTGTGCCGCTTGCTGGGAAGCCTGTTGTTGGGCTGCTTGCTGTGCCTCTTGCGCTGCCTGCGCCGCTTGTTGCTCTGCGGCTAAATTTGATGCCTGCTGTGCTGGAGAAGTGGGGGAACAATTGCCTTGCCCGTCGCTGTACCATCCGGCAGGTAATTTGCCGCCGGAAATGTTGTTGCAAACAATTGCAGGCTGTTGTATTTGTGTGGGCGTTGGTTGGGCTATGACAGGATTTTGGGCAATAACTGGTGATGGAGTTACTTGTTGTGCCTTTGTTTGGCCAACATTTACCTTAACGTTAGATGGGGTTGTTGTCGTTGGTATTGGTGTTGTAGAAGCGATACTTGCCGGTAAAAAATTTGCCAAATCTGGGCTTGTAATTACCTGCATTGTTGAACTAGAATTTGCAGTTAACGCCGAACTATTCGGTTGGCTGACGGCAGTTTTATCGCAGCCAGCAGCAAAAAGTAAAAGACTAAAAATAATAACGACTTTTTTCATAAAATTATTTATTGATTGCTTGAAGCTGGATATTGCTTAAAACAATTATCTTTATCATTCTGTAATTTTGTTTCTAGCCAATTTCTAATATCGTCGGTAACCACGTACATTTTGGAATAAGAATTATAAGTAGCATTGGTATTCCATAGTGATGAATAATTTGATTGGGCAATTGCTAGACAAGTAGCTAAAGCGTTCTGATTATTAAGTAAATTATTTGCAGTATCTAATTGTGATTGCAGTTTAGTATTTTCGTTTTGCAAGGGAGTTAAGTCTCCATAGTTGCACCCGTCTGCCATTAAAATAATTAACGGCAAAAGTAATAGAATTTTTTTCATAAATACATTGTACCTTTCCGCAAGCAGACGCAAAAAAGGCCACCCGCTTGCTCCGGCCTTCCCTTTCGGGATTGCCCACAGCCTTTCGGCTATGACACTGAAGTATAAAAGCAAGACAGATGACCGTCTTTATACTTCAGTGTTTAACGTTGCCGTGCTCACAGCCGAAGCCGTGAGTTTAGGCGATTAAATTGTGGCTTTATTATAACATTTTGTTAAAAGCTTACAAGGTCTTGACTTAAATCTTACATTGAGGTATGATTTATGCATGAACGATAAACCGTCTAAAAATCCTTTTTTCAGCCAAGTTAGAGCCGAAAATTTGGAACAGTTCGGGGAGGTTTTTAAAAACAATAGGTTATTTAATGACCGAGAGTATACAGTTGCCAACACAGATGTGTCTTACCGAGTGATAAATCATTGGGGCAAAAATGACGTTTTGCCAGATGGGTTAAAAAGCTCTAAAGGCTGGCATAAATTTTCCTTTACTGAACTAATATGGCTCCGGTTAGTTACGCACCTTAGGAATTTTGGTTTTTCGCTTAAAAGGATTGCAGAGATAAAAAAACAGATTATGGACTATGACAAACAGCATGATGTTTATCCTGTCTTGGAGTGGCCTGCCGTACAGGCTTGGAATACAGACGTTAGCCCGTGCCTTGTTGTTTTGGCGGATGGTCATGCAGGTTTAGCTGATTCTTTGGAAATTGAACTGTTGAGATACAAAAAACAGCAAGATATGCTTTTGATACCGCTCAAACAGATTTTTACCGAGATGGGGATTTCCGCCAAAAAAGGTAAATTTCTTATGCCCTTGCATTTGAACGCAAAAGAATTAAACTTATTGTTTGCCGTTCAAGAGGGCAAGTTCGGTACGATTACAATCAAGTTAAAAAATGGACAGATTGAACGCTTAGAAAAAACTGAAAATCTAGGGGCATTGGACGAATCTTACGAAAAGGTGCGGGAAATTATTAAAGCTGACGGTTATCAAAGAATTGTCTTGGAAACAGAGAACGGCAGAACTGTAAATTTAGAAAGAACAATTAAAGAAAAATGACATTATTTTATATTATTTTAATGCTATCGGATACCCCGAAGCACTTACAAACTATGACAACCGCTATCATAAAAAGTGAAGCAATGTCGCAATATTTGCGAGCTAATGTTTGTTACAATAAAGGAATATCGGGAGGTACTTAACGACAACGAGAGTACCGACGAGCAGATTCAAAAACGCTTAGAGTATTTAGAGGCATTTTGCCGGAATATTATTAGGCAGGAATTAGAGCCAAAGTCATTAAGTCAAAAAAATGGACAAAGCTAGAAAAACCAATCATAAAGGGAAAGATAACGGGGCAACTTACGCCTTGCTTTATTGCCGTGTTTCGTCGGATAGACAGGCCAATGAAGGGCACGGTTTGGACAGCCAGGAATTGCGGTGCAGACAGTTTATAGAATCGCAAGGCTTGGTTTTTGATAGTCTGTACCAAGACGCCGCTTCCGGCGGTGGTAATTACCAAGACCGTGCCGGAATGAATGAGATTATAAAGCACATTGATAAATTTCCTTACAGAAAATTTGTGGTTGTGGTTGATGATTTGTCCCGCTTATCCCGTGATACCAAAGCCTATTTAACTTTAAAAGAGGCTTTGAAAAACAGGCAGGTGGAGATGATGTCTCCAAATTTCCATTTTGATGACACGCCGGAAGGTGAATATATTGAGCAGGTTACAATGGCTGGCCATGAGCTGCAAAGGAAGGTAAATCGGCGGCAGGTTATTCAGAAGCAAAAGGCCAGACTGGAATCTGGCTATTGGCCTTTTGGGAGTAAAAAGGGCTACACAATTAACAAGGTTGAGGGGCACGGCAAACTGGCAGAACCAAACAAAGAAGGGGATTTGCTCAAAGAAGCCTTAGAGGGTTTTGCCAGCGGCGTATTTATTCGGAAAATTGACGTCTGCCGTTTTCTATTGGAAAAAGGATTTTGGAAAACCCAAAGAGCAGAAAAATATCTTGATAAAGTTACGGCCATATTAAGAGACCCTTTTTATGCTGGATATATTGAATACAGGCCGTGGGAAGTTTCCCGCCGCATAGGCCAGCACAAGAGCATAATTTCGTTAGAGACCCACGAGCTAATTCAAAAGCGATTGCGTAAGGTGGATTTGAACGAGCGTGTCCGCATTGACACTTCACCAGATTTTCCGCTTCGTGGGCTAATAATTCACGACGAGTGCAAAGGCCATATTACCGGAGCTTGGTATAAAGGCAGGAAGGAAAAATACAGAAAATATGTTTGTCATACGGCAGGCTGCCCAAATTACAATAAACCGTTTGCGGCTAAAGATGTAGAGGGTCGCTTCCAAAAGGTGCTAGAAAAAGGAGCGTTAAAAAAACAAGTGGATGTTTTAGTAAAAAAGATGTTTGACCGAGTGTGGAGTGATGAAGTTTTAAAAATCAAGACTAGCGAACAAAGTTTAGGACAACAAAAAAGAACCTTAGAAAAAAGGCTCTCTGACCTTACCAATTTAATGCTGTCTGCTAAGTCGCCAGCCGTAAAGCGTAATTATGAAAAACAGATAGAAACGGCTGCAAATGAGCTTGAAGCAATTGAGGGTAAATCCATTGCCGGTATAGACTTAAACGTTCCTTATCAAACCGCCCTTGCAAAGGCCACAGGATTGCTAAAAATGCCCCATATAACGTGGAAAAAGCTCAATGTCCACGAACAGCACGGGCTATTCTTTTTCCTGTTTTTGGAAAAATTATCCTACTCTATAAAAGAGGGTTATCAAACCGCACAAATCCCTTACGCAGCAAGGCTTTTTGAAGATTTTGCGGTCAAAGCACCCCAGTTGGTGGAGATGCCGGGAGTTAAACCCGGGTCCAAAACTTCTCAACCTTCTTATTGTTCACAAGATTAGCCGGTTAAATGCTTTGATGAAGTTAACCGGCAACCACATTCATCAAAGTTAATTTACGTTGTCTTAGTTTTGCCGGTGCAAATTAAACGGGCAAAAAGCAGCCCCGAATAAACCTATTGCTCTTCAGCGAGGGCGCGCTAAAGGATAGGGTGCAGCTTAATAAATTAAGCTAACACAGGCTGAAGCTGGTTTGCGTTAGCAAATGCAGCCTGAACCTTAGACCATGCTGTTGCATTGGTGTTTGCCTGGCGGATTTACGAGTCACTTAGGCTTGCTCGTCTTGCATAGAAAAAGATTTTAAAGTCCTGTCAAAATCCGTCATCCCCATAATGTTGTACGGGATAAATCCCATGGTTATTATTGTAGTACAAAAAATATAAAAAAACAAGAGCGGGTCCGCGGACGCGCTCTTGGGTATGGTTAATGGACTAAACGGTTTCTCTCTTTCTTTTACAGGCCGTCACAACGGCCAAAAGAGCAGTGGCGCCGATTACCATGGCGCCGGTCTTTGGTTCCGGCGTATTTTCCACCTCCAGGGTCGGCCCCGTAATTAGGCTGTTTGGCCCGCTATAGGGTGCCGAATCGTCAAATCCGTTGCCTGTTACGCCACCCACCGGAATTGAAATTTGGATACTGCCGGGGCCATCCGTGACGTCGCCGCGGATTTGGAATTCCACGGAGGCGTCCGAGCCAACAACGTAAGGGAACGTAAATCCGTCCGTGGGGCCGGGGCTGGAAATTATAGTCCCCAGTTCGTAGACGTAGGTGCCGTCGGTCCACAGTTCCAGATTTTTCACCAGGACGCCTGTGACATCCAGGTTTATGTTCATGCCGGACAGATTCAGCGTTTCGGCCGCGGGATTGAAGACGTCAATTACGGCCAAAACGTTATTGGTTGTACCGGGAATAAACGGCCCGGTTGGGGTTAGTGGGTCAAACCCCACGGTAATGCCATTGGCGCTAGCTGTTGTTAAAAAACAAGCCGCCAGAAAAACTGCCGTTAGTGTTTTCATGCTTCCTCCAGTTCCAGTTTTATATTATATATAAGGCAGAGATTTATGTCAAGAAGCGCGCTAAAAAACCACCCCGGGTTTTTATTGGGATGGTTTTTTATCTTTTTATGTTCTGTTTACATTTCCGGCAGGGCGTCGAACTTTGGCTTAAAATCTTCCATCCATTTTGTAGTTTGTTCCGGAGTCATTTTTTTTATATTAGCGGCCATTTCCGGATGGGCCTGGGTAACGTGACCCATGCCGTCTTTGACCAGTTCTTCGGCGGTATTACCACTAAGCATTACGGTGCAATCTGCCGGTCCGCCCATTTGGGCGCATGTCATTTGTTTCATAATATTTTACCTTTCTTTTTCCCGTCCGCTTTCTTTGGGTGGCGAATGGCGGATGCCGGGCGATTATTTTTTAGTTGTTTGGAAATGTTTTTCCAGTGCCTGCGCATGTCGTCGGCCATGGCCCTAAGATCTGCCGGATTGACATTCTTGAGCTTGCCATACTTTTCTGTAATTTGGCTGACAACTTTTTGGTAGTTTTCCTCGGATAAATCTTTAAGGTTTTCCAGTTTTTCCACCACTTCGCCTTTGGCTTTTATCATCCAACCTTTCATTTGCCTGCGGTTTTGCGCGGAATGCTTACTGCCGTAAAAGTAGTAGGCGCCCGCTGCCGCGGCAGCCAAAGCCGCCAGACCCATGCCAAGGCCGGTTTTAGTTTCTGTTGACATCTGCTTGTTGTTTTGTGCCATAATGACCTTTCTATGATTATTTTTGTGAGCGTTTATAAAGGTTGTTAAAAAATTTCACAAAGTAGCGGAGTTTGGCGCCCTGGTGCTTGACGTTGTCACGCAGTTCGCCGATGTCTTCGGCCAAAGCGTCGGCTTCGGCCCGGGCCTTGCCGGCGATATATTTGATGTCGCGCAGAATTTTGATGCCATAAATTGTGGCAATGGCCAAAATCACAGTTAAGACCACAACCGCAATGGTGGTTATATAAAAGAAGACGTCCATTTTCATAAAGTCTGTCATGCGGGTATTATAGCACGGAAACACAATGGGAACCATTGTGCACTCTACCGCCCATATTTCCTAAACAGTTCCTCCAGAATATTTTGGTACAGTTGACGTGTGCTTTCATCATGTCCGACCTCCAAAACTTCATCATTTATCGTAGTGGCGGCCGAAGTCCAGTTATAAGATCCCGACGCGTAAATCTGGTCGGTCACCACAGCCTTCATATGCATAATGCCCTGGCTGTTTTGTTCGTACACGGGAATGCCGTGGCTGCGCAAATCATCAATCAATTTTTTTTGTCCGCTGGCGGTTTGGTACTGCTGGGTATCGGTAATGCCAATCACCGTCACTCCTCTATATTTGGCGGCCAGCAAAGCGCTTTCAATATCCTGCCGCGTAAAAGTATAGACGGCAAAATACACAAAACTGCGGGCGTTTTGGATGGCGCTGATAATTTCCTTATTCAGTTCGTGTTCCTGGTTGTAGTAGACTTTAGTTTCGTGTTTTGGTAAGTACTGGCGATAATAATACAGCCCTAAGCAACTAGTGGCAAGGAACGCGATGATCAACAAATAAGCGGCATCGCGTTTTAACTTCATTTTATTTATTTATATGCTCACGGATTTCCTTTTGGCTTTCCCGTTTTTTTATGTATTCCCGTTTGTCGGTTTTTTTGCGGGCCTTGCCCAGGCCAACAGTCATTTTAACCAAACCGCGGTGGCCGGCAAAAATTTCCAGGGGGATGATGGTCAAGCCTTTTTCTTTGCCGATAAGTTGATTAATCTCCGCTTTGTTTAATAGCAGGAAGCGGCTATGGGTAGGGTTGTAGCTTTCGTTATGGGCGTATTTGTAGGGGCCAATGTGGCAATTAATAAGGCTGACCGCGCCGGGGGAAACAGTTACGTAAGCGCCGGCTAAGGAAACATTGCCGGCCTTTACCGATTTAACTTCCGGGCCTGTTAAAACCAGCCCGGCCGTAAGGACCTGCTTAATATCGTAGTCATAATGCGCGCGCGTGTTTTTGGCGAGTGGCTTCATATATTAATAGTTTAGCAGGGTGTTATTGTTTTTAACAGAGAGGGTCTTGTCCACCCCATGTGGATAAAAATGTCCCTGTCCCGCGTATTTAAAGGAGGTGAAGATGAAATTGTGTTCATAAAAATGTTATGATTTTGTTATCTCGGTTCAATCCCCGGCGGGTCCTCCATATTGACAGACATGTTTAATCTGTTAAAATGTTTATGGTAGGAACGAGCTTAACTAGTGATTCATAAACCCCCTGCAAGCGGGGGTTTTGTTAAATTTGTGAAACGGGAGAAATTATTGTATAATACCAGCACTTATATCCAAAGAAATGACCGGTGAAACACCTAAAAAATACCTGCAAAAATTGCTCAATTCAGCGCTGGAAGCCTTAGCTTTTCCGGCCGCGAATTTGGAAATTACCGTGCCCGAGTCCAGGTTTGGCGACTATGCCAGTAATGCCGCCCTGGTTTTGGCCAAACAGCTGAAGCAAAATCCCAAAGCAATTGCCGCACAAATAATAGAGCAGATGCTCAAACTGGATGTTGATAAAAACATTGCCTCGGCGCAGGAAGTCGGCGGGTTTATTAATTTTTCGCTGACGGCCAATTTTTTGGCGGAATCCGCCTGCCAAATGACGGAAGGAATAGAAATTGACCAAATCGGTGACGGCCAAAAAGTCGTATTTGAATATTCCAGCCCTAACACCAATAAGCCTTTGCATATTGGCCACACGCGTAACGACGTTTACGGCATGGCCTGCATAAATTTATTAAAAGCTATCGGTTACAACGTCACTTCCTGCGAAATTATCAACGACCGCGGCATCCATATAATGAAGAGTGTGTTGATGTACCAAAAGTTTGGCGCCGGCAAAACCCCGGAAACAGAAAAGATTAAGCCCGACCATTTTGTAGGCGATTTTTACGTGATGTTCGCCATGGAAGCAGCCAAGAGCCCTGAAATAGAAAAACAACTGCTGGCCGAAGCCCAGGAACTGTTACAAAAATGGGAAGCCGGGGACGCGGAAGTCCGAAAAATTTGGGAAAAGATGAACAGCTGGTTTTACGAAGGCCTTGAGCGAACCTACCAAAAAGAAGGCTCGCGGTTTGATGAAGTTGATTACGAAAGCCAAATTTTTGATAAAGGGCGCGAAGTTGTGATGCAGGGTTTGGGAAAGGGAATATTTAAAAAAGAAGATGATGGCAGCGTTTACGTGGACTTAACAGATGAAGGTTTGGATAAAAAATACCTGCTCCGCAAAGACGGCACGACTTTGTATATTACGCAGGACATATATTTGTGGCAGCAGCGGAACCAAAAATACCATCCGAATGCCGCGGTTGTGACCACATCCGCCGAACAGACCTATCATTTTAAAGTTTTAAAAAGGATTTTTGAACTTTTGGAATTTCCCTGGGCGCAAAATTTTCTGCACTTGCCTTATGAACACGTTTATTTGGGCCAAACTAAAATGTCTTCCCGCGGCGGTAATACGGTTTCGGCTGATGACTTGCTAAAAATGACCAAAGATAAAGTCCGAAATTTGATGCAGACTTTGGAAAAAGCCAAAGGCAGCAGCATTAACAACGAACTGGTGGAACAAATTGCCTTTGGCGCCATTAAGTACGGCTATTTAAAGTACGAGCCAAACACCAGAATTTATTTTGATGTTGAGCAGACCATCTCGCTCCAGGGCAATACCGGGCCATACATACAATACGCCTTTGCCCGTGTTAGCAGCATTTTGCACAAGGCCGGCATGCATGCCAAAGTCCGCATGGACCTGTTAAAGTTACCGGAAGAACTGGGGTTAATTAAGGCCATGCTTAACTATTCCGATGTTGTGCTTTTGTCCGCCCGGCAGTACAAGCCCAACTTATTGTGCAATTATCTTTACGAATTGGCCGCGGAATTTAACAAATTTTATAACGCGGTGCCGGTACTGGCCACGGAAGATATTATTATGCGGAACCAACGGCTAACTTTGCTGGACGCGGTTGCCAATGTCTTAAAACACGGTTTAAATTTATTGGGTATAGAAGCGCCAGAGGAAATGTAGCACCACAGATAAAAATTAACTAATTTATTTATGGCGGACGAAAAACCACAACAAAGTACCCCGAATTTTAACGACCTGGAAAAAGACATTTTAAAGTTTTGGGAAGAGAGTAAAATTTTTGAAAAGTCATTGGAGCAGACCAAAGGCGGCGAGCCGTATATTTTTTACGATGGCCCGCCGTTCGCCACGGGTTTGCCGCACTACGGCAGTATTTTGCCGTCGGTGATTAAAGACGCCGTTCCGCGCTATCAGACCATGAAGGGCCGTTTTGTGCGGCGCCGCTGGGGCTGGGATTGCCACGGCCTGCCCATTGAGAATTTGGTGGAAAAGAATCTAAAAATTTCCGGCAAAAAACAAATAGAAGAAATCGGCGTGGAGCGCTTTAACAAAGTTTGCCGCGACAACGTTTTGAATTTCGCCCAGGAGTGGGGCAAGGTTATTAACCGCGTGGCCCGCTGGGTGGATTTTGAAAATTCCTACAAGACCATGGACAACACCTACATGGAAAGCGTGTGGTGGGGCTTAAAGCAAACCTGGGACAAAGGTTTAATTTACGAAGACCGCAAAGTTTTGCTGTACTGCTCCCGCTGCGAAACGCCCATCTCCAACTTTGAAGTCGCCATGGACAATTCCTACCGCGACATTACCGAAGAATCCGTTTACGCTAAATTCCGGCTGGTACCGCGTCAGCGCATTCGCGATGACCTGATTAATGACAAAACCTTTGCTTTAGCCTGGACCACCACACCGTGGACTTTGCCCGGCAATACCGCTTTGAACGTGGGACCGGATATTGCTTATATAATGATTGAGGCCGAAAATGGCGAACGCTATATTTTGGCTAAAGAACGGTTGTCTATAATAGACGGGTCTTACGAAGTTGTTATGGAGTTTCCGGCCCGGTCTTTGGAGGGCCTGGAGTATGAACCGTTATACGAAGGCGTTATTCCGGACGCGCACCATGAGGCTCCCGCGGGTTATCCGCCGTTAGTCGGCGGCAATTTCGCGCGCGCCCACAAAATATATTTGGCTGACTTCGTGACCACCACTGACGGTACCGGCATTGTCCACAACGCGGCCATGTATGGCGAAGAAGATTATCAATTAGCTAAGGAAAAAGATTTGCCCCGCGTGGATATGCTGGACCATAAAGGCCAGTATTTGCCCATTGCGCCGGAACATTTGCGCGGCGTGTTCTTTAAGGATGCCGACAAAATTGTTTTGGCGGATTTGGCGGAAAAGGGTTTAGTCTACAAAATCGAAAACTACACTCACAGCTATCCGCATTGTTACCGCTGCGCCACGCCGCTGTTTTATAACGCCCTGCCGGCCTGGTTTATTGGGGTGCAAAAAGTTAAGCAGGACATGCTGGAGCTGAACAAAAATATTAACTGGTATCCGGAGCATTTAAAATTCGGCCGCTTCCAGCAGGGCATAGAAAACGCGCCGGACTGGAATATTTCCCGTAACCGCTATTGGGCCACGGCTCTGCCATTTTGGAAATGTGAGAATAGGGATTGCCGGCATGTGGTTTGTGTGGAATCGGTTAAGGATTTGCAGGAAAAGTCCGGAAATTTCGCAGAAGTTTACCCTAATTTTAAAGGCAATGTCTCCAGCCTTGAGGAAATAGATTTACACAAGCCTTACATAGACAATATTGTTTTAAAGTGCGAAAAATGCGGCGGCGTGCAAAAGCGCGTGCCGGAAGTGGTGGACTGCTGGGTGGAAAGCGGCAGTATGCCGTTCGCGGAACTGCATTACCCGTTTGAAAACCAGGAACAGTTTAAAAACCGTTTCCCCTCCGATTTTGTGACGGAATATATACCCCAAACCCGGGCCTGGTTTTATGTCATGCATGTTTTGAGCACTGTTTTATTTGGCCAGGCGCCGTTTAAAAATGTTATGACCACCGGAACCATTTTAGGCGAGGACGGCACTAAAATGTCCAAGTCCAAAGGCAATTATCCGGACGCCAATATTGTCATAGAAAAATACGGCGCCGACGCCCTGCGTTTTTATCTTTTAACCAGCCCGGTGACGGCCGGGGAAGACATGAATTTTTCCGAGCGCAGCGTCCAGGAAGTTAACCGTAAGTTGAGTTTGATTTTGTATAATGTCTGGAGTTTTTACAGGATGTACGAAAAAGGGAAAATTCCAACTGCCAAATATCAAATTTCAAATGACGCCAACATTTTAGACCGGTGGGTGCTGGCCAAGTTAAACCAGACCGGCGAGGATGTTACAAAGTATTTGGACAACTATGATACCGTGCGCGCCGGCAAAGCCGTTTTGGATTTCGTCAATGAACTTTCCACCTGGTATGTCAGGCGCAGCCGCGACCGCATGAAGGGCGGCAACGGCGCCGCGGCCCTGCAGACCCTGGGTTATGTTTTGGCGGAAACTGCCAAGCTTTTGGCGCCGTTTATGCCGTTTTTGGCTGACTTTATTTACCGCGACGTTACGGAAGCGGAATCGGTCCATTTAGCGCCGTGGACAGTTTTTGCAGAGCAGGCTGATCAGGCTGTGTTGGAGCAAATGCAAGTCATGCGCGAACTGGTGGAAGTTGGCCTGTCGCTCCGCAAGGACAGTGGCCTTAAAGTCCGCCAGCCCCTGGCCGAGCTGGAATATCATTTAAAAAATAACCAGATGCTTTCGCCGGAGCTGGAAAAAGTTTTGGCCGAAGAGATGAACGTTAAACTGGTCAGCGGCCGCGGCGACTTTGTGCCCAAAAACGGCTGGGTCTTTAAGGACGCCCAGAATTTTAAACTGGCCTTAAATACCGTACTGACCGAAGAACTGAAAGCCGAAGGCCTGGCCCGCGAGCTGGAACGCCAGGTCCAGGACCTGCGCAAAAAGAGCGGACTGAAGGTGGGGGATTTGGTGGATGTGTATTACAATACCCAAAGTCCCGAGCTGGAGCAGGCTTTGCTGAATTTGCTGGACCGCAAAAAAACCTTTGTCAGCCAAATCTCCAAGAGCTTTGAGGTGGAAACGGAGTTTGAGGCTCAAAATGAAATTGAAGGGCAGGGGATTTGGATTGGGATGACAAAAATTTAGTATGGCCAGAGAACAAATTTATCATTCTTTAATCCTCAAAAAGCAGCCTTACCGCGAAGCTGATGAAATTATCACCCTCTATACTTTGGAGCTTGGCAAGCTGCGGGTGCTGGCCCGCTCCTTGAAGGCTGCCAAAAGCAAACTCCAGCAATCTTTGCAGTCCCTGTTTTTGGTGGATGTGCGGACGGCCGGCAGCCGGGATTTTCCCCAGGTTATCGGCGCGGAAGTGGTACAAAGTTTTGCCGGCATCCGCGAAAATTTGCAGGCGGCCAAGTATGCTTTTTATGCCTGCGAGCTGGCTTTAAAATTCAGCCCGGATGAACAAAAAAATGAGCCGCTGTATTTTTTGCTTAGGGATTTTTTTGGATTTTTGGACGGCTGCGGCCCAAACGAAGATTTAATGGCCCCGGGACTGGCCAAATTTAAGCTTGGCCTGCTGGAAGCTGTGGGTTTGGCTGTGCCAATTGCGGGACTGCCGTCCGGAGATTTGAAATTGCTGTTTATGGAGCTTCAGCAAAAACCGTTTGCTAATTTAATCTTTTTGCCGCAAACGCTGCCCGGCATGCCGGTTTTGCAAAAATATCTTTCGCAATTTATTTTAAAAGAACTGGAGCGGGAGGTAAAATCGGAAAGTTTAATGGGAATATGATATACTAATACTATGCCTGAAGACCCTAATTTAAGCAGCCAAAACCCCGAACCCCCTTTTACCACTAAGCCGGTAGACCAGCCTATTTTAGGCACGGACATGCGCTCGCAAATTTCCCCGCCCGTGGCCCAGGTGCGTTTGTCGTCTTTAGGGGCGGCCGACCGGGGCGATAGTTTTTATAAATCCAATAAATGGTACATTTGGGGCGGCTTGGCTGGTTTGGCCGTCATCGCCATCCTGTCTTTTTTGGCTTTCCGCAAACAACCGGCGACCGCCCAGCAGGCGGCCAATGTGGCCATCCAAATTAGCGCGCCTTCCACAGTGGCCAGCGGCGGGGATGAGACTTATAAAATAGAGATAGACAACAACGACACCCAAAAACTGGTCAGTATGCAGCTGGAGCTGGTTTACCCGGACGGACAGACTTACGAGAACAGCAGTCCCAATGCGGTTGATCTTGAGGGCACGACTTTTCCGGTGCCGGATTTAAATCCCGGGCAGAACGCCGTCATTATTGTTAAAACCAAAGTCGCCGGCAACGTTAACGATACCCAGCAGCTCACCGCCAATTTAAATTACCAGTACGCCAGTTTTAATTCCCAGTTCACCAAACAGCAAACCTTTACCGTGCGCCTGGCCGCGGCCGGCATCAATTTAAATTTAACCGGCCCGACCAGCGCGGACAACGGCCAGCTGGTAACTTATAACCTAAGCTACCAAAACAGCAGCAATAGCGCCGCGCCAAACGCCCGCGTGACCTTACAGTACCCCCAGGGCTTTACTTTTGCTTCGGCCAACCCCGCGCCGGGCCTGGGCAATAATACCTGGGACATTGGCACCCTGCAAACCAGCGCCACCGGCACCATCCAGATTATTGGCTCGTTTAACGGCGCGGCGCCCGGCGCCAGCCTGCAGACTGCGGCCAATTTTTTAATTTTGGGTTCCGATGGCACTTACTACACCCAAAATACCGCCTCGCTTTCCACTGCCATTTCCAACCAGCCGTTGCTGGCGAGCCAAACCGTTTCCGCCGCTTCCACCGTGGTTAACCCCGGCGACAGCTTAACTTATACCTTGACTTACCAAAATAACGCCACGGTGGCGGCCACAGCCGTTAACGTGGTGGCAACTTTGGATTCGCCGGTTTTTGATTTAACCACCATCCAGGCCCAGGGCGCGCAGTTTAATAATGACACCATAACCTGGAACGCTTCTTCGGCTTCGCAATTGCAAACCGTGGCGCCCGGGCAAAGCGGCACTTTGCAGTATACCGTGCGCCTCAAAAACCCGGCCGCCAAAGATTCCTCCACTAATTTGGTGGCATTAACCCATATTAAAATTGGCTCCAACGAGTATTCTACTTTTTTTCCGGGCAGCGATTTAAGCCTGCAAATTTCCAGCCCGTCCAGCATTACGGCCGCTTTAAGCTTTGTTTCCGGTCAGAGCCCGCCCAAGGTTGGCACCAACAGCACCTACAATGTTACCATAACTTTGCGCAACGCCACCAACAATTTTAGCAATGCCATAGTCACCGCTTTTGTCCCGCTGGGCGCCGGCGGTTTTGACCAAAACAGCATCTCCGCGGCGCAAAAAAATAATGTGACCTTCGACCCTTCGGCCGGCAAGTTAACCTGGAACGTGGGCGCCCTGCCCGCGCATGCCGGACAGTTTGTGGCCGCGCCGACTTTAAGTTTTAATCTAAATTTAAACCCTTCATCCAACCAGGTCGGCCAGGCGCCAACTTTGCTAAAAACCATAACGCTTAACGCCACGGATAGTTTTACCCAAGCCGCGGTTATTGATACGGCTAATGATCTCACCACCCAGGACGCGGGAAGCAACGGCGGGGGAGCGGTAAACCAATAGGGGCGATTCCGCCAGACCATTATTTTTTTGGTCTGTGGAACTCGTCCACAATTTACTATAATATATTTTCCTTATTTGCCACACCCTAGGGAACCGTTGGGGGTGTGGCCTTGGCTTTATAAAGATAAATTGTTACCTCATACAGTCCTCGCCACAAAAAAATAAGGTCTAACGGATGGTTAGGCTTCATTTTTTCCAGCTATAGAAGGAGCCGCACTCATTTTGGCAGACCATGACAAAATGAGGTGGCGACGGCTAAAGGGAAAAATCAAAGCAAAATAAAACCCCGACTCGCCGGGGCTTAACTTTTATTAAGTTTAAGGATATATATACCCGCGGATGGCCGGGTCGTGGATGGAGATGACGCGCTGGTCCACGCGGTCAAAGTGGTCGTAGTTCATTTCTGAAACCGTGATGGTATCATCGTCAACCGATTCCACGTAAGCCACATGGCCATAGCGGCCGTAACCGTAACCGGTAAAGACTACGGCTGAATGCGGCGCCGGCTGGGAGCCTGTTACATAGCCGCTGGCCTTGGCATTGGCCAGCCAGTTTCTGGCATTGCCGCCAAAGGTTATTTTCATGCGGCCGGCCACGTAGTAAGTGCAATAGCCCACCGGGAAAATGTGGTTGACGCCGTCGTAGCCGTCACCCAGGCCGGTGACTTCGTTATAGGAATTGTCCGGGGCTGTATAGTTGGGTTTGGGTTTTGGGGCGGGAGCCGCGGGTGGCGCCACAATTTCGCCGCCCGGGATGATAATCAAGTCCCCGGGGTTAATGTCTTCTTCGCTGTCCAGGCCGTTGTAGGTCAGCATGTTCTGCAAAATTGTGTTGGCCTCGTTCTCGCGGATAGTGGCGTTGGAGTTATATTTTTCCGGGTTGTACTCGTGGGCAATGTCAGGTAAGGTGTCATTGGGTCCCGCGGTAACCCACATGCCGTTAACAGGTAAAATCACCAGTTGCCAGCCCGGCTGCAGCACGGCATTGGTCAATAAATTGTTGGAATCGGCCAGGGTTTTTACGGTGATGCCGTTTGCGGCGGCCACCGAAGCTAAGGTATCGCCGGCCACAGTGGTGTAAATTTTAACCTGTTTGGCCACCAGGCCCTTAATGCTGTCCGGGCTGGGTTGGACCAGGGAGTTGTTGGTAATAATAGAGTCGCCGCCGGAAACGGGCGCGGCCTGGGCCTGGGTGGACAGGCCTTCAAAGTCGTCAGCCTGGGCCTGGGCAATCAACCCGCCGCTTTCCACCACAGTTTTAATGCTGGTTTGCTCGGCGTAATATTTGTTGTCCAGCTTGGTATGGTTGCCTAAAAACATAAAAGCGTAGCTGTTGTCCTGTTCGGCAGCGGCCGGGGCGCCGAATTTAAAAAAGCCTATCGTGAACGCGCCCACAAGCACGGCCAGAAAGGCCATTAACAATTCGCTGGAAAATTTTAAGGCTAAATCCACCTTGTCTATTTTTTTCAGATGGACGGCGGGAAAAGCGTTGAGGTGCGCCTTTTTTAGCGAGGGCAGGCGGAGTTTAAAGAGAAAAATAAACTTTTTGGCGTAATATTGTATAAAAAAGGCCAGGCGTTTAACCCGTATTTTGCCTTGTTCCAGCCAATTTTTAATCTTTTGTATAGTGTCTCCCATTTACCAATATTTTTGTCTATTTAAGTTTAACAACTGTAGCCAGTAGCGGCAAGGGTTTAATCCACAATTTTAAAAAATACTTTATATTTGAGACATAAAAAATAGTAAGTCCCTTATTTATAGGAATAAATTAAACAGCCTGGAGATATGATATAATAGCCTAAGACAAAGCGGCCTTCATTTTCCCCTCGTTCGTCCGACATCTCATTTTTCCGGACACGCTCGTATCGGCCAGCGCCGATACTTCGCTCGGCAGTTGTCCCAAAAACTTTCCGCCTTAGGCGGAAAGACCAGGCTTTTTGGGCCAACTGACGGTCCTGAAAAATGAGAGTGCCGTCCCTATGTTAGGGAAAATGAAGGATGACCAAGAACTAGTCCAAGCTCAACATCCGCCAGACCTTATTTTTTTGAGGCGAGGATTGTTTGAGTACACAATTTATCTTTATAGAGCCAAGGCCATACCCCCAACGGTCCCAGGGTATGGCAAATAAGTAAAATATTATAGTAAATTGTGAACGAGTTCCGCAGACCAAAAAAATAATGGTCTGGCGGTTATACATTATGGATTTATCTTCTTTAAACAACAAGCAGCTGGAAGCGGTGCAGGCGCCAATGGGGCCGGTTTTGGTATTGGCCGGAGCCGGCAGCGGCAAAACCCGAGCCTTAAGCTACCGCATTGCCTGGCTGTGCGGACAAAAGCTGGTGGACGCCGGCAATATTTTGGCTTTAACCTTTACCAACAAAGCGGCCAAGGAAATGGGGGAACGGGTGCGCCGGCTTTTGGAGGGCGCCCCTGTGGGACACAGGGGCGCCCTCTCCGCTCTGCCAACTTTGGGTACCTTCCATTCCGTTTGCGCCAAAATTTTGCGCCGGGAAATTTACCGCCTGGGCTACACGCGGAGCTTCACCATTTACGATGCCGATGACCAGGGCAAAGCCATCAAAGATATTATTGGCGATTTGCATATAGACAAGCGCTACAGCCCGGGTTTTTTCCGCCATATGATATCTACCGGCAAAAATATTTTACAGACGCCGGACGAATTGGATATTGGCCTGGAGCCGGATTTGCAAAATTTGGTTCGTGAAGTCTACAGCCGCTACCAAAATTACCTGTTCCGCCAGAACGGCACGGACTTTGATGACCTGTTAATGCTGACCGTGAAAATTTTCCAGAGCTTTCCCGAAGTCCTGCAAAAATACCAGGACCAGTTTAAATATATATTAGTAGATGAGTACCAGGATACCAACCACGCGCAATACGTATTTTTGCGTTTGCTGGCCCACACCCACAAAAACCTGTTTGTGGTCGGCGACGACGCCCAGAGCATTTATGGCTTCCGCGGCAGCAGTATCCGCAATATTTTAAATTTCGAAGCTGACTATCCGCAGACCGTGGTCATAAAACTGGAGCAAAATTACCGCAGCACGCAAAATATACTGGCCGCGGCGCAAAAGGTTATAGAGCTTAATCCCGAGCAAAAACCCAAAAAACTGTGGACGCAAAACGCGGCCGGCCGGAAAATCCAGGTAGCGGAACAAATAGATGAAGCGGCCGAAGCCGAATTTGTGGCTAAAAACATTATCAAACTGTCCTCCAAAAATAATCCGGACGAGGAAGAAATTATTTACGAGCAGGAAGAAAAGCCGTTTTCCATTTTAGACCAGTTTTTAAAAAAGGCCAAAAGCAACCCGCGGGTAAAAACCACGCTGACGTTTTTGCCGCAGTTGCCCAAACAGCATGCATCCTTAAATGACTTCGCGGTATTGTTCCGCACCCATGCCCAGTCGCGGGCTTTGGAAGAAGTTTTTATAGAAAGCGGCATCCCGTACCAAATTGTCGGCGGCTTAAAGTTTTACCAGCGCAAGGAAATAAAAGATGTCCTGGCCTATTTGCGCCTGGCTTTAAATTATCGCGATTTAATCAGCCTGAAACGGGTGATTAACGAGCCGGCGCGGGGGATTGGGGACAGGAGCTTCCAGCTCATCCGGGATTTGCTCATGAACGAAAGCCTGGATGAAGCCACGCAGGATTTGGAAAAATTCGGGGCAAAAATTAAAGAGCTTAAGTTCGGGCCTAAAATTGGCAATGCCGTGGATGAGTTTTTTTTGTTAATCCGGCATCTGTCGGCTTTGCCGGAACAAGAATCGCTGTGCTCTCTTATGCGTTTGGCCGTCAAGCGGACCAAGTACGAGCAGTGGCTGCGCGACGGCACGGAAATGGGCGAGACGCGCTGGGAAAACGTGGAGGAACTGTTCACGGTGGCGGAAAAGTTCAGCGGCCTGCCCTGGCGCCGCGGCCTGGAAAGTTTTTTGGAAGAAGTCGCCCTGATTACCGAAATAGACGAACAGGATGACCAAAAGGACTGCGTCACGCTCATGACCCTGCATTCAGCCAAAGGCCTGGAATTCAACACGGTGTTTTTGGTGGGTTTGGAAGAAGGCGTCTTGCCGCACTCGCGGAGCCTCCTTTCCCCGGCCGAGCTGTCCGAAGAAGTCCGGCTGGCTTATGTTGGGCTGACCCGCGCCCGACAGAATTTGTTCCTGACTTTTGCCCGCCGGCGCCGCGGTTTTGGCAGCGTGCAATACAACCAGCCCTCGCGGATTTTACGCGCCTTGCCCCGGGACAATATAGAGTACAAAGGTTCGGCGTTAGGCGAAAGCGGCGGAGTGTATTATGATAAAAGTGAAAGCGACGATAACTTGGATTTTTGACCATGGACCTTGAGCAGTTAAAAAATTTATTGCGTCATTATAATTTAAAGCCCAACTTTACCTACGGCCAGAATTTTCTGCTGGATGAAATCGTTTTGGAGGACATAGTCGATGCCGCTGGAATCACCAAGGAAGATGTAGTTTTGGAAATCGGCCCGGGTATTGGCAACCTCACGGAAAAATTATGCGCCCGCGCCGGCTTTGTCTTGTCCGTGGAAAAGGATCCCAGGTTTTTTCCCATTCTGAAGTCCGTAAAAAAACAATATAAAGATAACTTCCGGTTTGAGATAGGGGATATCCTTGAAGTGGACTTCCAAAAATTATTGCCCGGGGGAAATTACAAAGTTGTGGCCAACATCCCATACTATATTACCGGGAAAATTATCCAGACTTTGCTGGCCGCCAAACGCAAACCTACCGCCATAACTATTTTGACGCAAAAAGAAGTGGCGCAAAATATTACGGCCGGCCCCGGAAAACTTTCCGTGCTGGCTATCTCGGTGCAGTTGTACGGCGAGCCAAAGCTGCTCCTTAAGGTCCCGGCCAAAAGTTTTTATCCCGCGCCCAAGGTGGACAGCGCGGTCCTGGAAATAAAATTGTTTGGCAAACCGAAATATAAAATTCATGAAGCTGATTTTTTTAAAATTGTCAAAGCCTGTTTTGCCGGCAAGCGCAAACAGCTGCACAACACTTTGGTTAACAATTTAAAGTTGCCTGCCGCTGATGTGGAAAAAATATTAGAGCAATTGAAAATAAATTCCGCGGCGCGTCCGCAGGAACTTTCCATAGAGCAGTGGGTGGAGCTGGCGGGAAAAATTAATCTTACTTGTTTTTCAGAAAAGTGATGCCGTGTGTGACAGACCTTATTTTTTTGAGACGAGGATTGTTTGAGGTAATAATTTATCTTTATAAAACTAAGGCCATACCCCCAACGGTTCCCCAGGGTATGGCACATATTAATTGATGAGTGAAACGGCATTGCCTTCAGTGATGCTGTTTTTTTGCGCCCAGCCGGCGTTGACTTCAATGACTTCGTCCACGGGCGAGGGGGGAGGGTAGAGCGGCAGGTTACTGTCGTTAAAACTGCCGTCGGCATTTTTGGGCGCGGCCGGCGCGTCAGGAGTTATACCCACGATTTTTCCGGAATTAATCCACAAAAAATCCAGCGGAAAGTTCATGTCGTTCATCCAGAACTCCGGCATCTGCGGCGTCACAAAATTAAACAGCATGCCCTGGTTTTGTCCCATGCTCACGCGGTCCGACAGCCCCAGTTGCATTTGCGCCGGAGTGGTTGCAACGTCAACAAATAAAGTTTGCGGGCCGACTTGTATTTTATGGGCATAGCTTGCGGGTGCCGCAGGCGCTGGAGTGACAGGCAATGGTTTTACCGCTACAGGTTTGACATACGTAGTTGTGGCAGCTGTCGGCGCTACAGGCGTAGGCACTGCGGGCGATGATGAAGTAGCCTGTGTAGGCACAACAGGTGAGGGTGTGGCAGTTGTGGACATCGTTGAAGCGGGGATAGGGGACTTTGCCAGTTCCTTGCGCCGCAAAAGGCCGATGGTGACACCGGCAAGCACAATTAGAGTTGAAAACACAATAATAACTTTTCGTGGCATGAAAATAGTATATCAGCTCTTGCATTTTTTCTCCAGCTATGCTATAATACCTATGTAAGTGAGAGTCGAATCAGCCGAAACAAAAAGAAAATTATTCCGACTTCGCATAAAGCTACGTCGGACGAGAAAAATCCTTTTAAACAAGCCTATTGGGAGACAGGCCGATTTCGTATATGGACCGAACTAAACATAAAACCAAAAAAGCCGTGGCTTTAATGCTGGTGGAGTTAGTTGCTGCCTGCGGCATGGGCGCCTTTGTTTTGAGTAATTTTAATGCTGCCCCTGCGCAGGCCGTAGTTTTTGTACCTTATGGCGGATGGGTGATCAGCGTGGTGCCGCAAATTAATCCTCCGGCACCGGCGGCATGCCCCATGCATACTTTAGTATTAAACGTAAACCAGGCAAGTTTCGATCCCATTTTCGGGGTTTATGTTCCCCCGGGAGGACAGTTCCTGCTTTACAGTTATCAAAATTTATTTACTCCCGGAACGCCTTTGCTCGGAGGTTATGATCCCATACCTTTTCCAACCTGCAATTTGCCGTACCCGGTTTTTCCTATTGATTTTAACGCGCCGTTTTTCCTTACCGGCACCGGCGGCCTGTAAAATAATTTTCAATTTATGAATTCAGCTTCAGAGCAAGTTCAGGAATCAATCCACTGGGGACATTTCCGCGCCATTTTATTTGTTGCGGTTTTGTTGCTTGGCGTGGCCTGGTTAAAAAATCCGCAGCTGTTTTCTGTTTTCAGCCGCTCAAAAAATTCCGCGGTAGCCGACGCGGCAAACGTGCCGCAATATTATCCTTATGTGCCTTCACCCGCAGACCAGCAGGCGGAAGTTTTGGGCGCCAGTATTGCTTCCACCACTGTGCCTTCCGGGCCAATGATAATCAACGAGGATGGCAGCGTGACTCCGGCGTTAACCGACGGCCAGGTTTTGGCGGCCAGTACCCAGGACGTTACGCTGTCGCTGGACGATGTTAAAGTCAATCAGGTGCCGGACTCGCAGGCGACTATCCAAAATTATGTGACGCAGTCGCAAAATGTTGAAGGCAGCTACATTAACAATAATGATTTTGAAGCGGCTCTTGAATCTGGTGACCAAACACAAATTAATACCCAGGCGCAGAAGCTACAAACCATAGAAGATAATTTGCAGAAACTTACTGTGCCGGCTTCGTTTGTCACGCTACAGAAATTAAAAATTGTCCAGTATCAGGCTGGCGCGGAACTTTTAAATAATTTTACCCAGGCCAATAACAACCCTGAACTGGTAGGGCAGGAGTTGAACCAGTTTTTAAAAGCCCAGGATGATATGGATACTGAAGCTGCCAACGTGGAAAAGAAGTTTAATTTAGATTTAGGTTATCCAACCACCGATCCGGACGCGGTGCCAGCCACGGCGCAGGCTTCTTCCGACGACGGCTCGGATACCGGTAATATTTCCGCTAATGGCCAATAAAAAAATTAAAATTTTAATTTCAATTTTAATCGCCGGACAGCTGGCGGCTTTTCCGTTTTTGGCTTTTGCCCAGGTACTGTCCGTACCCACGGCGGATATCAACAGTGGCAATTTAACCGGACAGGCTACGGGGATTGCCGCCAACATCGCTGCCACCACGGCCTTAACCGCTGCCGCTCAAGTCAACCAGGCTTGCGCCACTTTTGAACAGGCTTATTTTAATGGACAATCAGGAGCGCAAGTTACTTCTTTGGGTGGCCTTGACCTCATTTCCGGTGGCACGGCCATGGATAAGCAGCTCCAGCTTCAAATAGGTGAAATAGATGGCGCGCCACTACCGGTGACTGTTCCCACTCCTTCAGTTATTCAGGGATTAATACCCTGTCGGCAACAGGCTTTGACCGCTGTTAATGCCGTGGTCGCGATAAATACCTATATTGCAAATCAAAAGCAGACCCTTTATAACACTATAACCGCTTCCATTGCCAACTTAAAGGCCCGTGAGCAGTCTTTAAAAAATCAGGATATTATTGCCCAGCAGGGTTTTTGGAAAACTTTAGTTTATAATATTTTAATCAAGACTACGCAGTCCGTGTCGACCAGGTTAGTTAGCCAGTTAGTCAGCAATTATAAAATCCAGGATTTCGAAAAATATGCCGGCGCCGTGGCCACCCAGGTTTATGATAACGAGTTCATCCAGGATAACGCCAATGGCAGCGCTGCCGACCAGTTAATTTTGCGCTCCATGCTGACCAACCCGGCGGCCCAGAGCACCATCCAGTCGGCCATTTACCAGCGCAGCAGCACTAATTTGGGCTTTACCCCGTCCACGGTTGATACTTCGGCCAACAACCAGAATTTTTATATGCAAATGGCCACCATTGCCGCGCCGGCCAACGACCCGTTCGTTACCCAAATGACCATGGCCAATACTGCCATGCAGGCCCACAGTCAGGCCATGACCACGGCCCAGGCCGAAATTGCCCAAAGCAACGGGCTAAAAACCCCCCGCACCTGCGGCGCCACGCTACAGCAGCAGCAATCCATTGACGCCTCATACAAGGCGGCCAACGACCAGGTGGCTAACCGCCAGGCTTTGTATAATAGTCTCATCAGCAACCCCAATTCCAAACCCGCGGACCTCGCCCAGGCGCAATCGGATTTGAATGCGGCCACAAAAAATTTGCAGGCTGTGCCCAGCAATAGTTTGGACGCCGGCGGCAATGCGGCTATAGACATTTGTACAGCCATTGTTTCGCCTCCCAGCCTAATCAACAAAGGTATTAACGACGCTTTAGGCGCTTTTGACCAGAGTCTGGCCACTTACAACAACAACAACCTGCCGTCGTTTATTACCGGCATTACCACGGTGGCTACCGGTTTAATTAATAACCTAATTTTTGGCGGCAACCAAAGCAGCAGCAACATTTTAAGTGAAACCACGGGCGTCCTGGCCAGCGGCGCGGCCCTGGCCACCAATGTTGCCTCCTCGCAAGCCCAGGTCCAGCAGAACAATAACCTGGTGGTTACGGCCCAGCGCACCGACGACGGCACTAATAAATCTTCCGCCTCTTATGCCATCCAGTGGGACGCCACCAATGTTACCGGCGCCACAGGCGTGTCTGTGGCCGGTCCCGGCCTGCCGTCTAATACCAGTGGATTAATTACCACCAACCTTAGTGCCACCACCCAGGCTACGGTGGGCACCACAGGCAGTTACACCTACACTATTACCGCTTACGGCGCCAGTAAGAGCGACGTTAAGGCCGCTGTCACGTTAATTATTTCACCCGCAATTGTAGCGGGCGCCAGCATTTCGCGGCCGATGCAACCTATCCGCGGGCCGGTGCCGACAACCACGGCCAGCGACGCTTCGGCACCGGCAAGCGTTTATACGCCGATAAATCCCCGCGGCAGTATGGATTAAAATATAGATAAAACAAAAATCCTGACCAATGTGGCCAGGATTTTTTATTCACATTAATTTAATATTCCAGTTTGAGGTTGGTGTGCTTGGCCAATTGCTCAATATGTTCTTTTGCCTGATCAAACTGGTAAGTATCCACGATTTTATCTTCCGACAACTTTTTTACGTCGGTTGCCAGGCTGTCCAAGGTGGTTGTATGCTCACTTAGAGTTTTTTCTACCTCTGTAACTTTTTCTACCAGTTCGTCCAGGCTTTCTTGTGTGGCCAAAAGTTTGACCGTTTTGTCAAAATGTTCTCGTGTAAGTTCCATAATATTTATGTTAGTTGGTAGGCAATATTTCTTAAGGGGTGTAATGGCATTTTATACCCAAAAAAATGGCCGGTCAAAGCTGGATAAGGTGGATAAGTTCCGATTTTGAGTTTTAGATAACTTCGTGTTATAATATTCATAGAATATTTCAGCTCCTCGGCTCGGAAATGATAATAAAATATATCATTTCTCTCGCTCTACGTCGCTGATAATAAAGCTGAAATTGAGGCGGGAAAAACCTAAAAAAATTAAGGATTTTTAATATCTCTTGCTCAAGAAATTAAAACAAAAGTTTACAGGGAAATCCAGTTCATATTTGGTTTTTCTGGCATTGGTTGTTTTTTCCGCCGCCGGATTTTTGGCGCTTCCAAAAAGTGTTTCTGCCACGGTCTATGACCCAAATCAGGTAACTTTTCATCTGGATACGTATATGCCGGATGGCAACGGAGGGATAAAAACTACTCCTGATAATTTGCTTCAGTTAGGAAAAGATACTATATATAATATTGCCATCCAAGCAGGGGTAACCATTACAGCGCCACCTTCCGGTCTCCAATTTGGCACCGATACTTTTGATATGAATATTGCCGATACCGAAGCAAACGCGGAAAAGTCCGGCGGCCTAACTTTAAATGGCTTTGGAGCCGGGGTAGATAAAATGAAAGTGGCCGGAAATGCAAGTGCCGGTGGAGCTAGTTGCACATCCTCAAGCATATGGGTGTTTTCAAAAAAGTCTAATCAACAATACATAAGTTGTAGTTTTGTTGAGGTCGGCGGCGGAGCTGATATTACATCTACCATTCCTGCCGGTCAGTCACAAAAAATGAACATACCATTAAATCAAAATGATTTAATAGCCTTAGGTTTAAACCCTAGTAACACTACCACCTTACAATCCTTTATTATTTATCCATTCATAACTTTTACCAGGGCGTTTTCTACCAGACAAATGGTTTTTCCGGCCGGTGGATTTGCTGTTTACGTTCAATTTTATGATACGCAAGCCGCTGCCAATGCGGCAATCATAAGTAATCAAAGACCATCAGGTGTCCCAGGGTATTCCGGTACTACCAGCAGCGGGCAAAGTGGTGATTCAGGCGGCCTGTTTGATCTGGTCACCAGCGTTATTGTCTTCATTGCCAGTGTTATTAACCAGCTTATTTATTTTTTGTTTTATTGGCTGGTTGCGCCGTTAATCCAGGCCGTGCTTTCCATCCATGTTTATACCGACGCTTTTATTGGCGTAATTTACCCGGGTTGGGAAATTGTCCGTAATGTCTGCAATATTTTATTCATAGTTGCCATTATCGCCATGGGCATGGCCACGCTGTTGCGCGTGGAAAGTTACCAATGGCGTCATCTGTTGGTGCAATTGGTCATCGCGGCGCTGTTGGTGAATTTTAGTTTGATAATCGGCCAGGCCATTTTGGCTTTGGCTGATACTATCCAGAGCCAATTTTTACCCAACAACGTAGATGTTATCCGTTCACTGGCACAGAATTTAATGGTGGCCAATAAAAGTACGCAGTTGGCCCAGAATAGTTTCGGCGGCCAGGTGAGTTATATTATCCAGTACCTGTTTTTTGTGGCCATGGCCATTGGCAGTTTTATTGTGTTCGCGGCTATTGCCTGTTTTTTGGTCCTGCGGATGGTGGTGCTATGGGTTTTGTTAATGCTTTCGCCGGTGGCTTACGTGGCTAGGATTTTGCCTGCAACGCAGGCTGCGGCTAAAAAATGGTGGGACGAGTTTATTAAGTACGCCTTTTTTACGCCGATTATCGCGTTTTTCCTTAACTTGACGGCTGTTATTGCAGCTTCCTTTACTAAGAATCCGGTATTGCAGCAAATCCAGGGGGCCAATGGCGCGTTTGCCGGCTCCACCCTGCCGGGTGTGAGCAGTTTTATCTTTATAGTCGGCAGTAATATTATGCTGCTGGTATTTTTGATATTAGCCATTAAGGTCGCCAACTGGATGGGGGTGGCCGGCGGCGGCATATTAAGCGATATTGGCGAAAAAGGCATGAAGTGGCCGTTTACTTATACGGGCAATAAAATTAAAGAAAAAAGTCAGGCCGCCGGCATGTATGTTGACCGAAATACCAGATTAAAATTGGCTGATAAATTAGCGCCAAAGGATAGCGATACTGGACTACAACGTTTTGGTAAAAGTTTGGGATTTGGCGTATTGGCCCCTGGGGCACAGGGAGCGGCTAAAAAAGAGGCGCGCGAGCATAAATATAAAGAAGCAAAAGAAATGCTGGCCGCCCATGCGACAGACCTTGTTGATCCAAAAGCCAGGGCGGCAGAAAAACTGAAATTGCAGAGGGAAAATGAAAAAGTAAAAAAAGCCCACGATACTTATGCCAATGCCTCGGAAGCACAGGTCGTGACGGCCCTTAATAATGCTATTAATAAAGGCGACATCGTGGAGTTTAAGGCGCTTATGAAAGTGGCGACAGAGGAAAATTACATGGGAGCCGTGGCTCTAGGTGTCGGCGGGGGCGATATAAATGATGTTTACAGAAAAATGGATGGAAAAATGAAATCAACAGACGATAAAAATAAAGTGGATCAGACCAGGAAGCAGGTAGACAAAAATGAGGCCGATAAAGGGAGGTACCAGCATATGAGCAATATCCCGACAACCGGACCTGGGACAGGCGCGCGTGATCAAAAATTAAATTCTTTGTCCATTGAGGATATGGCCAAAGTTGATAAAGATTTGTATATGACCGGAGGCGTGGCATTGACAGGTACGGCCACAACAGTGCTAAAGGATATTGTCACGGCCATGGCCAGCAACCCAGACGTTGCCAGAGATATGATAAAGCAGTTGAAGAAGAAAGAAAAAATCGCGTTGAGGACCCTGCTAGGAGCCAGGGGTGCGCCGGTGACCGTGCCTGCCGGAGTAAACGCCCTGGACGCGGCAGCCGCCAAAGGCCACTTTGATACTTATGTGCCATAATTTAAGTTTTATTATAAATGCAGCTATCCATTGACCAAATAAAAACAGAAATTACCAACAGCCGTTTGTCTGAAATCCAGAAGAACGATCTTCTTGGTATTTTGCCTGTGGTCGGGCGGAAAACTTTGGATTTTATTTACAAACGGGTTTCGCGCTCTAGCTTTGGCGAGGAGGCGGAAGAGGTTTGCTTGCTCCTTCTAAATGAAGCCAAAGTTTATCAGGTTTTAGCCCATGGTGACATTACCGGCGCGGTTGAGTTATTCAAGTCCGCTCCGGATAATCCGGATTACGGTTTTGGCGAACTGATCATTCCGTTCGCGCAGGACGTGCGGCAGTATATGCAAACTCATGCTTCGCCGGGGTTTGGTGAAGCCTTAACCGCCTTAAATAATTTTGAATCCAAGGTTTTTCACTGGTTGCCGGAGACAGAATTAAATGAAATCATTAAAAATGACTTGCTGTATTTTGTCAGGGCTTTAAATATTGTCATGGAATTTAAAAGAGTTTATTTGCTGGAGGAGCTTTCCGATGACGGAACCTGGGGGCAGAATTTGCGGATGTCACTGGAGGGCAACGCGGAACAACTTGGCGCAAGCGGGTTGGTGCGCGATGAAAAAAACTATCCCCCCACTATCGCTAACTGGCTTAAGGACTATTTTGCTTTTATTAATAAGCCTTTAACCGAGCGGGTGGCCTTTGACCAGATACAATATATAGAGCGGGCGCCCAATGTGCAAAGGCTGAATGTTTATGAGCGCAAGGATTTGCTGGAAATTATCAAACTCCATGCCTGGCTGATGAATCCGGAAGTGACGGAAGGTGAGATTGAGGCTTATGAGGCGGATTTAGCCGGACAAAGCGCCAAGGCCGCTGTGAAGACTGTTGCTACTGCGCCGCCGGTTATTCCTAAACCGGCCGCCCCATTCACGGGTGTTAATAAGCCTGACCCCGACGACTGGGTCAGGGTCGCGCAGCAGAGGCGGGCCGAGGAGCAAAGGAAAATTGACGTCAAACTTAATGAACTAAAAAGCAAAAACAAATGACCGACGAGCAAAAACAGCATCTGACCGGTTTGATAAAAACTTCACCTATTCTTAACGCCCAGGAGCGGGAAGAGTGGCTGATGCTCCTTGGTTTGATGAATGACAAACAGGTGGGGGAATTAGAACGTATTTTAACGCCTGCGCCGCCGGCCGCGGCTC
>CAIVSE010000030.1 GCA_903908535.1 Candidatus Doudnabacteria bacterium
CCTTAATTTTAGCACTTTTAAAGGGTGTTGACAAAAGGTAACCGATCGTGTACGATAGTAATACAGTTGTTGATAAACAGATTATGGTTGCTAAGGAATACTCCTTTTGCTTACCTCCCCTTGGCTCTGTAACAGGACCCAAGGGCTTTTAATTTTCAAACAAAATGTCCAAGAATCTTGTCATCTTAGATGGCAGTAATTTTTATCATAAAGCCAAAAAGTTAGCTCCCCTTGTGCATCTAACTAATTTTCAATATCGCAAACTGGCCGAGGTTTTAACCGGCGGCTCCGAAAACGATATTGAATACTGCGTAGGCGAAATCCGCCCGCAGTATTTTGGCAAACCAATGTACGCTAATCAACAAAAATTGTTTTACTTTTTAGAACAGCAAAAAATTGTTGTCAAAAAAGGCTTTATGTTAAGAAACGAGGGCGTCTGGCACGAAAAAGGCGTAGACGTTAGAATTGCTACCGATATAGTCCGGGGCGCGCTGAAAAATGAGTACGAAACTTGTTATGTTATTTCTTCGGATAGCGACATACTGCCGGCTATTGAAACCGCGATTGGTGCCGGTAAAAAAGTTGTTTATGTAGCCTTTGAAGGAATAACTGTTAGCAAAGCTCTGGCGATAAACTGTTCTTCTACCATTTTTATTACAAAAAGCACAATGGAAAAGTGCGCGGCATAACTATTTTTTAATTTTAATGACACCTCGGTAATGAGGTGTTATTTTTTTGCTTCCTTATGGCTTTTTATTATAATTCTGGATCCCGTCCAGTCAAGGGTAAAACCAAATTATTTGCCGTAGGCCATAAATTGGTTTTAATCCCGTTGACTGTCCGGGCATTCCAGAATTTTGTTTTAGCCATAATCAGTAAGCAAAAAAAGATTATGGAATATCAAATAAATGTGAACTATCGGTTTCAGGCAGTCAATGAGAGGGAGGCTAAGGAAAAGGCCAAAAACTACTTATCGGCCAATCTTAAAGTTAAAGCTATGCCGGGGCTAGTATGCAGTCCCCTGGAAATAGCCGAGAGGTGCTGGGATGTTAGGGAAAGGGATAAAGAGTGTTTTGGGGTATTTTTCCTTAATACCCAAAACCAAATCATCAGCCGGGAGATTATCAGCATAGGAACTTTAAACACCAGCCTTATTCATCCGCGGGAATGTTTTAGAACGGCAATATCTAAAAACTGCGCCTCTGTCATTTTTGTCCATAACCACCCAAGCGGCAGTCTTGAACCCTCGGACGAAGACATCGCCGTAACCAAACGTCTAAAAGATGCCGGCAAGCTTATCGGTATTGAAGTTTTGGACCATGTAATTGTAACTGCAGAATCTCATAAAAGTTTTAAGGAACAAAATCTTATTTAAAAAAATAGAAGCGCACGTTGCCCCGGTGGGTGGGCGTGCGCTTCGAGCAGTGTTGTTGCGCCGGCTAGGGCGCGGTTGCGGCAGGTTCATGGCTACAGAGCCTGTCCGATGTTGGACACGAGCTGACGGACTGTCACTCCCTTCTCCACCAGGATCGGTTTGCCGAAGGCGTGAGAGAGGGACTTGCCGAACTCATCCAACGTGTGATGGTCGCCGGTAATAATGGTCTCGTCGGTAACCTGCGCCGCGGGGATGTGCTGGAAATGCTCCACACAACGCACCACGCAGTCTTTGGCCACCGGTGGCTTGTAAACCTGCACGACAGTAACTCGGCAGTTCTGCTTTTCCACATCTACGAGGATACCCGCCGACATCATGACGTGATTGCGAGGGCGTTCTCCGCTCTCGCTACGGGATTTGGCCATCCCGCGCGGGAAGAGGTAGTCATTCAAGCTCATTTCCCAGTGGCCGTCCGCCCCGCCGTTGAGCTGGACGTAGGACAACTGGGGAATTGTGACTCGCTCGTCGCCGACGTAGGCTCTGCCGCCTTTGACGATAAACGTTTCGCCCTTGTTGATCGGGCGGGGTTGACTGTCTGCCATAGACCTCCTTTGTCAATTGGCTTGCCTGATTCCCGTTCAGGCGGACGGCTTTTTCTCCAATGTTGTGTCAGCGATGTCCTCGAAGAAAACGTTGACAATTCGCCCGTGAAGCGGATGTTCGGGCTCAAGTGTCAGCGTGACGCAAGTCGGGCCGACGCCAATCACCATGCCTTTGAGTACTTCACCCCTGAATGCTCCATCGTCCTTCATTTTCAATTCGACCTGTTTGTGGAACAGTCCGAGGAATGCCACGGCCGCCGAATGGACGACCGCTTCGGGTTCGCGGAACGAAATCCCGCGTGCGCCGAAGAATTCGCGGCAGAATTCCAGCAGATGGACTTCTTCGCTTTCGTTGACGCTGACCTGGATGTGCCAGCCGCCTCCGTGCTCGTAGTAACCGTCCACCGCCTTGATGAAGCTACCTCCATCCATCGTATCTTGGCGGCGGAATGCCTGGCCGAACGCCTGCATAAACTCCCACTCCAAACCGAGCGGGACTACGACATCCCAGCGGACATCGCGCATGTAGACGATCGCCCGTTTCTTTTCGTCGGGGATCGCTGCTGATCCCATAAATACACCTCCCAATGCTCTTGGCTCACCACAAACGAACTTTGCCAAAAGACCCTTTATTATAGCAAAAATAATGGAAAAATCAAGGGTCTATTATAGCTCCATAAAGCATTGAAATTAAGCTCTTTGCTTCCTTATGGCTTCTCATTATACTGGCCGTTTACGGCCGGTCAAGGGTAAAACCAATTTATTTCCCGTAGGGCATAAAAAGGTTTTAATCCCGTTGACTGCCATAACCTGCGGCCAGTTCTCCGGAGTCCATA
>CAIVSE010000031.1 GCA_903908535.1 Candidatus Doudnabacteria bacterium
ATATATTGGGACAGACCCATTTTTCTTGCCCAAAATACTGAAATCAGCTCTTATTTTATCTATATTTAACATAAATTATGATTTTTTTGATTATATCATAATTTACCTATTTTTGTTGTTTTTATTATTTCACTTCTTTATCCGTAAATACTACAAGTCGCTCGGAGTGGGTTTTTTTTATCGCATTCCAAACTCCTCCACAAGTAATAAGATTGAGATGTGCTTTTCCATCATTTGAGCCAAACACATCTGGAACATCCGCATTCGGATCGTAACTCCGAATTTCGCGCACCACGAAAGTAATAACCGCACCTTGGTCGTCTTGGATTTCAATCTTGTCGCCAGGCTTTAAACTATGCAAATCCAGGAATACTGCTTTTGCTCCATGGTACCAATCAACATGCCCATCAATTACCGCGCTGCCTTTTTCTCCCGGACGGGGGCCTAATTCATACCAGGCGGCGTCAAGCGGAAACTTAGGTACATCCATAAACCCATCAGCCGTTACACTTACCTGCTCAATCGCCGCATCCACATTGATGCTGGGAATAATAATACGGGCGGGTATGCCGATGATTCCTTGGATGTGGGCCAATTTAAGCGGCGCCAGTTTATTGGGTGACTTATTGGAATATTGAAAAAGCAGGATTGCAAACCCAACCAAGACTATTATCAATAGCCCCCATTTTAGAATTTTTAGGCGCAAAATTTTTAAACCTACTTTACTGGAAATATCTGCTTCCTTTTAAAGTAAGCGGCTACAAGTGCGGAACCCACTAAAATGAAGGCCAGAAATTGCCAAGGAAGTTTTGGCGAATTTGGGTCCACGCCGGTTTTAGGCAAACCGGGTATAGGCATTGATAACGCCGAAGTTGGCGCTGGGATAGAAACTACTGTCGGCGCCACCACAAGTGTCGGAGTTGAGGTTGGTGTTGGTGTAATGGTGACCGGAGTCGGAGTTGGAGTGGGCGTCGGGATGGTAACGGGAGTAACAACTACGGCCGCGCAAGTTGGCCTGGTAACGGAGTCGGTGTCTAATGTTACTGCGCCGTTGCGGGCTAAGACCCTGCCGTTAACCACAGCGCCGGTGGTTACCGTAACTGAAGTAAAAGCTAAAAGAGTTCCGACAAAAGTAGAGTTTGTCCCAAGGGTGGCAGACGAGGCAACTTGCCAAAAAACATTACAGGCCTGGGCGCCATTGATAAGATTCACATTACTTGCCGATGCTGTAGTCAGGGCGGACCCGACTTGGAAAATAAAAACTGCGTTTGGATTTCCTTGTCCATCTAATGTTAATGTGCCTGTCAGGCCAAGTGACGATGCGGAATTGTATACACCCGGTGTTAATGTTCGGCCGCCAAGATCGCCTGATACTGTTATAGCACCTGTTTGAGCGCTGGCTGCATTGTAAGCCGTGACCAAGTCTGACTGGCCTTGGGCTGCCACCGCGTCAGTCACGTGTTGTGTTCCATTGACCGTGCCCGGTGGAAATCCCGTGGCTGAAGTGCCGGGACTTAAACCCAAATCCCCGTTAACAACCGTAGAACCGGTATTGGTAACTGTAGAGCCTCCGAGCACCGCGAAGTTTGGCGCGAGGAGATATGGGATGCTAACCTAAAATTACTGGGGTTTTGACATAAGGCTAAACTTCCTGTATAATGATAAAAATCAAAATAAATTTTTATTTTAGACATCGGAGGCGTATTCCCGGTGTTTTTTGTCCCAAAAGGTTTAGAGCAAACAAATTTGCATTAGCCCTCTTGGGATAATATTTTTTAGATTATTGTAGTCCAAGAAACTTCTGGAGTCATGACCCGGAAGCTGTACATCTCTATGGAGGAAACAAATGCACAAACGTTTTGCATTACCCACGGCGGCACTGGCCGTCGTGTTCTTGCTTGCATTTGCTTTGAGAGCAAATGCCGGGTCGATACTAGCGTCTGACCTAGCGAGCTTTGCTGTTCTTGGTGCTTCGGGGGTGACCAACGTCGCCTATAGCACTATTGGCGGCAACCTCGGATCTGCCCCAAACGGCTCACTCGGTGGAGGATATAATTTCCTCTTCGGGTCGTTACAAGCGGATACAGGCCTAGCACAGAGCGCTCAAATTGAGCTGGATGCTGCGATCCTCGCCTTGAATGCTTTTGGACCGGGTACCACTATCGGGCCCGATCTCACTGGGACAATTTTTCCCGGCGTCTATACCGTTACCGCCGCGGCTACTAATTTGTCCGGAGCATTAATCCTTGACGGCGAAGGCAACCCCAATGCCGTTTGGGATTTTATCTTCCCGAGCACACTGATTACGGATAGCACTTCAACAGTCTCGGTGATCAACGTAGGCGACGGCGCAGGGGTAGGAATTTACTGGAGCGTCGGTACCTCCGCAACCCTCAACGGCAACACGTTCGTTGGAAACGTGTTAGCGAATGATTTGATCAGCAGCGACGGAGACCTCAACTTGGAATGCGGACGGCTTCTGTCGGCTACCACCCAGGTAACCTTAATTCAGGACACGGTCTCCACCGGCTGCGGTACCGCAGATACCATTGGTTTTGGAAGCGGCGGCTTTGACCAAGAAGGTAGTAATGGGTCGGGGGGACTAGGCACCGTTCCCGAGCCGGGAACTGTTACGCTGCTCGGCACGGGGCTTCTCCTCGGCCTGGTATATATATGGAGGAAGCAGGTCGTCCTCAAGCCCGAGTTTGCCCGACGTTAGCAAACATCAGGCGTGGATGGTGAACAGCCCGGTCAATGGTTGACCGGGTTTTTATTTTGTCTAAAACCTCTGCCCAAGTCCAGGCAGATTTGGTCTATCAATTAAGCTATAAAAAAATGGCATACCGGAAAACGGTATGCCGTCACTGTTTAACGGAGAGTCTAGCTGTTCTGGTTCAACCAGTTACGGAGGTCATCATAATGCACGGTAATATCCCTATTGGACCGATAGCACACTAAGCCCTGCCGTCGAAATTTACTCATGCAGCTCGACACCATCTCCCGTGATGTCCCTACAAATTCTGACAGCATTTGGTGACTCATCCAGGGAATGCATATTGACCCGTCCCGGCGAGTCTCACCCAATCGGTCAGCAAAGTGGAGAAGGGCGCGAGCCGTGCGCCGGGGAATTTTCTCCGTCACTAAGCTCTGAATGCGACGCTGGAAACTTTCGCTGCGCTGCAACATAATCTGCAGCATCACTAACTCCAAACGCGGGGTCTGTTTGACGACTGTTTCTATCTGCGAAATGGCTATGGCCATCAGCTCAACGGGGCCCAGAGCCGTCGCTTGCTCGGCGTCACTCGTCAGCCTCAGGAATGTCAATTCCCCAAAGAACTCATTGTCATGGTAGATATCCATCATGACTATCTTACCGTTATCAGCCAGACGGGAGACACACACCCGCCCTGTGATGATAAGGTAAATGTTCTCTGTCGGCTTCTCATAATTGTAAATGGTTTGCCCCTTTGTATACTCCACAATTTTGGAGCCTAAACTAAGGGTTTGTGTGAGAGTTTCCACTAAGTCCTCCTTGTGCCAAAGTCTGTTGATTTTGCAACGATTGCGCTACATAATTTTTGCGCAACTACAAAATACCATCCCTCGATTTTTGGCTTGAGATGCCACATAAAATTATCAAAAAAAATCCACTTTGTCAACCTTTATTTAAGGGCTTTTTTGCTTAAAAAGCCCGATTGGTATCCGTCGGGCGGCGGCCTGTCTGAGCGGCAGGAGTTGAGCATATCACTCTGGGGTTGGAAGACAGGCCTTTTCCTTGTCATAATCCGCAGGTGAAATATGAACGAGGATTTGGAAATCAGGCAATTCCGGATTTTGGAGAAAGGTTACAGTCGGGGCTTTTTGGCCCTCGACCAACTTAGTGGCAAACTTGCTGCGGCTTATAATGGCAGGGTTAAAGCCGCCTCCTCTCAACTCAAAGTAGACAAGGGGCCTGGAGTTGGCAAAATAGCTGCCGCAGAGATCGACTTTTCCAGCTTTGACCACATCAGAGCTTTTGATGTTCTGGAGGCCATACGGCTTACCGGGTTTTACCTCTTTGGGCATTACCTGGCCCATGGCAGTTCCGAAAACGAACAAAAACGCAACAACTAAACGCTGCATACTCATAATCCAACTCTCCTTTAGGTTTTATTGTCTCCGGTTGAGACAAGCTATTCTAACAACAAGAGCCTTCCCTTGGCAAGATGCTTAAAAACCCTGCCAAAATCATACTAACAAACGTCACCTAAATAAAGCTAACTTTTCCACTTTCAGGGTTATAAAAAAAACACCGGGGATCTGGAATCTCGTAAGATATCCAGGTCCCCGGCTTGATGCTACTGCTTGTGCGCCTTGAGCTTGCGGGCGCCGATGCCGAGGCCGAGCAATGCCAGGCCGACCAGCGACAGAGTCGCCGGTTCGGGGGTGGCCGCGCTGAACTGGGCTTCGTATCCGGCACCGTTGCCGGGTAGATACGTGTTGTCAGTGGTGGTTTCCCACACATAGTACCCACTACCGCCGTCGCCAGCGATGTTTACCTCTGCCCCACCCGACACTGACGGGCCGCCGTTGACATTAAACAGCATGCCGGCGGAAGAGTCAAAAACGGGATAGGCTGAATACACCATATTGTCGTAGTAGTAAAGCCCGTCGGAGCTGGTCTGCTCCGACCCGTTAGCAGTAAACGGGTCCGTAATTGCCCCCGATATAATGTTGTTCGGGTCGGAAAAGGTGCCCGTGAAGGCAGTTACGGCGTAAACCCCGGGCGTATACTCGATGCCCGTGGTTAGCGTTCCGCTGGCGGTAATGCCCGCGCCCGTGCCGTTGCCCGTGAGGCTCCAGCTTATGGTGCCTGCAAATGCGCCCGTTGCCAAGAACACTATAGCGACGGCAATAACTAACTTCTGCTTCATCTTTTTATCCTCCTCAGGATACAAAAACTTCGCCAACCAAGACGGAGTTTTGTTTTTGCTCTCAATCCTTTTGGCAAAGAGAGTTATTTAATTTTAGCTTATTTTGCCCTTGTTGTCAAGCAGTTTTTGGTATGGACGCAAAACTACTCATGCGTAGACAATTGAGGCACGAAGTATTGCCAAAATATCAAGGATTGCCGCAGGTGCCGATAATCTGGTCCAGCGGAGTTTTACACGCGGCCAGCTTGGCCGGCACAATGCCGATTTGGCTTAAGGCGGCTTCAGCGGAATTTTCCGGCACAATTTGCGAAACGGTAAAACCCCAGGAATTAAAGACGGTTATGCTGGCAAAACCGTAAAGGCCGTGTGGGCCGACCAAATAAACATTTCCGGTGGTCGGATTGTAAACCAATTGGCCGACATTAGACGTTGAAGTAGGCGACGGAGAGGCGCTGTCGCAGGAGCCGGAAATCTGGCTTAACGGGTTGTTGCATCCCGGTGCGGGGGACGGAACCAATCCAACCATGGCCAGATCCTGCTCAACGGAATTTTCCGGCAATATTTCGGCTAAACTAAAATCCCAGGCGTAAAACACCGCGGCGTTGGGAAAACCATAAAGACCTGTTGCGCCGACCAGATAAACCGTTTGGCTTCCCGGGTTGTAAACCAACTGGCCAATGCGGGGCGCGGCGGATGGGGATGGGGAGCTGCCGCAGGTGCCGGCAACCTGGTCCAGCGGGGTCTTACAGCCGGACGCTTTTGCCGGTATCACCCCAATCATGCTCAAGGCCTGTTCGGCGCTGTTGGCCGCTATGACATCCGAAAATTTATAGCCCCAGGAATAAAACACAGCGGCGTTGGGAAAACCGTAAAGACCGTTTGAACCGACCAAATAAACCGTTTTGTCCTGTTTATAAACCAGCTCGCCGACCCGCGGATAAACCGTGTGGCCGGAAGCCGGGGCGGAGGGATACGCGGGCGGATTGGCCGGCGGCGTGGAGGAAGCAACCGGCTGGCCGGCGGGAGGCGGGAGTGGGGCGGGCGCGGAATTGTTGATGGAGCGGGGCATAATGTCCCACTTCGGGTCCAGCCCTAAAGCCCCGTCGCCCTGTGGGACGGACAGCGAAGCGGCGTTCATAAAATTCCAGGCTTGGCTGCCGCCGGGCTCGGAGGCCATCATGGAAACGGCCGCGGTGGCTATGCGGGCATAGTACCAGGAATCGGTGCCGGACAAATTCGGCCACGAGGTAATGGTTGTATAATTTGTCCCGCCGGACCCGTTGGTCACAAACTGCGCTTTTTTGGCCGCCCAGGAAGTCAGCCAGCCGGCCGAAGTTTTGGTGCAGTCACGGTACATGGCAATCAAATAAGGATTATACCCCGAGTCGGTGAGGGTACCGACAAAAAACGGCGCGTACCAGCTGACCAAAGATTCATCGGGGTAGCCGAGTTCCTTAACCCGGCCTAGGGCGAGCATCAAATAGCTTTCCATCCACGGACTGTCCGCGTCCGAGCAGGTGGAAGCATTTAAGGTTGCGGAGTCGACTAAGCCGCTATTACCGGTATACCAGGCGTGCAGCGGCGAGCCGCCATAGACCGGGTAACGGTAAGTTTTGCCCCAATTCCACATGGTAGACCATTCGGCATCTTGGGGCTGGGAATTGGGGATGCCGTGTGCGCCTTCTTCCGTGGCAATGGCGTCACGCAATAGGTTGGTAAAATAAGCCTGCTCCGGACTGCCGTCCGGTGAAATGGCGGCGGTCTGCGCCCGGCCGGAAAAGGTCCAGGCCTCAGCGCGGCTTTCTTCGTCGTCCGCCGCGCCCTCGGCCCCGGTTGGACCTCTGCCCGCGTCATTTTTGGTAAAAATCCCATCGGTGTACGACGCCACGTAGGAAGAAAAGAACTGGGATTCTTCCAAATACCAATAATCGCCGGTGGTAAAATAAAGCGGCATCCACAAATCCGGGGCGTGGGAAGTATCCACGGAGCAGTGGTTGATGCCGGTAATGTCGCCGACCGGAACAATTGCGTCGCTTGCCGCGGTGCCTTGGTGGGTCCAGTCAAGACCAAAGTAAGTCGGCCGGTTGGTGACGGCTAAAATTTTGCCCACGCCGGTGCCGGCTCCCGGCGGGTCGCCGCGGTTGATGTCTTTACCCGGTTTGCCTTCGCGCAAATGCCAGGCAAATTGTCCGGCAGCCAAATCCGCGTTGCCAAAAGCCACATCTTTCATGCGGTTATCCATGCTGTAAAGCCATAAAATTGACCAGTCGGAAAAAATTCCGACTTCGGGCTTATCGCCCGCTCCGCTCATAGCGCAGGTCAGGGTACCCAGACCGTTAATGTCGGTATTTGCCGATGTCCATGCCGCGTAGTCGTCCGCAATGGCGGAGGCGGAAGGAATTTTGGATAAATCAAAATTCGGCGAATAGCCGGTGGCAATGAGGTAAGGAAGATTGTAATCAATTTGGATATCGCTCGGAGTCGGACCAATCCAGTACTCCTCGGTCCACCTGGTTGCCGCCAGCTGGGTGAAGCTTGGTTTGGTGTAGACCTGAGTCGGGTTGGTTTGTCCCAAATTCAGCGCCAGAGAATAGGTTTGGTTTTGCAGGGTTTCGGTATTGGCGATTTCCCCGACAAAACGCACTTGCACGTTGCGGCTGGACGGCCAAAAAGTCACGTAGAATCTCGGCCGAAAAGATTTATTGGCGTCAAAACCAATATCGTATTTGGAACAGGCGTGGCCGTTGCAGGTTTGGGTGTTGGTGTCATCGGCAATAAGCACGGTTTGGGTCAACGGCCCCGAAGTCCATAGGGTATAATCGCCGTTTCCGAGCATGGTGCGGGCATCGGCGGTTAAAGTCGCCTTGTTGGTTAAAAGCATCTGGGCGTCAAAGTTATATGAGGGATCGAGCATCTGGGCCGTGGTTAAGGGTGTGTTGCCGACCGTGGATCCGGGCAGAAAAGTTATTGTCTCCGAACCGTTGGCCGGCAAAGACGGCAAAATAAAAGAGACCAGGGCAAACTTTAAACTGCCGTCGCTCCAGCGGTTTTTAACATCCACCTGGGTATTTAAGGCCGCGGAACCCAAAAAAGCCTGGGGCGATTGGCCGCTCGGGATTTCGCCCTGAACAAAAGGGCGGCCAATTTGCACCGGATAGTTAGTCTGGTTGGAGCCGCTCTTTTCCGTAATGGTAATGGTGTTCGGAACACCGGAGGCCGCCAGAGCCTGCGGTTGGTGTCCCGCAAAGGCCAGCATTAGCAGGCCGCTTACAGCAAATACCTTAAGCAATTTGGACATAAATTTATAGTTGTTAATTTTTATACCCTTGGTAAGTAGTCTAATTATATTATACCCCTATTAGTTTAAATTCCCTATAGGCGCTGGGGTTTAGCGGGTATTCATTCATGGGTACTCCGAACTTGATTATAAATAAGGCTTAAATATACCAGCTGAATGCAAAACTACTCATGCGCAGATTGGCAAGTTGAAATATCCGGCGGATTAATCTCATTTCGCCGGATAATGATAAGTCAGAAATAAAATACCAAAACCCGCGGGCTCTAGAACCGCGGGTTTGGAAAACTTATTTGCTCTCTATTACTGTTAATGGCGGCTGAAGCTGAAAAGCTTGGAAAAAATATTACCTTTACCTGTTGCTTTGGCAGATGTCTGAATTTTGGAATTTATGACCACGCTATGGTTAATGTTAATTTGGTTGCTAAACCGGCTTAAGGAGTTAAAACCAATAGTGTTGCAAGAGCCTCCCCTGCCGGCATGGTTGTTATTATTGCCGGAAGGGTTGGGGTTGGCGGTAGGCTCCAGGGCGCAGTTTTCCGCAATGTAAAATTGGCCGGAGCCGACCAAATGATAGATACGTCCGTTAATTAAGCCGTCAGTACAAACCTGGGGCGACGTGGTAGTGGAATTATTGACGACCAAAACTTCACTGCCGCAATTGCTGGTGGCGGCGCGGTTATTGGCATCGCCGGAATAAACCGCCTGCCAGTAATAAGTGCCGGAATTGGTCGGGACAAAATCCGCGGACATAGTGACTACGCCGTTAACCACGCTTTGGGTGTTGCTGAACACCGGCGTGCCGCTGCAAACAGAGTAGTAATAAACATTGTAAGTTACGGAGCCGCCGGCATTGGAAGTAACATTATTTAGCACCGCGGAATCTGTAACCGCGGTACCGGTGGCAACCGTACTGGCGGACAACTGGGTGGAAATAGTAACCGTGCCATTTTGCGAAATTGTCAGAGGTTCACAAACGCTGCTAGCGGAAGCATAATTAACGTCACCGTTATAGCTGGCCAAAAAACTATACTGGCCGGCGTTCAACGGACCCTGGGCAAAACCGTTGGCATCCACACTGCCACTGCTTAAGGCCAGGCTGCCGGAAGTGGCGACGGGAGAGTTGGAACAAGTGTTGTTGTTAAAAAAACTCAAAGTCATATTGCCCGTGGGTACAGCACCACTGCCGCTGACTGTAACAACATCATGCACTATAGTACCGCTATTAGCCGCGGAAATGGCGTTTTCGTTGGCGTCATGGATGGAAGTAGTTATACTGGAAGTTAAAATATAAGTTTGCGCCGAAATTATGGCCGTAGCCACCTGGGTAATGGTCGGCGAATTGGAAGAAGTATTAATACCGTTGCTGGGTAGAATTATTGAGATGGCATCGGCCGGAGAAGTGCCAGTCCAGGCCGCAGAGGTCGCCAGGCTGACATAGAACTTGCCTGAAGCAGGCGTAGAGGTGGCCGGATAAATAGTAGTGGGGCTGTTTATATTAACAGTATTTTGGCTGCCCACTAAGGCATCGCTGCCCGGATTAAAAATGCCGCTGCCGTTGTCCTGGTAAATTGCAAGCGCGGCTAAGTGGCTGCCGGTTATAGTGCTGCCATTGGCAGAGTTAACCTGAACCACAATGTTAGACAAAGTTTCTCCGGCATTGGCGGCCAATCCGAAACTGAACACAGCCGTGGGCTGGCTGCTTGGCGGCAAGACCATATTGGCGGTAACCAGCGGGGCCGGTGTGGCCGTGAAGGTCACGGCGGCATGCGCGGCCGGAATAACCCCAAAGGCCACAGTGGCTGCAATAGTAGCCAAACCCACAGTCCAGCTTATAATTTTTTTCATAAAATTTTCCTTTCTTATTAATTGTCCCGACATTTGGTATATCGTAATATCCGGCCTTTCGTTTCACTGCCAAAAAATGCTACAATTGCGGTATATTAAAGTAAAACAAAGTGCGGATTTTAGCGTTATTATTGATGTAAGACATGGATATAGATGAACTGGTTCTTCAAGCAAAACAGGGTAAAGCTGAGGCTTTTGGGCAGTTATACGACCTATTCGCCCAGCGGATTTTTAAATATATCCGTATAAAAATCCAGGACCGACAGCAGGCCGAAGATATTTTACAGGATATTTTTATAAAAGCTTACAAGGGCCTGCCTGTCCTCAGGACCGATCATCTAAATTTTCCGGCGTGGCTATATAAAATCGCCGCCAATACCGTTAATGACCATTTCCGCAAAACTTATCGCGCGCCCACTGTTATAGGCATGGATGAAGAATTTGATATAGCGGGCAATTATTCCGTGGAGCGGGAAATACAGAGCTTATCGGACGGTGAAAGCATGCAAAAAGCTTTTACCCAACTGCCGCCGCTCTACAAACAGGTTTTGGAATTAAGGTTTTTGCAGGAATTCAGTTTAAGCGAAGTGGCTAAAATTTTGGGCAAAAGCAATTTGGCAGTAAGGCTCATCCAGTTCCGGGCCCTAAAAAAAGTCCGTCTTATTTTAAACAATGATCTATGATATTTAGCGCTAAAAAATTTAAAAAAGAAGTCCAGGCCCTGCCGAAATTAATCCCGGCCGCGGACGCCTTAACGTCCCAGGACCAAGCGCGGATAAAACAAAACATACTGCTGGCCATTGCCAGGCAGGACGTAACGGAAACGCCGGTTGGCTTTTGGACGCGCCGGCGGCAGCTTATTTTACGTTACACGGTCTCGGCCGCGGCGGTGTTTTCTTTAGTCGCGGGTACGGCTTTTGCCTCAAGCAATGCCATTCCCGGAGATTTATTGTATCCAGTTAAAATCACCACCGAAAAAGTCCAGCTAAGCCTGGCCAGCAGTGACCAAAGCAAGGCCGTACTGGAAGCCCAGTTCGCCCGGCAAAGGATTGTGGAATTGCAAAAACTGGCCGCGCAAACCCCGGTGCCAACAGCCATTATGCCAAACGCTTCCGGTAATCCGGTTGGCTTGATAAGTTCTTCCACCCCCCCGGCGTTAACTATCCAGACACCGCTGGAAACGCAAGCCAGGATACAGGCCAATATGGAAGTTAATGATGCCTTAACCGCGCTAAAAAGCGTCCAGGCCAAACTGCAAAGCCGCGGTGACAATAAAGACGCCCAAATTATTGCCGGCAGCATTTTAAATCTTCAAAACCAGGCCGGCGCGCAGCATCTGCTGGGCGGCAGTAATAATAACCAAAATAATTATAAAGATCACGGCCAAAATCAGTATAAGCCAACCCGGTCACCAGCGGCTACAACCACCAGACCCAGCCAACTCCGCAAATTAAATGACCTCCCCGGTCTCCGTCCCGACTAACGTCAGGACTACACCCGAGGTTTGGCTTTGTTTATATTCCCGGCTTGATTTAGCATTAATGAAAATCCAAATATATCCGGATCACTTTTATGGAATCGCCGGGCCAACGGCAGGAGAAAGTTGTCCCAGAGTCCAAGCCGAGACTGTAGAGGCATAAGGGTTTGGCGATAAAGCCAAGTCGCCGCTGTTGGCTTCTGCCACATTTTTTAAATTAAATACCCAGGAGTTGAATACCGCCATGGAAGGAAAGCCCATTTTGCCGTAAGAGCTGATATAATAAATCGTACCATTTTGGTTAATTAATGTACCCGGCATATGCGCTGCCACGGAAGAAATTACCGGACCAGCGGCTATAAAAGAAGTGTCGCCGCTGATTACGTTAGCCCAGGAATAGCCTAATGCTAAAAAGATAGACGCGTTTGTTATCCCATCCTTGATTATCCCATTGGTGGGATTATTGCTGATAACATAAATTGTGCCATTGTCATTTACTAAACTGCCCGGGGCGTAAGGCATAAAGGTATCATTTTTTGCAAGCGCCATATCACCGCTGGAAGCGGGCACGACGTTACTCCAAGAATTAAACCCATACGACAAAAAGGCCGCGGCTGTTGTATAAGGGGTTAATGTCAGCTGTTGGATATAATATACAGTACCGTTAAAAGATACGTTGCTGCCAGCCGGATGGGCATTATTAAGATTAGTCGAGTCCGTTAAACTAAAAACATTTGAGTTGGCGGAAAGGCCGCTGTTTCCGGCATCGCCAATATTTAAAAGATAATCTCCTGCGGAAAAGTTGGACGAAATATTCCAGGAATAAGAACCGGTATTAGGAAGATTGGAGGCAATGGGTATCAAGACAGTGGCTATCATGCAGCGGGGAGTAGAATACATGCAGGCAACGTAATTAGTCATTGTAATATTAACACTCGCAATCGAGGCAGGGGCGCTCCATTTTATAATTTGATTGCTGCCTATAGCCCACTGCTCATTGCCCGCCGGGGACAATATTTGTATAGAGGAAGTCTCGGCATTTACCGGTGGAATCGCTAAACTAACTACAGCTAAACAAAATACCAATGTTATAATTTTTTTCATAACGCTATTTTTAATATCTGTATTATAATTATACACTCTTTTACCTTTATTCCCAACTGGGTATGCTAAAATTTCTGCTTACTTAAGCAAAATTATTTTCGCTCGGCCTCCTAAACGACGTTTAAATCTGTCTTGTACAGATAAGAAAAAAATGGGTCTATCTCTCGCCGGAGGTTCATGGTGTTTACTGATTCAGTTAATATTGCACTGAATTCTCTTTTATCATATAGGTTTGGACTTTTGTTGAAATTTTTGGTATGCTGAAGTTTCCGTTTGGCGGGGATTTGCCGGGATTTACCGGCAGTTCTCTGCCCAAGGGCGGACAAAGGGCCAAATCCAAAACCGGTTCTTTGTGTTGTTGTCAGGAGGAATAGATGAAAAGGAATTCAGTGCAGTTGCTTGCCTGGATGCTTGGCTGCATCCTGGTAACATCCGTATCCGCTCCGGCTCAAATAAAGGCGGAGCAGGTCTACGCCGCGACAAGCGACACCCACATCGGGGTCATCTATGTAACTATAGATGATTTGCCGGAAGAGCCGTCGGAAATTGACGGCACTTATCAGACCGTTTTGATCAAGGACCTGTACCGTAATGCGGGGTTCCCCATAACGTTTTTTGCGGTCATCTGCCATATAGATGGGTAACCGTTTCGTTTCAAGTGCTTAAAAACGGATTTTGACAAAAAAACACCGCGTCCATTCTTGCCCGAAGGCTTGAAGGAACGCGGCATCTCAGACGACTCAAGTGCGGAACTTAGAATAGCCCCGCCACCCATTTTACCCCCGCTGCGAACAGGCTGTATTCGGCAACTACTGCCACCAGCCCGATGACGAAGAGGAGCGGTTTGACGCTGTTGCGGCTGTAGGCAGCCGTAGAGCTTGCGTCCGATTTGGTCAGGGGTTTGACACCGCAGGCCGACAAAACGACCATTGATGTCAAAAAAACCAGGACTAATAGTCCAACGTGCGCTTGAATCCAGTTCATTGGATCCTCCTTAATTACAATTTTACCATAAAATGACTACTTTGTCAATAATCATATTGAAAAAACATCTTAATTATGAAGAAAAAGATAAAAATGGTTGATTTATGGACTTGACTTACGGGCTGATTTTTAGTCTTTTTAACGAGTTAATAGCTTAAGAACCGACGACACATTGGCATCTTTTTTAATACTCATTTCAATCGGCATTTTGCCGTTTAAGTGCTTAAAAGGTTCACCACAATCGGTAAATGCTTTGGTTCTCCGCCGCAACATCCACGCATTGAGCCATCGCTCGGCAGACTTAAAACTTTGGAAACCTTTAATGCTTTTTAATCTGGCTTGTAGGTGTGAATTGTAACTCTCAATGATGTTGGTGGTATTAGGACAATGCTTCATATGGTAGCCGTAGGCGAACAATCTGTCGTAGCGGCTCATAACGTCGGCGATGATGGCTTGCACGGTCTGGTCGTGCTTGCCGTGTCTCCATAGCAATCTGCGAAGCTGGTAATTACGGTCGTCTGGGTAATTTTTAGGGCTAAACGCTGTTTTTAAATCGTAAAAGAAAATCCGATATTTTTCCTCGGTTCTAACCTGTAGCAGTTGCCGAACATTTTCCAAGTAGTGGTTATGGCAAAGCTGCATTCTAATGGTCGGGTAAGTTAATTTTAATGCCTCTCTGGCGCTGCCGTTATCATCGGCGATGATAATCTGCATCGGGTAATGGATGGTGCGAATTAAGTTAAAAAATTGGACGTAGGAAGCTAGGTTTTCCGATGGGGCAAGTAGTCCAACAGGAATATCGTGAGTTAGAAAATCAATCCCGTAGATGAAGGGTATTTTTTTGTCGTAGCCTTTAACGGCTATGTATTTACCATCGATAACTAATCTGCCGCTCCACCTGTTGCAAAATTCGTTAGATAGCCAGGTATTTTCTGGCAGCTTATCCATTTCACTAAACACCTTGCGGTAGACCTGAGCTGGCGACAAATTATGCTCATCCGCCAGCTTCCTAAACGGCACTCCGTCAATGTGGGGTATCCAAAAAACTGGTTTTTCTCGGTGGTCAATACTAAACGAGTGCTTTTGTTTTTTGCAAAAGTAACGCTTTAATCCGAGCTGGCTTCCTTTTTTAATTGTCTTGTTGCTACCACAGATTGGACAGTGGGGGTTTCGTTTTTTTTCTCATTTTGTATCAAATTAACCTGTTAATTGTTTCTATTCAGGCTTAAGCATAACAAAAAAGCGCCTTGTCAGGCACTGAAAATGAAACGGTCTCAGCCTGACAGGAAATCAGGAGGAACAGGATCTCTGCAAGGCTAACGACGGCAACACCGTCCCGGTACAGGTCAGGGCAAACGGTCTTTATGCCTCTCACATAAAGATCACTACTTATTAAGTTTGAGAACTCAGGGGTCGGCTGCGTGCTTACCCCTCTTTTTTTTATTGAAATTTACCTAAAGGCTAAGACAAATATGAGTGATCTTTGTTGGCTCGGCCTCCCGAACGACGTTCGTATCTGTCTGTACAGTAAGAGAGGAATTTGGCATCGATACTATTTTAACCTTATATTTTCTATTTATTTGCTTTGCTCGTTTAATGGAAGTATACTCTGCTTAAGAAGAATCTCCAAAGGAGGCATCTGGTGAAAAAAGTATTTTTGACCTTATTTTTGCTGACTTCCCTGTTAGCGGAAGACAGCCAATATTATCAAAAAGTTGGGGAGCAAGCTTTGGCGGAAATAAGGTGGGACTGGCGAGGACTTTTAGCGGACTGGAGCATAAACTTTCTTCCTGGCAAACCCGGTTACCTGGGCATGGCCTATAGCGTCCAACGCCGGATAGATATTTGGGTGAGGCCAGAGGAGCGGCCCGCGCAAGTGGCAGGAGTAATAGTCCATGAACTGGCACACCGCGTGGACTGGGTATTCTTTACCCCGGAACAGCGAGCTGAATGGTACAAGCTCCGGGCTATTCCACCGAAAACCCCGTGGTATCCACCGCCCAAGACCACAGACTTCAGCACCGGCGCCGGAGATTTTGCCGAGTGCGTGAAGTGGGCCATACAGGGACCTGGTGTAAAATTCAACAGCAGGTTAGGGGCGCCGCCCACCCCGGCCCAACAGCAAATCATTCGCCAATGGCTTGCCCAAATAAATACGGCCGGGAAGTAACCTTCCCGGCCTGCTTTTTTAAGGCGGTGTGAACTTGATGCTGGGAACGATGCCGAAAGACTTTAGTATCTTTTCGTCCTGTGGGGTTATCTCCACCGGCACGAGCGGCCTGTTGTCGGTAATCCGTTCTATCTCGCCGTCGATAACCGCCCTTAGCTGCTTGTAGTCAGGCGAGGGGCAGCCATTGTACAGGTCAATCAGCGGATAAAAGGTCTCGATGCCTTTTCCGCAGTTGATACAAACCGACCTGATTAACAACTGCTTATCGTCAGTGAGCCAGGGCGAATGTGGCTGCGTATAGCCGCCACACTTGTCGCAGGTAACGATCAGCCTTATGCTATTCATAGTTCACCTCAGTATTTTAGGGCCTACGAGTGATATCAAACTACTTGCCTGTTCGTTTATCCTATAAGCTATCCTCCGTTTCTAGTTACATCATATAACAAAAACTGATTTAAGCAAAATTATTCTGGCTAGGACTCTTAAACGACGTTCGTACCTGCGTAAATGATTCTCAAAAGTTTCACCAACAAACTTTTTTATAAAAATAAAAACGGCCAATCAGAAATGCCCGAAAGTGCTGGATGGCCTTCACGCTTTGTCTGCTCC
>CAIVSE010000032.1 GCA_903908535.1 Candidatus Doudnabacteria bacterium
ATCTTTTTGTTCGCCTTTTTTAACCCCCGCGTTATAACTAATCCCTCCCACAATTAGCGCCAGCACTGCCGCGAACACAAAAGCGCGGCGGCGGGCAACATGGCGGGGAATTAATTCTTCTTCCTGGTTTACAGCCAGCGATTTGTTGATTTCCAAACTGCTGGAAGCTGGCAGCCAGAAAGACAGTAAAATGGCGAAAATAATAAAAATTAAAGAATAAACAAATGTTTTGCGGTTCGCGTCAACCGTCGCCTGGTTGCTGATGCTCGCGATTTCGCTGCTAATGTAAGTCGGCAAAGAACTGCCGCTTACGGATATGCCCGTACCGAATTCTATATTGGATGCCTGCTGGCCGACCGCCTGGCTAATGGCCGGCTTGCTGCTTGCGGGAATAACCGTGCTTGAATTTACGCCGCTGACTAACCCAACGCTTAAGGACGAAATCAAAACCGCGCCCATAATGGCCGAGCCTAAAGTGGCGCCAATTTGGCGAAGCGTAGTATTAACTCCCGAAGCCGCGCCCGATTCTTCCACGGAAACGGCGGAAAGCGCCATGTTGCTGGACTGCGACATCATCAATCCCGCGCCCGCGCCAAAAAGGGCAAAGCCGGGAGCCAGAGCCCAAATCCCGGCGGTTACCGAAATGCCGGAACGCAAAACTAAAAACGCCAAAACATCAAGAATTAACCCCATCTGGATAATTCTTTTGGGGCTGATGAATTTGCTAATGTAGGCGGACAGCGGCGCTGCGACCAGCAGCGTTAAAGTCATGGGGAGCATGGCAAAACCCGTATGCAGGGGGTCCAATTTTTTAACGCCCTGCAAAAATACCGGGATTGCAAAACTCAATCCGGACTGCCCCAAGGACAAAATCGCGGTTATGGAAGCGGCCAAAATAAATTGCGAATTGCCGAATAATTTAAGCGAGACCAAAGGCGTTTCGCATTGTTTTTGCACGTGGTTTTCCCACCAGGCAAAAACCGCCAAAATAATCAATCCCAATAAAATAAATACCGGCACGACGGAAAGGCTGCCTAAATTTATTTTTTGGCCGAATAATGTAAACGGCGCGGCGGCTATCCACCAGCCGTATGTGGAAGCTTTAATAAAAGCAAAAACTATGGAAAGTAGCCCTAGGGAAGACAAAAGAATGCCGACAAAATCTATGGTCGGTTTTTCTTCGTGGTCCATTGCTTCTTTAATTAGAAACGAAGCCGCGACCAAAACTATGGCCACAAACACGTTAATGCGGAATGCCCAGCGCCAGGAATAATAGGTTGTGAGCCAGCCGCCGACCACGGGCCCGAGCGCCGCGGCGCCCGCTGCAATGCCGCCCCAAATGCCAAAACCGATTTGCCTGTCGCGCCCCGTGTAATTGGAAACCAAAAGCGAGGCCGTTGCCGGCAGCATCAAACACGCGCCGATGCCTTCTATAATCGCCTCGCCAGCTATCATCACCCCCACACTTTTGCTTATGGATGTAATAAACGAGCCCACGGCAAAAATAATCGCGCCCACCACGAACATTTTTTTGCGGCCGAACAAGTCGCCCAAGCGCCCGCCGGTTATGGTAAAGGCTGCCAGCATTAAAGAGTAGGCGGTAATGACCCACTGCATGCTTTGGATGTTGGTATGCAGGTCGTCTATAATTGTGCGCAGGGAAACATTCAGGATGGTGGTGTCCAAAATAATAATCGTGAGCGCCAGGCTCAAAACCATTAGCGGAACCCACTTGCGGAGTCCTTTGGGGGAGCCACCGGTTTGTCCGGAGGCTTCGGCCGAATAGACCGCGCGCTTCATGCTCCGCAGCACCATGGTGTGCAGATGGGCGGCGAGCGGATGGTTGGCCGTCTCCGCAATGAACTGCGCCATGCG